>CAYRFU010000341.1:3236-7339 GCA_964423525.1 uncultured Burkholderiales bacterium | reverse complement strand
GCGGGTCGACCTTGAGACCAACCGGATGACAGTTCACAATGTCCACACTGAAGATGCCTTCATCCAAAGCGCTGAAATCGAGTTTCCCGAAGCCAGCGCCATGCTCCGCCAGATGGCTGACCTCAAGACCGTGTTAGGTGGCGGCAAGCTGCCCGCTCCCGATCTGGACGGCATCCTGGAAAGGCCCCTTAAAGTCGAGAATTTTCGCGTGGCGTTACCGGAATCCGGCCTCCTCAAAGGCATCGACCTCACCCAAAAGAAAACCCTGGAAGAGCTAGGGGTTAGCGATCTCTCCCTCCACTTTGAACGAGGCAATCAGATGGAACTGAAGGGCAACATCAAACGCCTCGGAGTCGGAGTCGGCTTCCGGGCTCAAGCCCAACTGGGTCTTGAGCACGACGGGCGAATCCGAATGGATCTCGGCGCCACTCGGATCCTGGGCGGGATGGTTCCGGTGCACGACCTGATCAGTCGCATCGCCCTTTCGTTGATGGACGGCAAGCTCAACGGAGACCTTGAGCGGAGAGGAACGACCTATCTTATCGACCCACGGGGTTTCCTCCCCAGCAACGTGGATGTGCAACTCACGGGTCTGGAGACTACGGACACCCATCTAGTCGTATCCGGCAAAGCCAAAGTCGCTCCCTTGAAGCCTGCTGAAGGAGGAGCGCTAAGCTTCTCCAAAAGAAAGGACCATGAAAAAAGTTCTGGTTCCCCTTGACGGGTCCCCACTGTCTGAAGTTGCTCTTGACCACGCCGCTGAGATGGTCGATAACCAGGTCGACTTGATTCTGATGCGCGCCGCACCTTCGGGGAGCGGTGACGAGGCCTCGAACTATGTCGAGACTCTAGCCCATCGGTTTCGTGAAGAAAATCCCACCGTCCACTGCTCCACTCGAGTGGTGGAGGAAAGCCCCGCCGACGCCATCCTCGACGTCGCCGAACAAGAGAAGGTGGGCCTCATCATTATGACCACCCACGGCCGGGGTGGACTCAAGAGATGGCTGATGGGAAGCGTGGCTGAAAAGGTCGTTCGCCATGCCCCCTGCCCAGTCCTAACCGTCGGGCGCCGGTCCCTGGAGCAAGGCCAGCTCCTAGCCTAGGACCCGGGAAAACTGGTGTTCGAAGCCGGTGAGAGCTTGGCTAATATGCTCGGTCAGGTAGTCGACGGTGATCTTCCAGATTCGGTCAGCCTGAGCCTCGAAGTCTTCTCCTGGCGGAAGCGGCAAACCGACGACCCCACGATTGGAGCGAAGCTCCATCGGAATGCCCAGCACCGCCGGAAAACGGATTTCGAATTCTCCAGTGTTGGCGAACTCGCGAAGTCTGCTCAGACGTTCGGGGCCGAAGTAACTGGAGCCTAAGAGGCCGTAGACCAGCAACATCTCTTTCCATTCTGCGTGACGGCCGGGGGACTGTCCAAACTCAGCCGTGATAAGGTGGTCGCAGTCGAAGACGTTGACTGCCAGAACGGGAGTCACCTTTTGCTTCTTCTGACGAAACTGTTGGTGAACGAGCCCGAAAGCAACTTCCTTGATAGCCGGCACCACCGAGCCATGGGAATTCACGATCACAACCGCCCGGAAGCCTGAAGCGAGAAGCCCCTGACAGACACTAGAAAGGTAGGCTCGGAAAAGATCGTAATCGACGGAGACGGTGCCAGGATAGTCCTGGTTGGGCTGGGTGGTCGTGTAGTGAATTCCGGGATAGACGTAAGTCTTGAAATCGAGGCTTTTTTGAAGCTTCTTGCAGCAGCCCTCGGCCAACAGTGAGTCTGTCTCAAGCGGGAGGACGGGGCCGTGTTGCTCCACACAGCCGACAGGGAGCAAAGCCACAGTTTGATCTGGTTGAATCTCTTCGCAAGAAAGCATAGCCGCTCGTTCTCGCTTGGCCGGCAGAGTCCTACGAGCTATTATTCAAAGGGACAATCGCGCAGGCAGTTTAGAAGCGTTCGAAGTTTGGGCTCGGCGACGGAGTAGTAGATCTGAATCCCTTCCCGACGACTGGTGAGTAAGCCGAGATTCTTAAGGCGGTTCAGGTAAAGGGACACGGTTGGTTGAGGCTGTCCGGTCAACTCGGTCAGCTGGGTCACCGTCTTCTCGCCCTCAAGATCGAGAATTTCTACCAACCGGAAGCGGAGCTCATTACCGAGCAATTTGAACATGCGTACGGCAAATTCGAGCTTTTCCTGGTCGATAAGATTGGCTACGGCTTCTTGGGACACGTTCTGGCCTCGGTTCTAAATTAGCCGCCAAAGGATGATGTTCCTATGTAAGTGCTCAGACCTTGCTCGCCCAAACACGAAACCCGTGAAGGCACGGCTCGGCTATTTGTTGGCTTTCTGGGAGCTGACCTGATCGCATGGTCACTACCCCGCCGTGAATGGTGCGAATACTAGTATTGCGAAGATTGACCGACTCCACCCGACCCGAGTAGGTTCCCCACTCAATCCAGTCTCCTACCCCAAAGCGGTCTTCGAGGAGCAGCAGAACGCCCGCCAGAATGTCTTTGAGAAAGTCTTGCGAAGCGAAGCCGATTGAAATCCCCACCACCCCGCTCCGGTCACTAAGGGTGCAAAGTTGAAAGGTAACATCGACAGAGCGAAGCCTACGATAACGAGAACCATGAGAAAGCGTACGGTCTTACAAGCCACGCTGGCCAGCGTCTCCAGGCGCTGGACCCGGCGAGGACGCTGGTCTGACTCTTGCTTCAATCGCTGAACGAAGGCGCAAATCGCCCCTTCAATCCCGTGAGAGATCAGCGAAGTGACTAAGATGACAAGCCAGAGATTGAAGAACGGAGCCACCAGCCCTCCCTGGATCGATCGGGCCAGCCCCTTCGTAACCGGGAAAAGCCAAAGGAGAAATACCACGGCTCCGCCCCACACGATAATCTCAAGCCCCCAGATGGCCAGACCCAACCTCCTGAGTTTGGTCTGGCGGACCTTATAGTGAAAGGCTGAGGCGAGAATAATGACAAGAGCAGCTGACGGGAGGGCGACTCGGAGATACTCCGGACTCTTCACATAAGCGGCTATGGAGAGTTCCTTCTGAAGCGCCTTCTGCCATTCACCCGCGACTTCCAGTTCCATCGTCCGACGCTGCTCGCGGGTGAGGACGGTGGGGTCGATCACATCGAGGTCCTCGGCCGTCACGGTAGCGATCACTTGCTCTTTGACCCCGAGAGTTCAGGTCTCTCCGACCCGGTTGATCCCCACCAATGGGGCCACCTCGCCTTGAGACTCAACAAACTTCTCAAGGCGACTGTAGATCCGATCGGCTCGAGCCTGGGCCGAGTAGCCTTGAGCTCCTGAAAGTTGAAACAAGGCTCGACCAGTCACCGGCCCCCGAACCTCGACTTCCACAGCCTCTCGAACCGGCTGGTAAATCGTAGGCACAACCAGAGGCTGAGGTTCCTCACCCAGGGCCTGACTCACAAAGTCAGGAACGACCTGGGCCTGAGCCCAACTGGTGGCCAGCAACCAAAAAAGAACGAAAAAGTGTCTCAAAGCGAACTTGGCTTGAGCCCCATCGCGGACCAGATGAAGGAGTAGATGTCTGAGTAGAGTTCGATAATCTGACGGGTCGACACCGAGCCGTGACCCGCTTTGGTCTGAATTCGGATTAAGACCGGGTCCTCACCGGCGTGAGTCTCCTGGAGTCGAGCCGCGAATTTGAAAGAGTGGGCCGGGACCACCCGGTCATCATGATCGGCAGTGGTGATCAAAGTGGCTGGATAGGCGGTTCCTTTCTTGAGGTTATGATAGGGTGAATAGCCGCGCAGATACTCGAACATCTCGGCCGAATCGTCGGCCGTTCCATAATCGGTGGCCCAACCAGCTCCGGCTGTGAACTTGTGGTAGCGCAGCATGTCCAAAACTCCTACAGCAGGCAAAGCGACTTTGGCCAGCTCGGGTCGCTGGGTCATAACGGCTCCCACCAGCAGCCCTCCATTAGAACCGCCTTGAATGGCTAGGTAGTCGCTTGAGGTGTACTTATTCTCGACCAGATACTCGGCGGCCGCGATGAAATCGTCGAAGACATTCTGCTTTATACGGATGAAGACACTAAAGAGAGGTTGGAGTCAGCTCGTGATTGGTCGAA
>CAYRFU010000341.1:0-3226 GCA_964423525.1 uncultured Burkholderiales bacterium | reverse complement strand
GCCGTACTCGCCCCCGCCCCGAATATTCGGCTGGGCATAGACGCCGCCGTTCTCGAGCCAAAGCACCCGGGTCGAACTGAACGACGGCCTCAGGCTGATATTAAAGCCACCGTAGGAATAAAGGAGGGTTGGGTTTTTGCCGTTGAGTTCGAGCCCTTTCTTGTGAGTGATAAACATCGGCACCCGGGTTCCGTCTCGACTCTCGAAAAAGACCTGTTTGGTCTCGTAGTCCTCGGGCCGAAAATCGACTTTAGGACGACGGTAGAGGGTCGACTCCCCGGAGGTGATATCGTAATGGTAAATGGTGGAAGGCTCGGTAAAAGACGTGAAACTGTAGTAAAGGTCTTGGTCGTCTTCTTTGGCATTGAATCCGCTGGCCGTGCCGATGCCGGGAAGCTCGATTTCCCTTTCGAGGCGACCGCTTAAGTCATACTGATGAACGGCGGTCTTGGCGTCTATCAGATAGTTCGCGAAGAGCTTGCCTCCGCCGCTAGCAGCCGACAGGACGTTCTCGGTCTCACTGATCACGTCGGTCCACTGACCGGGACTAGAAAGCTCGAGCGACACGACGCGGTAGTTGGGAGCGTCTTTGTTGGTGAGGAGGTAGAACCGGCTGCCCACGTTAGCAATCACGTCGGTGGTGGCTTCATAATCGTCTTGAACGGTGATGAACTCGGCCCCCGGATCCTCGAGGTCTTTGATAAAGACCTGGTTGCCGGTGGTGGTCTGGGCGGCTGTCACCACGAGATACCGCTGATCCTCGGTGACATAACCCCCGATGTAGCGGTTCGGTTGGCGCTCGCCACCAAAAATCAACTCATCTTCATCCTGGCTCGTGCCCAGCTTGTGGTAGAGCAATTTGTGATGCTGGACCTGGCTCGACAACTCGCTGCCTTGCTCGTCTTCTGGGTTGTCGTAACTGCTGTAAAAAAAGCCCTCGTTTTTCTTCCAGGCCACATAGCTAAACTTCAGATCATCGAGGGTCTCTCCGACCTGCTGTTCGGTCTCGGTGTCGAGAACTTTGAGCTTACGCCAGTCAGAGCCCCCCTCAGTGATGAGATAGGCCACCAGCGAACCGTCTTTGCTGAAAGACATTCCGCGCAAACCCACCGTTCCGTCATCAGACCAGGTGTTGGGGTCGAGCAAGACTTTGGTCTTTTCTTTGTCGCCGAGGGGATGACGATAGACCACATCGTGGTCTTGGAGGCCATCGTTCTTGTAGAAATATTGATAGGAGCCTTCTTTGGAAGGGGCGGAGATCCGCTCGTAATTGAGCAACTGTTCGATCCGGTCTTCGACCTTCTCTCGAAACGGAATCTCTTCCAGATAGCCAAAGGTTACTTTGTTCTGGGCTTTGACCCAGGCCGCCGTCTGGTCGGAGAGGTCGTCTTCTAGCCAGTGAAAGGGGTCGTCGACAGAAATGCCGTGGTAGGTGTCTCGATGGGGATGTTTCTCGGTTTTAGGGTAACTCAAAGGTTCAGCCAGTGTCTGTAAAGTTAGGGCCAAAACCGCCAAAAGAATGAGGCTTCGGTTCATGACGGCGCGTTCGCGACCACGGCGCCGGCACCTCTAGGAGGTTCTGTGACCCACTGCGAAGAGAGCGGAATGAGAGTCTTTCGTGGCCAACCGAGCAGCCTGGCTTTACCCGGTGCCGCCGCGCTAGTCTGCGGTCTGATAGCCGTCTCGGGAGTGGTGCTGGCCCTTCTAGATGGGCCCCTCCAGGTGATCGGCTACAACGAGAAAGTAGCCCTCTTGATAGGCTCGGGCTTCTTCTTGATGTGCGGAGTGACAGCCTTGAAGGTGGGTCTCAACGGTTATTACAGCACCGTCACGGTGGACCGGAACGGGGTTGTGGCGGTGGGTCCTCTCTCCAGCCGAAGGCTAAAATGGTCGGAGGTCAAGCGAGTCGTTCCCCTGTCGCTGGGGGCGTCGCTCACTCTCACAGATAATAGGGAACTCGAGTTCGGACCAAGCCTGGCCGAATACGACCAACTCGCTGACTGCCTCAGACATCAGTTCGAGGCCTACAAAAAGGGGGATTCATGATCAGATTTTTGCTGCCAATACTGCTTTTGGGCCTGATAGGTTGCGGGGGCCTGACCGCCAAAGTCAACTCCAACCGCACCCTCGGCTCAACCTGGGAATGTAGCCATCGCGACCTTGACGGAGGAGCCCCTCAGAAAGCGACTTTCGAACTCACCACCGACGGCAAGAGGTTCCACGTCCACAAAACCTCCCCTTACAGAGATTGGGAAGGCACCGAGATGACCTACGAGAGCGACATCGTTTTTGATGGCACCACGATGTGGGAGCACCAGATCAAGAGTTACCCAACCGGCCAGCCCGACCAGGCCCAAGAGTTCTCGGAGGTGATCCAATATACTCCTGACAGCGCTTTCCTCAGTGATGGCCTCTTTTGGAAAATCCCCAAATCACTCCCAACCGTCGAGGAGGGAACGGAAAAGATTGAGGGGGTCGAGTGCACCTTGCTGGCTTCTCGGCAGCGGAGTGCTTTGGGGGGAGAAGTCATCTTTCGCTTTTGGGCCGACCCCGCCCGGGGAGTCCTGATGAAGCGAGCCGACGCAGTGGGGGAAGACTCCGGCGGTGGGTCGGATGCGGTGCTGGGTTCAAGCTTCGTTTGCACCGACTACAACTTCAACCCCACCGTTGACTCCAGCCTCTTTGAGACCCCCCCCGAGGGTGGGGAAAAACTGATGAAATGGGAATGGTTCGAGTTATTCGGAGTAGCCACTCTTTAACAGACCTTTTGAAGTAAGCCGGCATGAATCCGGCAAGCACTTCTAGGTAGAGTAAGGGCGAGGGAAGGACGTCCAATGAATTCAACCATCTCAGCTCCACGCTCTAGCGAGCCATCTCGATCTGTCCCAAGACAAGAACCCACCAAACCTGACCGCCAAGAGACCCCCGATACCGAGGTTGAGGCGACCCAAGTTAGCGAAGAAGCCAAGCGCGAGCCTGAAGAAAGCTCCACCGAGAATCTGGAACGGGGACTCCGCGAGGCTCTTTCCGAGCCCGCCCCGGCCCCTGACGACGAGTCTGAAGAAAGTCGGCCTCGAGTCCAGGGCCGACTGGCTGAAGCCCTCGCCCGGCCCCCTGAAGTCGAGGCTCCCGAGCCGCAACGAGAGGCACCTCGCCAGGGCGAGAGTGAAATCGCTGGTGAACGAGAAGGGGCAGGAAACGCCGGGCAAGCAGCCCCAGCCCAGGA
>CAYRFU010000340.1:0-7416 GCA_964423525.1 uncultured Burkholderiales bacterium | reverse complement strand
GCCAGCAATTGGAGGGCCCAGACTCCCGCCCCCGCGACCAGCCACAGAGGCCGCTTTTGTTGGAGCCAGCCTTCGACGCAAAGGAGACTCCAGGGCAGCCAGGCGGCCACCTGGATCAAGTTCAAGTGTTTCAGCCGAATGAGCATCGAGGGGCCGAGACCGTAGACCATTCCCGCCACCAGACAGGCGGCTGGGTGAAGTCGGTGAGCCCGGGCCAACAGGCAAGCTCCCAACCAGGCTAGCCAGACGGTCAGGGCGACGGTCAAGTTGGTGGCCGTGGCTGGAGAGAAAAAAAGAAAAGCGCCGTTTAATGGATTGAAGGGGCCAGCTTGACCTTCGGCCAGCAAGGGAAAGCCGTTGCCTAGCAGCGGAGTCCAATGAGGGAGTCTTCCCTGGGTTAGAGCCTCGGCCACCAGGACTCGTCGAGGCACGTTCAGGTCGGTCAAGTCAGAACCCGTCAAGTCGGCCGAGTAAATGACAGCGCCGGTGGTGGCTGGCCAGAAAAAGACCAGCACCAGACCCAGCCCGATCAGAGCGGCCCAACCGACCTCGCGCCCTCGAAACATCGGGCTGCCTTAGTGCCTCGCCAAGAAATCCCTCCGGAAGGCTAACCCGACTGCCTCGACAAAGGTCCGAGGGTGAGCGATTTTCGTGCTTATCGCGCTTTGCTGTCAGAGGGTCCCCACCCCCTCTTTGCGACCGTCAGCGGGGCCCATCTTTACGGTTTTGAGTCTCCCGATAGCGATGTGGATCTTCGTGGCGCCTTTGTCACCAAAACCCGCGAGGTTCTCAGCCTCGATCCCCCTAAGGAATCTCACTGCGTCACCAGGATTGTCGAGGGAGTGGATGTCGACTGGGTAGCCCACGATGTGCACAAGTTTTGCCGGCTGATGCTCAAGCGAAACGGCTATGTCCTCGAGCAGCTCTACTCGCCGCTGGTGGTGGCTGGGGGGCGTTGGCTCAAAGAACTTCGCCAGATTGGACGGGGCTGTATCATCCGCCCTCTCTACTACCACTACCGAGGCTTTTTTCACAACCAGCGCAAGCGCCTCAAAGCCGAGAAAGCCACCGTGAAGGACCTGCTCTACGCCTACCGCGTCGCCCTCACCGGCGTCTATCTGCTCGATACGGGGGAGGTGGAAGCCCATCTACCGACCCTGCTCAAGCGCCTTCCTCTGAAGGGAGTTGAAGATTTGATCGACCGCAAGAAGGAGGGCCCTGAAAAGGGTCGGTTGACGCCCCGAGATCTCAGTGCGCATTGTCATGTGATGGACCGCCTGGAAGAGTCGCTTGCTTGTGCCTTCGAAGACAGCCGGCTGCCGCTTGAGCCGACTACTCGTCGTGAGCTATCCGATTTCGTGGTCAGGGCTCGCCTGGAGTTGGGATAGCCTTTTCTAGCTGAGCCAGAAGAGTGTCAAAGCCCTTAGCTTGCAGATAGGGGGCGAACCAACATGGAGTGAGCTTCTCGTTGTCGAACAACTTGTGAAAGATTTGACGAGTCGGTTTGCCCCGACGACGTCTTGATGGGGAGGCAAACACAGATGGCAATTCAACCCGCTGGAAACACTCAGGCGATAATACCCGTGACTCGGGTGAGCTCCGAGGAAGGTGCTCAAGCTAACGATGTGGGCGAACTGGTGGCCGGCAACGCTACCGTGGATTCGGGGGCTGTGGGAGACGGTTGTGGGTGCTCAGGCGCTAGCGGCGCAGCGGCTTGTGCTGGCGGTGGCTTACAAGACTTCACTCAAACCTTCCTCGGCTAGCCGTGTCGACCAACGCTCTGCTGGAGGCCCTGGGGAAGCCACCTGAGCGCGCTACTCTCCGGGGGCTTTTGAGTTCTCTTCGAGAGGGTTGCTCAGCTGATGAACTCGAGGCCGATATTCAGAGGCTTCTCAACAAACTCCGGGGAGCAGGCCAGAAGCTTCGCCGGGATATTGAGAAAAGCTCGACCCTTCACCCTGATGTCCGACAGCTCTTCTCTGTCACGCTGGGCCTCTACGCCTCGCTGGAGGAGACTCGCCTGACGGCCGATCTTCATCAGGGGTGGGCCCTGGTGTTTGAGAACTCCAAGCGGCTGCTCCGGATCTTCCCTGGCTGAAGGTTTCGGTCTGATCAGAGCGGAACATTGAAGCCATGAAGGTCAAAATTGAATTCTGTATGATGTGAAACTACGCTCCGATGGCCGTCAGTATGGCGGAGAAGATACTCGGAGAATTTCGCGACCAGGTCCAGGAGCTGACCCTGGTGCCCAGCGGAGGAGGTGTGTTTGAAGTGGACGTGGACCAAAACCGTGTCTTCTCCAAAAAACAGCTCGGTCGTCACGCTGAATGGCCCGAAGTTAGGGATGCTATCCGTCGGAGTTGAAAGTCTCCCGGAGTGGTGAATCGCCGCGCCGGATTGCTAGCCGTCTTAGCGGCCGTCTTGGTCCTTTACAGCCCCTTCTGGCTACTCGGAAGGGTGTTTGTTCCGGAAGATTTTCTAGCCTTTATCTACCCCTGGAAGGCCCAGGCCACTCAGTCTGTCTCCAACTTGGAACTGTTCGATGTGGCCGTCTTTTTCTTTCCCCAAGATGTTTTTCTGAACGAGCGTCTCAAAGCCGGGGACATTCCTTTGTGGAACCCCCACATTTTCGCTGGACATCCGATCGTGGCCAGTGGCCAATCGGGCCTGATGTATCCACCCCGGCTGCTGATGCACTGGTGGTTGGAGCCGGGTGCAGCTCGCAGCCTCCTTTTGTTGGTCCATTCCCTCCTGGCGGGCTGGATGGCTTTAGTCTGGCTGAAGAGCCGTGGCTTGGGAGAGTTTGGCGCTGGCGTCGGAGGGCTGGTCTGGATGTTGAACGGACAAGCAGCCAGTTGGCTTGAGTTTGAGCATGTCGTTCTGACCGGGCCTTTCGTGCCGGCCATGTTTTGGTGCATCGACCGAGGTCTTGAGACGAGAGTTCCTCGATACTGGGCTCTGCTGGCTCTAGCCGGTGGCCTGTGTGTTCATACGGGTCACCTTCAGATGGTGTTCTACGCCGGCTTGTTGACTGTGTTTTATGCACTGGTGCGGATCGTTTCGAGCGGCCAGGTGAAGGCTTTGTTCAGTTTCGCAGCTGCCGGGGTTGGGGTGGTGGCCCTGGCCGCTCCCACCGTTCTCCCTTTTCTCGACCTTTTGAGGAGAAGCGGTCGTGTCGCCTTTGAGTTTGCCCAACTGAAGCAGTTCACTCCTAGCCTGTCGAGTTTGGTGTTGACTCTCTTCGGCCCAGATCTGCTCGGCAACCCTTCTCGCGGTTTGATGGTCAATCGCTGTGAGGCCAATCTGATCTATCCTGAGTTCGCCAACTATCTGGGACTTCTCCCTTTGTTGCTGGGCTTGATGGCCCTGCTGGTGAAAGCTGAGTCACCGCTGGGTCGTCGGGAAGAGTGGGCCTGGGGAGGGTTGGGAATCGCGGCCCTGTTGTGGTCTGCCGCCACTCCGTTCTACAAGCCTTTAGTCCTTCTTATCCCTCCTTTGAGTAAAGCGATGCCAACCCGTTTTCTCTACTTGTTGGCTATGGCCGGGGCTGTCTTGGCGGCTGCCGGAGCCGAGAAGTGGGAGCAGGAACTCGAAGGAGCAAGCCTCTGGTTGCGACGCCTGTCGATAGCGTCAGCCGTTCTTGGAGGAGTCATCCTGGTGGCCTCGGTTGTGGCTTTGTGGGCCTTTCCCGACCAGCTCCTTGCTGGGCTCTCGCCCTACTTCGGTCAATTCAAGATCCCTCCGGCTCAAGAACCCTACCAACCCGTTCTGTTGGAGGCCCTTAAGGCCAACTATCTGGGGAATCCGCAAGCCTATGTCCCCCTGGTGGTCGGCTTGGCGACCTTCGGGTTGACCCGAGCCGGCTCGAAGCGCCTGGCCCTGATCCTGATAGCTGTTGACCTCCTGCTTTTTGCGACCCACTTTAACACCACCACTCCAGCCCAGAAGCTTCTCCCCACTACGCCTGCTATCTCCTTTCTGCAAGAACAGCCGGGCCGATTTCGGGTGGAAAGGCAGGCGGCTGGCTTCTATAACACCATGACGCCTTACGGGTTGACCCTGTTGACAGGCTACGAGTCGATGATCACACGTCGCTTTCAAGAAACGGTGCGGCGGGTTGAGCCCGATGGTCGGATCACGATGCGGTCCATCGGCCTCTCCCATTTCGACTCCCCTATCCTTTCGGTTATGAATGTACGCTTTCTCATTCAGGCCCCGCTTGAACTGAGTCCGCCCCAAGGCTGGACCAAGGTCTATGATGGCGAATGTCTGATTTTTGAAAACCCGAAAGCTTTGGAACGCGCCTTTTTGGTGGGCCAAGCTTTCGTCGCTGAGCATCCTGGTCAGGCCTTACAGTATCTGGCCGGAGAGAAGTTTGAGCCGAGTCAGGAGGTGGTGCTTGAATTTGCTCCCCCGGGACCGATTGAGGAGGCAGCCGCCCAGGGTCAGGTCACTATCCTGAGCTATCAACCTGACGAGGTTCTTTTGGAGGCCCAACTCCCGGCCCCCGGGTTTTTGGTTTTGAGCGACGCTTTCTACCCTGGCTGGGAATGTCGGTCGAGCCTTGGGAAGCTCCCGATTTTTCCGGCCAACGGCGCTTCTCGAGCCGTCTATCTCCCGGCCGGACGCCATCAGATCAACTTTGTCTACCGCCCCAAAGAGGTGGATCTGGGCCTGAAATTGGCGGGAGTGGGCCTTCTAGTACTTCTTCCTTTACTCTTCCTAAGAGGTGACCGTGTTCCCAACCAGAAGCCGGCGCGATGACTAGCTTGCGACCGGCCACGGTGGCCGACCTCGATCTGTTTTTCCGTTTTCAAACCGATCCCGAGGCCAATCGGATGGCCGCTTTTACCTGCCGAGACCCTCACGACCGGGAGGCTTACGTGGGTGGCTGGACTAAGCGGTTGTCCGACCCTTCTATCAGGCTGAGAGCCATCGAGCACAAGCGAGAGGTGATCGGGAGCGTAGCCAGTTTCTTGATAGGAGGCCAGCGGGAAATTACTTACTGGCTCGATCCCAAGTTGTGGGGGCGGGGGTTGGCCACTTCCGCTCTGACCCAGTTTTTGGCTGAGGAGCCGGAGCGACCGCTTCAGGCTCGCGTGGCTAAGCATAACCTCGGATCATGTAGAGTGCTTGAGAAATGCGGCTTCCGACGCCTGGGCCAAGATGCTGGCTACTCCGACTATCTCCGAGCCGAGGTCGAGGAATGGATTTATGAACTAGCCTGAGAATCGGCTGGTGTGGAACAAAGACTAAGTATCATCACCCTGGGGGTTCGAGACTTGAATGAGAGTCTCTTGTTTTATCAAGCCCTCGGACTTGAGCCGTCGCCCAAGTCTCAAAAGGAGATCGTTTTCTTTCAACTCAACGGGTTTCTGTTGGCCCTCTATCCCTGGGATAAGCTGGCCGAAGACGTCGGGGTTGAGCCCGAAGGAAGGGGATTTCGAGGCGTCACCCTGGCCTACAACGGGAGAACTCCCAACGAGGTTGACCGGGTCCTTGAGGCTGCCGACCGGACCGGTGGCGAAGTTCTCAAGCCCGCCCAGGAGGTCTTCTGGGGCGGCTACTCTGGCTACTTCCGCGATCCTTCCGGTCATCTCTGGGAGGTGGCCTTCAATCCCTTTATGGAGCTTGACGATAGCGGCCACGTCAGTGGCTACTAGGCATCACTCGGTCCAGAAGCTCGAGATAGCGCTGAGCGATGAGGGACCAGTCGAGGTGGGAGACGGAAGGGCGGGCGGCAGCTTTGAGTCGGGCTAAAAGCTCCGGCTGGTCCCGAAGCTGACTCAGGCGAGCGGCGATATCCGAGGGGTCCGCTTCGATGAAGAAGCCGTTGTGGTCCTCGTGAAGATAGGAGAGAACTCCGCCGATACGAGTCATCAACAGCGGCACGCCGCTGGCCAGTGCTTCCGGGCCCACCAGCGGTGAGATGTCGTGGGCTGCTGGCATGACAAACAGATCGGAAGCGGCATAGTAAAGCTCCAGGTCGCTTCGATTTCCGACAAAGCGCACTCGTTCACCCAGGTCGGCAAACTCTCGCTTTAAGGCCGAAGGGTCGTCACGGCCGGCCACCAGCAAGGTCCATCCTCCCGTCTGGCGCAAAGCCTCCAACACCAATCGCAAGCCTTTGCGCTCGAACTCGTGACCGGCGAAAATGGCCACCTTACCCTTGAGATTGAGCTTCTCTTTGGCTTCGGGACGGGGCCGAAAGCGCTGGCGGTCGACTCCGTTGGGGATGACGGTGATTTTCTCCTTGGGGACCTGGTAAAGCCTGATCAGTTCCTGCTTGTTGGTTTCGGATAGGGCTACGAAATGACGGTGGATCGAACCTTTGAAACGGACATAGTCGCGTAGTAGGACTAGGCTATGGAGGGGATTTCGCAAGAGCATCCAGTGGCGGTCGGGCCGCCGCTCCAGGAAGCCTTTGTGAACCGAGCGGACCACGTAAATATCCCCGTAGAGGGCATCGACCTGGCACAGCACAGCCGTTTCGCGAGGACGATGACGATAGCGCCACCATAGCACTAGCGAACCTGCCGTCGAGAAGAGAACGACGTCGCGCCAGAACCGAAGCAGAGCCACCAAAGGCGACCCCTCGGGCATAGCCTGGGTCGACAGGCCGAGGTCTTCTAAGGAGAATCGCTCGCAACGACAGCCTGCCTCGATAAAGGCCTTTTCCAGGTGCCAGGTGGGGCCGCTGACGCCGTAGCCCGGGCCGATGGTGCGGGCAGCCTGAACGATGGTCCTTTTCATGCCGGTCTTTCCTGGGCCAACCTCTGAAAAGCCCCGCATTCGGCCAATAGCTGTTGATAGGTCCCCGAAGCGATCAGGCTTCCCTGTTCCAAGACCAGGATTCGGTCGCAATGTTGCACTGTCCGAAGGCGATGGGCTACTAGCACCACCGTTTTCTGACTCAATTCCGAGATGGCTGCCATCACCTCTTCCTCGGTAGCTTGGTCGAGAGAACTGGTCGCCTCGTCAAAGATGAGGACATCGGGATCATGGTAGAGGGCTCGGGCGATACCCAGGCGTTGGCGTTGGCCCCCGGAGAGTCGAACTCCGTTTTCTCCCACGGGAGTCTCATAGGCTTGGGGGAGGCCGGCCAGGAAATCGTGAATTCGGGCGGCTCGGGCAGCTTTTTCCAGTCGTTCCGGTTGAATGGCCGAAGGGGGCACTCCAAAGGCGATATTTCGGGCCGCTGTCTCGTCGGCCAGGAACACGCTTTGGGGCACATAGCCGACGCTGGCCCGCCACACCCTTTGGTCTTCTCGGGTGAGGCTCTGGCCATCGACCCGAAAGTGGCCCTCGGTGGGTGAGGGGTGCTGCGCGCAAGAGTAAAATGAAAAGAAACCAGCTTCTCAAATATTTAAAAAAACATGATGCTTTTATGCTTCGTGAAGGATCCCGACATACTAT
>CAYRFU010000339.1:5349-7428 GCA_964423525.1 uncultured Burkholderiales bacterium | reverse complement strand
CTCGCCTCAGGCTCGGGTCTCCGCTCCTACTCCACCACCAGATCTCTTCCCGAAAAACTCATTAATTCTCGGGGCAAGATCTGTCTCATCCCATCTTGGCACACAGGGGGCGAGTGGTCGCAATACAGAAATCCGCCCTTCTCGAGGGCTACGCCAAGAGAGGAACGGTGGGCCTGGTCGCAGCCATAGACAGGGTCTTGGTTAGAATCGAAGACGTGGACTGGCTCTGACCCTCTTCTGAGCCTTTCGAGAATCCTCTGGTCGAGGCTCGGGTCGACCCAGATGGTGTGGGAGAATCCGTATTGGGCAGTGGCCTCTGACCGGGTCAGCGAGGCGCTGGCCAGGACCACCACGGCTCGTTGGGCTTTCAGGTCGTTGACCATAAAGGACCGCTGTTTTCACCAATTTGGTCACCTCTTGTGCCTGTTCGACCTCCATAGGACCCGTTTCTTCGCCGAGGCTCAATCCCCTTAGAATCCTTGGGGTTCTCGGGCTTTAGAAATTCGTAAGGCCTAAGCTACTGGAAGCGAGTTTGAGAAGAGGTTTGAGCGAGCCACTGCGGCCCCGACGATGCGGCCACACCACCTAGGTTAGCGGAACCAAAAAAGCCTGCGCGGACGGCAGGCTTCCTATTTGGCTCCGACGGCTGGATTCGAACCAGCGACCAACCGGTTAACAGCCGGTTGCTCTACCGCTGAGCTACGTCGGATCGTTCTTGGCGGCAATTATAGCACGGACCCCCAGCTCTGTCTACACCATGACCGTTCAACTTTTTTTCACGTCCACCAAGTATTCACGGTCCGGCTTTTGCTCGACAAGTAGAAAGAGCCGTTAACGTTGGTGTGACGGACCCCGCTTAGGCTGGGGTTATGATGGTCAAGTTATCGGCCTTCGTAAAGAGAGGCTGCCAAGACTCAAGCAGCCTCCTGATGAGACTTTTCCGGAGCTTGATTCCGACCAGTTCGTCACTCGAGCCTATCGGGGTGCACTTGAATTCTCGGCCCACCACGGTCTTGAGATCGATCAGGCAGAACTGGCCCCACCCAGGGGGGAGGGGGTCTGGAGGCAGCCTATCTCGCCCACACTTTGGCCGTTGGCAAAAAGTTAGCCGAGGCGGGCCTGGTTTCGAGCCCGCTAGCGCCCTTGATTTCGACTGCTCTCGACCTGGTCGGACCTGGTGAGGAGCTTCGACTCGGAGAAAGGACTCATCTGGCACTGGTCGAGAGCGGGTCGGTGGAGGTTCTGGATGACGAGTCACGCCGTCAGAGGCTCCAGGGCCTGGCCGGGCGTTTGACCGAGCGACGGGATTTCGAGGTGGTTGTGGCTCGACTTGGGGATAAACTCGGTGCCGCTATTCCCGGAAAGGTCTACGTCGACCCCGACTACACGGAGCACTTCACGCCAGAAGGCGAGGCGGCGCTCCTCGGACACGAAATCGGCCATTTGGAACATCGAGATTCCGTGAGGGAGTTGGCTGTTCAGAAGACCCTCGGCTTGTTATTGAGGGTTGCAGGCGAGGCCCCCGAGGAAACCCAGGATCAGCTTCTTAGATTGGTCGATGAGGTGACTCAAATGGCTGGTGCTGTCCGTGAAGAGAAAGAGGAGCGGGCTTGGGTTTTCGGCCGGGAGGCGATCGATCGGGCCGGTTTTGATCATCTCCAAGCGATGAGAGATATGACCGTCCATCGTCTAACCGCAGTTTTTGGGAGTCGAGAAGAGGCCCTGAGAACGGTCGACCCCCTGATGCCTGTGGTGGCGACCGAGACCAACTGGGACCGGAATCTCTATCCCTGATGAGCCCACCGGGGTTCTACGAGCCCACCGGGGTTCTACGAGCCCACCGGGGTTCTGAGAGCTCTCAAAGCCGTGGCCGGGTCATCCGTTATGGTGACCCGGTCCAAGACACTTCGAGAAGCGGTAGGAAAATCAGGGTGGAACATGGTCTGGTCGATGGCTTCGATCAGAGGCTTCCAGTAGTCCTCGCCGATCAGGACGATCGGCATCTTGGGAATGGCCCCCACATAAGCCATGGTCAACACACTCAGCAGGTCGGCCAGGCTGCGGACATCTCCAGGTAGG
>CAYRFU010000339.1:0-5339 GCA_964423525.1 uncultured Burkholderiales bacterium | reverse complement strand
CGACCACGGCTTTGGTGCGAAGCGACAAAAGCATCTGTTTGGTGGTCTCGTCATCGACCGTCATCAAAGTGTCTGTCGGGGGAGCCTGGCCGCGGGCCGCCTCCTCTTTGAGAACGAAGGATTGGAGTTCCGCTTCTGGATTGGCTTGACGGGCTGCGTCGACTGCTGTCTCGGCCACAGCGCCGCAGCTCCCCAACTTGAGGGGCTCCCCATCGGCCGTCAGGGCTCCCACCACCGAGGCCAACACCTGGCAGGTCGGGTCGTCGGCTGCAAGCCTCTGACTGCCGACCACGAGGACCGATTCCGAGCCCTGGTCAAGGCGATCGATGCCTGCTCGCACTTGCTGAATTAGGCGGTCACGAAGGCCATTGGCGTCGACATCCCAGCCCACCTGAGTCTCGGACCAGAGGTTGCAGACCGTGTCCTCCCGGTTGGTGGAGAGGGTCAGCTTTTGCCATTCCGCCGGCGACACCAGCTGGCGTTCTTGGGTCGCGACCCGCTCAAATTCCCCCAGCAGGCCACCCCAGAAGAGCTGATCGACCACCAGCGGGTCGTTATGGTGGCCCTGGACCCCTCGTCCCCAGAGATCGAACAGTTCGTTGACGGTGCCCACCCCCCCCGGGCAGAACAGCTAAGGAGTTGATGTAAAGACCCAGCTCTCGATAGAGCAGACCGAGAGGGGTTCCCACTTCGTGAGCGACTTCGGCGTAAGGATTGAGCTTCTGCTCCCAGGGCAGTTTAATGTTGATGGCTTGAGTCTTGAGATCCCGACGTCCGACCGTGTCCGTCAGGTGAAAGGTGGGCACGTTCGAATCCCGTTGCTGGATAAATCCTTCTAGAGCCCCGGCCATCACGCCGTCTCCACCGCCGGTTCTCACCGGCAGACCTCGCTCGGCCAGGCAGCGGCCAGTCCAGCGAGTGAGGTCGTCAAGGCGACTCCCAGGTTTGAGTTTGCGGCTGGTGCCATAGACGCTAACAGCTGGTTCCAGGCGGGTCACGAAGTCGACAAAGCCCTCAACTCTCCAGTCAGCTCGCTTTTGAGTTGACCCGCATTCCAGTCCGTTTTCTCGACCTTTTGGGTGTGACTGAGTTCGACGCCGTCAGGCTCTGGCGTGTCCGGAGTGGGCGCAATCGCTAGGCTCGGCCTGGACAGGGCGACCCTAGGGCTGTGGGATAGGGCGGTCATCATCATCGCCGAGATGGTAGGCGGCTGGACTCAAACGATGCTGAAACGTAAACGCTCGGGGACCAGGGTCTCGAGGAGGGGGTAGAGAGCCTTCTCTTCTCGTTCGACATGGTGCTCGATCAGGTGGAAGAAGTCGATCTCGAAGGAGTCTCTCTCCTTTTTGGTGCAACCGCCTAGAACTCGGTCTAGAAAGTCAGGGTAGGCCTCGAGGCCTTGGCGGATGCCTTGATGCTCGTAGCCCAACTCCCGAACCAGACGCTCGTCATCCACCACCTCGGAGAAAAGCCCGAAGAGATGGTCTTCCTCGAACTTCAGGTGGTCGATCAAAAGGTGCTGGAATTGGGGCTTGAGAGTCAGCTCCTCGCCTGCCAGGGCCTGCTTGACAGAGCTGTGATAGAGGCGGGCCAGCTCAAGGTGGTCCTGGCGGAGCCGGTCGAGGGCCTGACTCTGGGGCCGAGGCTGGGAGTAAACCGAGAAGAAGGCTGAGGGGCCATCCACTAGGGGCCAAGCCACTAGCCCGGTTGGAGTTGGCGGCAAAGGGCGAAAAGAGCGCACTAACAAGGGAGTCTGGAGTCGGCTCCAGGCTTCGTCCAGACGGCCGGCGGCTTCCTCCGCCGGCACTCTGCGCAAGTCCAAATGGTCTACCATGGTAGAGGCACCTCGCGCCAGGCACTCTCGCTCACAGGGAGGTAGCCCCTCAAGCTAAACCCTTCCTCCTTCTGGTCCTCCAAAGAATAGCGATACAGACCCCGAGCGTTGCCCGGCCCGCCAGCGAAGAGAATCTCTTTTCCCGAGGGGGACCAGGTAGGATAAGCTGGAGCCTCGGTGACCGTGTCGAGGACCTGCACTTCGAGCGTTTCTATCTCGACAATCTTGATGTGAGACCGCTTTCTGGGGCCGTGTTCCGCCTGGTAGACCAGGAATCTTCCGTCGGGAGACCAGTTGGGCAGGGAGTCGACTCTTCCATTCTTGGTGAGACGTCGAAAGGTCTTGCTTTCGAGGTCCATCAGATACAGCTCTGGATAGCCGTTGCGATGACTGGCGAAGGCGACGGTTTTGCCATCGGGGGACCAGGCCGGAGAGCGGTTGACGGATTCATCCCAGGTCAGCCGCTCGACCTCTCCTGTCTCGACGGTCACGATGGCGAGCTCTCTGGCTCCCCAGCGGTCCGTTGAGAAGACGATTCTCTGGCCGTCGGGAGACCAACTAGGCTGGCGGTCATCGCCCAGGCTGGTCGTCAGGCGTCGTCGCTGGCGACCTTGCAGGTCAAGCACGAAAAGGTCCCAGTTGGGGCGGCCAGACCCAAAAGGGATCTCTGCCAAGCCCCGATAAGCGAGGCGTTTGCGCTGGGGGTCGAGAGCGGGCTCGTACTCTGGACCCCGAAAGCGAGAGAGGCGTTTGAGGTCCTTGCCGTCGGGGCGAACAATATACAGCTTGGGGATTCCTTGAGGGTCTGAAACGAACACGATCCGTTCCGATAAGGGCCCGGCCGCCACTGTGCTGGCCAGCAAGAGAATCAAAACCAGTCGCCGCATTGGGGCGCGGCTTCGCTGGTAGGCAGGGTCCTCCTCTGAAAGGACAGGAAACGCGGCCTAAATTGCAAAATTGCAGCCGATGCCGCCTCGGATACTAGGTAGAGACTCCCATCCCATATCCCGTAAAGAGATCGATCCCTGTGCTCTCAAGGTTCTCTATCGACTTTATCGTTCTGGTCACACGGCCTATCTCGTGGGCGGAGGGGTGAGAGACCTCTTCCTCAACCGCCGGCCCAAAGACTTTGACGTGGTGACCTCGGCACGACCGTCGCAGGTGAAGAAGCTTTTCCGCAACTGCCGTTTGATCGGCAGGCGTTTTCGACTGGCTCATGTTCATTTCTCGGGGGGGCGCTTGATCGAGGTGGCCACCTTTCGTAGCGATCCGGGTGGAGACGACGAGTCCGATGAACTGCTGGTGCGTGACGACAACACCTTCGGAAGTCCGGAGGAAGATGCGCTGCGGCGAGATTTTACCATCAATGGCCTGTTCTACGATATCGCCGATTTTTCGGTGATCGACTACGTGGGCGGTGTCGATGATCTCCAGAAAGGGATTATCCGCACCATCCGCGACCCTTGGACGCGCTTTCAAGAAGACCCGGTTCGAATGTTGAGGGCCATTAAGTTTGCCGCTCGGCTGGGCTTTCGGATTGAAAAGAACACCTGGGAAGCGATGCTTGACTCGCGAGAGGCGATCGCCAAGAGCGCCCCGCCGCGCGTCTTTGAGGACTTTGCCCGTCTCTTGGCTGAAGGGTCGTCTTGCCGGTCGCTGGAGTTGCTAGACGATTCCGGTCTACTTTCTTTGATCGAGCCTCATATGGGAGAGTATCTGGCCGCCGCTTCCCGGGGCGATATGGTCGAAGACCCCGATGGTGAGTTGCTCTTTCGTTTGCTCGAAGCCAGCGACGAGCTGATCGGGTCAGGTCGTGAATTGACTCGACCCGTCGTCTTCGCGGCCTGGATTTTTCCGCGGGTGCTGGAGGCCGGACTGTTAACCGGAGGAAGTCCCGATGTGGTGGTCAGGCGCGAGGCCCTCAAAATTCTGCCCGAAATCGGACTGTCGAGGCGAGACACGGAGAGGGCCCAACAGATTCTCTTGGCCCAAAGAAAGTTTCGACCTCGTTCGGGACATAAGCGACCGTCCTCGAAGTCCTTCCAGACCAAGTCCTATTTCCCCGAATCCCTCGACCTCTTCGAGATTTTCGTGAAGGCAACCGGCCACTGGCAGGAGGAGCTCGACCACTGGCTGGAGCAGAGACAGACCCGCAAAGAGCAAACTTCGAGTTCCGACTCGAAGCCTCAGAAGAAGAGCGGACGGCGTCGGGTCCGACGCCGCCAGACCCGAAAAGGAGAGTCGTCTTGAGCGACCTGGCCAAAGCGGCCGCCGCCAAAGCCGCGACGGCACTAATCGAAGACGGAATGCGAGTCGGCCTGGGGACGGGCTCGACAGCTGTCCACATGTTGGCGGCGCTGGCCGAGAGAGTACGGGGGGGTCTGACGGTTGAGGGAGTTCCTACCTCCGAGGACACGGCCCGACGAGCCAGAGAACTGGGCATCCCTCTAGCTTCAGACTATCCCGAGAGCTTGGTCAACGACTTGACTCTCGACGGAGCCGACAAAGTGGATGGCGAGGGGCATCTGATCAAAGGTGGTGGCGGCGCTCTGTTGCGAGAGAAGCTGGTGGCTCGCTCTTCCCGACGTCTGGTGGTCATGGTCGACTCCAGTAAAAGGCAACCCCTGCTCGGTCCGGGCTTTCCTCTCCCCATCGAGATTGTCGATTTCGGCTGGCGGGACACCGTCGGGCTGCTGGAGCAGTGCGGCTGTCAGGCCAGTCTGCGAGGGGGAGAAACCGACCCTTTTCGCACCGATGGAGGTCACCTGATCGTGGATTGCGAGTTTGGGCCGATCCACGACCCTCGGGCCCTTGACCTGCGCTTGAAAGCTTTAGTCGGGGTGGTCGAGACAGGCCTCTTCGTAGGCCTGACCGACGTGGTCGTAGTGGGTCAACCGGACGGGACGACGGAGCAGATTTCCTACCGGGTTACGCCATGAAAAAAGCGGCCCTGGTCGTTTTTGAACCCTCCGGAAAGAAGGGGATGATCGAACCCCATACGACTCTCCTGGAGGCCGCCGGTCAGGTCGACCAGGAACTTCGCCATGTCTGCGGAGGGAACGCTAACTGCACCACTTGTCGGGTTCGAGTGGTCCGAGGCCACGATTTTCTGACCCCTATCGAGGGAAAAGAGGCCCGTCGCCTGCCCGACTTTCGTCAGCAGCAGGGGTGGAGACTGGCTTGTCAGGCTCGTCTTTCAGGCCCGGTGGTGGTTGAGGTTCCCACCGTGGAGCAATGGATTCGGCTCAATCAAGAGGAAGTCCACGGCCACCTATGAACTGCCGGCGCTGCCAGACCTGGTTGAGGTCGATGTTTGCTCCCACCGACGCATCTGGCTTGACGACGGGGAGTTCAGACAGGGCGGGAGTTCCTCGGCCCGATTCTTCGAGCCGAGGAAGATCAGCGCTAGAAGTCCGGCCGGAAAGTCACTTTGAGCGGCGGAAGCAGACCGGGCCAAGCTCCCGATGGACTTCGATAGCTGATGCAATAATCGCATCCGTAATTC
>CAYRFU010000338.1:0-7431 GCA_964423525.1 uncultured Burkholderiales bacterium | reverse complement strand
CGACCCTCCACCCGCCATGGCCTCCCCTTTCTTTCGCGAGCGAGCCAGAGCAGTTCCCCTCGACTCGAGTAGCCGTAGTGATAATCTTTGTGAAAAGGCTCTCCCCACCAACCGCCCGTCAAGCGCACCGGAAGCTCGGGCTGAAGACGAATCTTTTCCCGACAGAGGACCGGTCGGCGATAAAGCCGACGGATCCTATGAGGCTGATAAGGTCGAGTCGAATCTTTTCGTTTACGAGGCTCCCACCGCTCCCATCGAAAACTTCGCTCCGGAAGGATCTGGTCTGTCAAGATAGGGCGAACAACGCAGTCTGAGCCAAACTCGGCTCGAACCCGAGCCAAAGCTCTCCGCGCCGCTGCCTGGCACCTCTCTTTATCGACCTCGAAAAGCGACAGTTGACCTCTCTCCAAAGGGTGAGGCTCAAGCCTAAGACGCAACCCCACCACTCCGAGCAACTCCAGATTCTCCAGGCGAAGACGGACCAGCTCCAGAATTTTCCGTCGGTCCAGACTGGGTTCGGCCAGGCGGAAATGAGTGGGAAACGTCTCATCTTGTTCTAGAAAAAACTGAATCTCGACCTCGGCCACTCCTAGATGCTGACTGGCCAGTCGTACCAACAAAGGGTCAAGAAGTCTTTTCACTAGAAAGAGAAGACCTTCGGAATGAGCTTGAACGTAATCAAGATGGGTCACCAGTTCATAATCGGGAGGCTCAACTTGAGGCTGCAGAGGTGTCCATAGAGCTCCTGAGGCAAACCGGTGAAGTCGATACACCTCCTGACCAAATCTCTCTTTGAGAGCCTCGGCCGATAAGGCTAGCAGCTCAGCCACCCGATAAACCCCCAGAAGCTCGAGAGAATCGAGCAGCTCAGCTTTTAGAGCAAGCTGACGCAAAGGTACCGCCAAGGCCTGCCTTCTCTCGGCCTCGGGGTTTTGAAAAACAGTCGTTTGACGCTGATGCATGGCCACGGCCAAAGTGGCAAACCTTTGATACCCCACCACCACAGAAGCCTGCCAGGATTCTTGCTCAAGAGCCGAGGTCAAACACCGACACCAATGGGACAAAGACCGGTAGAGCGGCTCAAGGCCAACGGTGTCGAGCCAGAAGACCCCCGTTCTCTGCTGGCACCATTCGACCCGAGGGCTAAAGCGACGAAGCAACCGAGCCGTCTTCTCGGTCAGCTGCTCAACCTCTTGAGCGGTCAAGAAGCCGGCTCTGAGTTCTGGTGCGATCGAGAGAGCCACCGAAAACTGCATTCCCTCGCGTAAGCCGCTGGCCCGCGCCAGGTCGTTAAGCTGAAGAAGGCGAGCGGTCGGTTTTTGAGCGGCCACCAGAGCGACGGGGAAGTCTCTCCACTCGGGCTGACGCCGCAACAGCTCCTGAAGCTCGAAAGTCGAAATCACCACGCAAGCCATCTGGCAGGCGACAGTGGCGTTTTTGTTGGGCCCCTGGCCCGTGCCGTTTATCTTTGAGAACATCGATCGCTATCTCTCCCGGAGTTTGTAAAGCCCGAACCTCAGCTCGAAAAGAGACCAAAGAGCCGATGGAGCTCTCCTCTGCTTTCTTATCGGTCACGACCACTACCGCTGTCTGATGCTTGCGAGAAAGAGCTACCCACCGACTCATTACGGCGCTGGAGTAGACCGCTCGGGAAGGAAAAGAAGGAGCATCAAAAACCACCAGACCGAATCCTCCGCTGGCCAGGAGTCGTACGGAAGCTCGAGCCGCCGCCCTGGGATCGTCGAGCAGAACCACCACCATCTCTTCCACCGGCACGCCCGCCCTATGAGCATCAGGGGGATAGAAGGGGCGATGGTCTGAGCCTACCCAGGCCACCAACTCGTGGCCGTGAAAAGCCTCTGCGACCAGCTCGAAGGCCGCCGTCAAAACAGCCCCTCCCGAGAGCTCTACCAGACGTCCCTGAAAAGCCTCCAGGCCCCAGCGGGGAACCGAGGGCAGCAGAGTCAGGCCGCGCTGAACGGTCAATCGAGCCAACGTCTCACCTCGACCACTTTGCCCAAAATCTCGACCCTCTCGGGCCGAAGCACCTCGAAGTCAGGATTTTCCGGATGGAGCTCTACCCGGCCGTTTCGTAGCCGAAAACGCTTGACCGTGGCCTCGTCTTCGACCAGGGCCACCACGATCTCGTTCTGGTTGGCCTGTGGTTGACGCCGGGTGATCACCAGATCGCCAGGAAGGATTCCAGCGTCACGCATGCTCTGCCCTCGAACCCAGAGAGCAAACAGTTCGTCAACAGGGTAGCGACTCTCGACCGGCACATACCCCTCTGGCTCTTGTAGGGCTAAAGCTAAGGCACCGGCCTGAACTGTTCCCAACACAGGCACCTGGGAGACTGGCGGAAAGGAAGTCGGTAAAGCGTAACCTCGTGCCTTGCCCGGCTGTTTAACCAGGCGGCCTTCATCAACTAGGGCTTCGAGATGGCCCCGCGCCGACTCAACCGCTTTAAAACCGAAGGCCCTTTGAACCTCGCGAATGGTGGGTGGATGGCCCTGAAGCAGGCGATCTCTAACGTAGTGATAAATCTTGTCTCTTGTCGATACTCCAGACATTTGTCTGCCCCAGAATACCAGACAAATGTCTGCCTGACAAGAGAGAACATCAGTGCGGTTTAGATTCTATCTCCTCTGGCTTTTGCTTCTGACAGGAGCTCCTAGCTGGAGTGAACCTGTCATCGGGCTCCATCAGATTCATCAAACCTCTAGCCTGCGCTCCTCTCAGCTGATCGCTAACAGCGGTTGGCAGCCTATCTATAGTCTCGAATTGGCGGTGCAAAAAGGAGACCTCCTGGCCATCGACTCCCAAATCCAGTTGACTGTGGACAGCACCGAGCAGGTGGGCCAGCAGTTTCGGCTCCTGGTCGATGGTCAACCGGTTGGAACTCGAACTGTGGCTATCAATGTCAAACCGAGCAGCCACCACCTCCCCGTGAAAGCCTTCGCTCTCTATAAGGTCGAGCGTGCAGGAGTGGTTCAGGTAGCGGCCGAGGCCTCTGCCTTCCATAGCGAGGGCAACTTCGTCGTGACGGTCGACCAGGCCGACAACCTCAGCTACGGGAACTTACTGGTAGAGCATTTTCGCGCCTACCCTTCAGAGGACGAACGATTGGCCCAACAGGGCCTCCTGCTCCAGGACCATCTGGTGGGCCACATCCCTGGACAGCAGACTTATGGCTTGCGCCCTTACATTCAAGAAGCCATCAGTCAGGTCTTGGTCGAGACCCACCCGAGAGAACTTCTGAGACTGACCGGCCAGGCTCTAGGCCAAGCGATAGGCGGACTCGAGATGGTAGCCGGTGTCTTGGCGGCCGATGAAAGAGCCGTTTCTCCTTATGGAGGAGAGAATGTTGGTGGCGACAACCTGTTTGCTCCTCTCAACCTGGAAGGTCTCTATCGCCCTGAGCCCGGCAAGCACTCCCTGGAGTTTCGCGTCTATGGAGGCTTCGGACGAGGTTTTCGGATCTATCCCGGCACCGGCCAGCTTCAGGTCCTTCGATTCGGTCCCCAAAGCGGTGGCAAGAAGCTTTGGCGCTGGGGGCAGGCTCAAGAGCGGACCACCAACGTCTTCCCCTCGAACACCGGGACGATCGGACTGATCGAGCGCCAACTCTTTCTTGGTGGCGGTGACACCCTTTGGCTCAAAGGCAACGTCCAGTTTGCCAAGCCTGAACTCCCCGAACCGGTCACGGTCGAGTGCCAGATGCGGTTAGCGGTTGAGGGCGGACCCGAGAAACGATTCCAGAAGAACCTGACCCCGACTCAAGTGGCTTTGCCTCTTTCAGGGGGGCTGATCTGGACGGCCCCCAAAACGGGGAGCTACCGAGTCTCCCTCCAGGTTTCGGGCCATAACGACCGGGGTGCCGTTCGCCTTCGTCTGGATGCCGACCAGAGTCAGCTTCAGTTTCGCATCTTCCGGGCCGACTAAGGGTGGCCAGCCGTATTTAAGCGGGTAGAGAGACCTTCCCTTTGAGTCGTTGTTGAAGGGCCTCGCGCGAAATCTCTTCCTCGACGCTCAGCTCTTCTGAGAGTTGAACGAAGACGCTATCGTTAGTGGTGAGAATTTGCTTGGCCCGGTCATATTGCTGCTCGAGAATCTGGTCGATTTTACGGTCGACGAGCTGGCGAGTCTGCTCAGAGGCCTGGTCACCATCGATCTTAAGATTGATCTTACGAGCTCCAACCTGCTCATCCATCCCGTAGGTGATGACCATGTGCTTGGCGATCTCGGTCGCTCGCTCGATATCGTTGGAAGCTCCCGAGGAGAAGTGACCGAACTTCAACTCCTCGGCAGCCCGCCCACCCATCAACATGCAGATCCGGTCTAACATCTCGGTCTTGGTCTGGGAGTGCTTCTCCTCCTCAGGAACGGTCCAGGTCACGCCCATCGCCTTGCCCCGAGGCAAGATGGTCACTTTGTGCAAAATCCCGTTGCTGGGAAGAGCCTGAGCAATGAGAGCGTGTCCGGCTTCGTGATAGGCAGTGAACCTTTTCTCGAAGGGGGTCAAGAGATCACTCTTGCGTTCAGGCCCGAGGGCGACCGTGTCGATAGCCTCTTCCAACTCAGCCTGGGTGATGCCGGGCAAATCTTTCTTGGCGGCCGTGATAGCGGCTTTGTTCATAATGTTCTCGAGGTCCGCTCCCACCAGACCGGGAGTCCTCTCGGCCACCCAGCGAAGATTGACATCCTCATCCAGAATCTTACCCCGCGAATGGACCTGGAGGATCCTCTCACGGGCTTCCAGAGTCGGTTCGCCCACCGTCACCTGGGTATCAAACCGTCCTGCCCGCTTGAGGGCGGGGTCGAGGATGTCGGGGCGATTGGTGGCGGCCAGTACGATCACCCCGGAGTTCCCCTCAAACCCGTCCATCTCGGTGAGCAGTTGGTTGAGGGTCTGCTCTTGCTCGTCATTGCTACCCCCAACTCGACCCCCGCCTCCAGAGGAACGGGCTTTACCCACCGCATCAATCTCGTCGATAAAAACGATACAGGGTGACTTCTCTTTGGCCTGGTCGAAAAGGTCCCGAACTCGAGCCGCCCCTCGGCCGACATACATCTCGACGAACTCCGACCCTGAGACGCTGAAGAACGATACTCCAGCCTCTCCGGCCACGGCCCGAGCGAGCAGAGTCTTCCCGGTTCCGGGAGGACCCACTAAAAGAGCCCCGCGAGGAATCTTGGCACCCCGACTGGTGTACTTAGAAGGGTTCTTGAGAAAATCGACCATCATCATCATCTCGTCTTTAGCCCCCTCGGCCCCAGCCACATCGTCGAAAGTGACGTTGGGACGGGTGATCTCCACCTGATGACCTTTGGACATCGCCCCCGCCTGACCGACCGCTTTAGAAATGTTCCAACCAAGATAACCGAGCATTCCCACGGTAAGGATCATCCCCAGAGGAATCTGAAACCCCTGGGAAGCCTGCCCCGCCGGAAAGCTGATCACGGTTCCGCTCGCGTCGGTGGCCGTCAGTGTACCGTGTTGATCAAACGCGAAGGTTTCAGCTCCGCCCACCACGGTGACCCCTTCACCGTTGCGACAAGCCACCACTTCACCGCCGGTGGCCAAAGGGGAAAAATCTCCCATCTGGTCGGCCCCAGGAGGAACCGAGATGGCCAAGCTTCCATCGACCGCCTCAGCCGTGAACACGCCGTTGCCGTGGTAGGCGATGTTCTTAGCCTGAGAAGCGGAGATCACTCCAACTTCCGAGCGCTGCACTTCAAAGCCGTTGCCGAAGCCCATACCCCAGCCGGCCTCTTCGGCGCTGAGGGTCTGGGAAATCTCGATCGGGCAAACGGGAGGATCGGTAGCCGCCACGGCCGCCCCGGGCAAAGCGGTGGCCATCATTCCGGCGCAGAGCGCCGCCATCACTCCGTAACGCAGCCACTTCCATCGGCGGGGACGCGAGTCGGACAGAGTGGTCCTGTCCTGGGGGGCTTGCTCAGTCTTCCTAGCGGGGGCCTTCCGGTCGGTTCTTCCAGGCCAGAAACGGTTGGTCAGTCGAGTGATAACACCCATCTTCTCTTATTGCTCCTTTTGCTTGAGCCTGGTGGACCGAACACAAACTAGACCGAGACCCTCAAAACAGCCTTAAAGTCCTCCATATCGCGTTGACCTGAACGTTGCGAACTCGACACTTTTTTGAACATCTGTAACAAAATCGTTAACATTCTCTCTATTAACTTTCTTCGAAGCCTTTGATATAACTTTAGGTGAGTTCACAAATCCATATGTCCTTGGGGGCCGAATGCAAGTACAAAACACAGGTTTCTTCGGAGCACCCATGGCGAGTTTTGGACAGGGAGCACCAGCGGTGGGTGCCCAAGTCGCTCGCCCCGCTCCCCAAAATATACTCTCGCTGCTCACTCAGCTTTTGAGCGCTGTGGCGCAGCTGGCTCAAGGGTGGGGCGGCGTCGGCGGCCAGCCTCAGCCTCAGCCTCAACCTCAACCCTTCCCACAACCTCAGCCTTTTCCCCAACCACAGCCTTTCCCCCAACCACAGCCTTTCCCTCAACCCGGTCTACCCGGCTACGGTCCTTCGCCCGGCTACGGTGGGGTTTACACCGGCCAGCCCGTCGGCCCTGGTGTCGGTGTCGGGCCCAGCGCCCCTCCCCCGCCCTTTCCCAGTGACCGTTTAGAATTTGCCAGCTATTTGCAAGCCCAGGTGGCCGGTGGAGCCCTCCAGGGTCGCACCGGCATCGCCCAGAACGACGCGATTCCCGGCAGCCGCTTCGGAGGCGTTCAAGACCCGAGTCTTTGGCAGGCTGGCCTGGCTCGCAACTACGCCTATCAGTTCGCTGCTTACGCCAGCGGGAACGACCCGCTCAATCCTCAAGGCCTCGCCAACGGAGCCCAAGCCTTCTATCAGATGCGTCCTGAAGCTCAGCTGTTTATGCAAGTTGCTTCGGTCTTCAAAGGCAATAAGTTTGGCGGTCCCGGTGAATATAACAACCCGGGTCTTCAGCAACTGCTGGCCTCGAAGGGCCTTAACGATCTGGCCAGCCGGCCAGGCGTAGGCCAATCCGACGTTCAGACCATCGGAGCCATCACTATGGCTATCAATAGCGGGGCCCTCTCGCTCAATGATGTGATTCAAAGTGGCACCATCGACAACTTGAACCGTTACAGCACCATCATCGGACATGTCCAAGGTGGCGGCTTCGCCCAGGAGCTGCAAGCCTACGACTCAGTTCCATTCTAAGCGAGCGGGACGATCCGGAAAAGGCGAGGAAGCTTTCCTCGCCTTTTTGCATGGACTAGAGGGCGTGTTGACAATCAGCGACGACCGTCACTGCTTTCTAACACGGAGAGCGCGGAGAGATGAAGTTTGAGGGAATTACAGATGCGATTATTGCATCAACTATCGAAGTCCATCGGGAGCTTGGCCCCGGTCTGCTGGAGTCTACCTACGAGGT
>CAYRFU010000337.1:0-7433 GCA_964423525.1 uncultured Burkholderiales bacterium | reverse complement strand
TTAGGGCTATTTCATATTGAATCGTAATTTTACCGACGTTTGGGATCAGCACCCAGCGACAGTCTCCTTAGCGTAGATCGGCGTACCTTCTTTCTGAGTGAGTTCGCGAAAGGCTGCCAGGAGCTCGGCCGTCATGGGTCCGGGCTTGCCGGTGTTGATGGTCCTTCCGGCCACTTCGACGACCGGAAGGATCTCAGCTCCCGTACCGGTGGCGAAGGCCTCATCTGCGACGTAGAGGTCGTGGGCCGTCAGGAAAGCCATTTCCACCTCGTAGCCCAGTTTCTGAGCCAACTCAATCACGACGGCTCGCGTGATCCCTTCGAGGATACCCACCACAGCGGTGGGCGTGTAGAGGACCTTGTTCTTGACTAGAAAGAGATTCTCGGAGGTGCATTCGGTTAAGTAGCCGTGGCGGTCAAGCATGATCGCCTCGGGGAAGCCGGCGTTAAGCGCCTCGATCTTTCCGAGAATGTTGTTGAGATAGTTCATCGACTTGATGCGAGGACTGATGGCGTCGGGAGAATTTTTGCGAGTCGAGGCAATGATCATCTTAAGGCCCTGCTCATAGGCCTCGACCGGATAGAGCTTGATGCCGTCGGCGATACAAACGACGGTCGCTTTGGGGCATTTACGCGGGTCAAGCCCCAGATCCCCCACTCCGCGCGTCACCAGCAGGCGGATGTAGGCGTCTTTGAGTTCGTTACGGCGACAGGTGGACAGCACAATTTCACGCATCTCGTCCAGCTCGATCGGAACTTCAATTTTGATGCAGCGAGCGGAAGCGTATAGCCGTTCAAGATGCTCCTCCAGGCGAAACACTCGGCCGTTGTAGGCTCGAATGCCTTCGAAGACTCCATCACCGTAGAGCAGGCCGTGGTCGTATACCGACACCTTGGCCTGGTCTTTGGGATAGTATTCTCCGTCAATGTAGATCTCGAGGGCCATGCGCATACCTCCAAAAGTTTTTCGACGCGTAAAAGCAAACGCTCCGGGCAAGGGCCTTAGGGGCATGTTATTATACCATAAATCGACCACCGCGAAACCAAGGGAAACCCCGTTAAGAAAGAGAAACGCGCACGGCATGGAGCCTGTCTCGCAACACCCGACCCTGATCGAAAAGTCCCTTCAAGAAAGCCTGGACGTCAAACAGTCTCTTCTGGAGATGGTGCCAGCTATCGAACGAGCCGGTCAGATGTGGATTGAAACTCTCAAAAAGGGTGGCAAGATTCTTTTTGCCGGCAACGGAGGGAGCGCCGCTGACGCCCAACATCTGGCAGCCGAGCTAGTGGGTCGGTTCGAGCGCGAAAACGGCTTTGCCGCCTTGGCCCTGACCACCGATAGCTCGACCCTCCTGGCGTTGGCCAACGATTATTCCTTCCAACAGGTCTTCAGTCGTCAAGTCCAAGCCCTGGCCCGCGAGGGTGACCTGCTGGTCGCCATCTCGACCTCAGGAAACTCCGGAAACGTCCTCGAAGCAGTCAAGTCAGCCCGAGACCTCGGTTGCCGCACTCTCGGCTTTTCGGGTGGCAGCGGGGGTCAACTGATGGCCCTGTGCGACCACTGTCTGGTCGCTCCTAGCCAACGAGTTTGTCGAATTCAAGAGGCCCATATCACCCTGGGGCACATCCTATGTGAACTGGTAGAGGCCTCTCTACCAACCCCTGGGGTGTCGCCTCAATGCGTGTAGGCCTTTTCAGCAACGCCTATCGCCCTTTCATCAGCGGGGTCGTCAATTCGGTGGACTACATTCGTAAAGGTCTGATGCGTGAAGGACACACCGCTTTCATCTTTGCCCCGGAGTACAAGAACTACAGCGACGAGCACGCTGGCGTCTTCCGTTTTCGCTCGGTCGAGATGTCGCGCAAAGTCCAGTGGCCTATCCCTATCCCGTTTTCGACCAAGATCTTCCCCAAAATCGCTCGCCTGGAGCTAGACATCATTCACACCCATCACCCTCTCTTGCTGGGAGATGTTGGAGCCCACTTCAGTCGCAAGCTCAAAGTGCCCCTGGTCTACACCTTCCACACCCAGCTGGAGCACTACGCTCACTACATTCCTCTCAATCAGGGAATGGTGCAGAAGCTGGTCCGTTCCACCGTGGTGGCCTATACCCAAAAATGCGATCTGATCATCTGCCCCTCCCCCACCATTCGCCAACTGCTGGAAGAGTATAAAATCGAAACCCGGGTTGAGATCCTTCAAAACGCTATCGACCTCGCCCCGTTTCAAGAGGCTGACGGCACCACCACCAGGGCTGGTCTCGGGTTTAAGCCCGAACACCAGGTGGCCGTCTACGCCGGTCGACTGGGTCAGGAGAAGAACCTGGATTTCCTGCTGGACTGCTTTGCCGAAGTCTGTCAGCAAAACCCCCAGGCCCGCCTTCTCATCATCGGGGAAGGAACTGAAAAGGAGCGGTTGCAAGAGCGAAGTCGCGAGCTATTTGGGCCTGGAATAGTCGTCTTTACCGGCCCCGTCGAATATGGACAGATTCCCAACTACTTCGCGGCTGGCGACCTTTTCGTGATGACCTCGACCACCGAAGTCAAACCCCTAGTCGTGTTGGAAGCGATGGCGACCCGATTGCCGGTCGTGGCGGTGGCGGCCTGTGGGACTCAAGACACCCTGACCCACGGCCACGATGGTTGGTTAACCGACACCACCCGAGAGAGTTTTGTGGGGGGTCTTCAAAACGCCCTGAACGACGGCCAAGAACGACGCCGTAGAGGAGAAAACGCCGCCGACAGCGTGACCGAGTATTCGTTGGAAAACTACACCAAACGTTTGCTGACCCTCTATCGCGAGCTGAGTGTGGAGTGCCGGCGAGAGGGACGTTCGAAAACGGCGATGGTGTGACGTGGAGCCGATCCGGGTCGAATGCCTCTCAACTCTCTCGTCGCTGGAGGCGTCTCGGTGGGACGAATTGGCGGGAGGAAAGAACCCTTTCGTTTCCTATGCCTTCTTGAAAGCACTGGAAGACAGTCAAACAGCCACTGCCGAAACCGGCTGGAAGCCGTCCTACCTGGTAGCTTCCTCCGACCAACAATTGCTGGCCGCTGCCCCTCTCTACGTGAAAGCTCACTCCTACGGCGAATACGTCTTTGACTGGAGCTGGGCTAACGCCTATCAGCAACTTCGAGGCTCCTACTATCCCAAACTCCAGGTAGCCGTTCCCTTTACGCCCGTGCCGGGCCCGCGCCTTCTGGGCCAGGACGAGAAGGGTTTGACCGCTTTGGGTGTCGCTCTGGTCGAACTGACCGAGCGTCTGGAACTCTCCTCGGCTCATGTCACCTTCTGCCAGCAGCACGAGGCCGAACGACTCGAGAGCCACGGATTCCAGACCCGCTTGGGCCAGCAGTATCACTGGTTCAACCAGGACTTTGACACTTTCGAGGACTTTCTGGGGAGCCTCTCCAGCCGAAAACGAAAAGCCATCCGGAGGGAGAGGAGAAAAGCCCAGGAGACGGGCTTGACGATCGAGGTACTGACGGGTTCCGATATCACCGAAGAGATCCTGGACCACCTCTTCCTGTTCTATCTTGAGACCAGTAGCCGAAAGTGGGGCCGGCCCTATCTCAACCGAGATTTCTTCTCCCTGGTTCATCAGAACCTCCCCCATCAACTAATACTGGTGATGGCTCGAGAGCAAAATCGGTGGGTGGCCGGGGCCTGGAATCTGAGGGGTCAGGAGGCTCTCTTCGGTCGAAATTGGGGCTGCATCGGTTTTTACGACTGCCTCCACTTCGAGGTTTGCTACTATCAGGCCATCGAATTTGCGATCGCTCATCAACTAGCCCGCGTGGAAGCCGGCGCCCAGGGCCTTCATAAGGTGCAACGAGGCTATCAACCGCTAGCCACCTATAGCGCCCATTATCTTAGAGACCCCGACTTTCGCGGTTTGATCGCCGGGTTTCTGCGGGAGGAGAAGAGAGAAGTCCAAGCCGACCTTCAACTTCTGGAACAAAGAAGTCCCTTCAAGCAATGAACTGGTTATCCTCAATGCAGCTTCCGGGCAAAAGTTTCTGCGGCGACCTCCCTCCACTCAGTGAGGAGCAGGCTCGACTGGCGACCGAGCTTCACCAGGACCTCGAGACCCTGAGTGTTGAGATCGGTCCCCGCCATCTCGGGCGTCCCTCGGCTTTGAAGCAGTGTCACGCCTACCTGGTCGGAGAACTGGAGAAAACCGGTCTCAAGGTTCGCCAGGTCAGCTATTCGGTGGACGGACATGAATGCCACAACGTAGAGGCCTACCAAGCCGGGAATGGCGGCTCTCTGGTCGTTGGCGCCCACTACGACTCGGTTCCGAAGTGTCCGGCGGCCAACGACAACGGGAGCGGGGTGGCCGCCACCCTGGCTCTGGCCCGCCGTCTGGCTGGGCGCGAGAATCTTCCGGAGCTGCGCCTAGTCGCTTTCGTCAACGAAGAACCGCCTTATTTTCAAACGGAAGAGATGGGTTCCTGGGTCTACGCTAAGCAGCTCCGCAAAGAGGGCGTGCACCTGGACGGCATGGTCTCTTTGGAGACCATCGGCTACTACCGAACAGAGCCCGGTAGTCAGCACTACCCTCCCCCCCTGAACAGGCTCTATCCCGACCGGGGCGACTTCATCGCCTTCGTCAGCAACATTCGGTCAGCTCCCTTCCTGACGCGATTCCTCAAAGCGTTTCGAAGACTCTGTCAGTTCCCGTCTCAGGGGGCTGTCCTGCCGGCCAACGTGCCGGGGGCAGACTGGTCGGACCACTTCGGATTCTGGCAAGAAGGCTACCCCGCTCTCATGGTGACCGACACAGCCCCCTTTCGCTATCCCTTCTACCACACACCGGAAGACACCCTCGACAAGATCTGTTTGGAGGAGACGGCTCGATTGGTAGACGGGCTCGCCAAAGTGTTGGAGGCCTGGAATTGACGGCCCTTCGTTCCCCTCTATGGATGGTCACTCAGGACCCGGCCGTCCACGCCCTGGTGACCTACCTTCAGCGCGCCAGCGCGGAAATCATGAGCGGGCACCGAAGACCTTACCCCTTAAGCTTCTCTCGCAGCCAGGTGGCTGCTGCCCGCCACGGCTTTAACGCCACCATCTGTCAGGGTGAGGCTCGCCTTCATCGGCTCAGCGGACTGTTGGCCGACGCCTTTTTCGAAGACGAGTGGGATCTTTCCAGCGTGGTCATCGGCCGGGTCCGACAGACCGACGAACGTTTTACACTGGTGCGGGGGATCACGACCGACGAACTTTACTCTCAAACCGACTTGGACTTAGGCACTCGCCAGCTCAAGAGGCTTTCCTTTCAGACACCCGAGGGCTGGAGCCAGGCTTTGCTGGTGGCCAGCTTCGTGGAGTACGAACCCAAAGGGCCGAACCGCCACGGTGTCTACAAACTGACCAGCCGGATCAAGGCCGAGCAGGAGATCTGGAACAAAGTGGTTGATGAGATTTTTGCCATCGACCAATTGGTTACCAGCGACAAGCAGCTACGCCATCTTAGCCGCTATGTCAAAGACCTCTTCGGCCTCAAAATCCTGGTGGGAGACGAAGCCGCCGCTCGCAGACTTCACGGCCACCTGACCACCTGGGTATGGACACCCGAAGAACTGGCCGGATTCGACATTCCCTACTCTCCTCAAACACGACGTCCAGAGTTTCTGGAGGTCAAAGACTACCTGTCAGGCGACCAGAAGAAAGGAAGTGGCTGGCAAGCCATGAAATCGGTCATCCGGTGGTGGGAACAAACCTTCGAAATTCAGATTCAGCCTTTGCGGAACTACTTTCGCGAACGGGAACGCTTGACACGAGAAAGCCATTCTGGCTTTAAAGCTCGGCGTGAAGAGTTGCGTGACCAGGTGGCCCGTGCACTTCCACTTTTTGGCTACTATCGTTCTCTTCTCCGCTGGCTATTTGCTGAGCCGGGAAGTCCCCCGCCCCAATACGAGGGAGTCACACTCGAGCTGAAAGACTAGATGCTTCAACCAGGCACGCTCTTAGAGCAGAGATACCGCATAGAAAAGCTGTTGGGAGAGGGTGGGATGAGTTGGGTCTACCTCGGTTACCACCAGCTCCTCCAACGGCCTGTGGCCCTCAAGGTCGTGAAAGCGCTTTATGACAATCCAGACTGGGCCCGTCAACACGCCGAGCAGCTAGTGGTTGAGGCTCAGATCATGGCTCGGCTGGACCATCCCAACCTGGCCCGGGTTCTCGATCTCTTTTTTTGGAACCAGGTCCCCGTTTTGGTGATGGAGTTAATCGAGGGGCGCGACCTGGAAGAGACCTGTGCTCTCGCTCCTAAGAACATTGCCGAAAGACGAGTCCTAGCCTGGGCTGAGCAGCTTTGCGACGTGCTTGAATATCTGCACCGTCAAGAGCCCCCGGTCATCGTGCGCGACCTCAAACCGAGCAATGTCATGCTCGGTCGTGACGGCCGTCTGCGATTGATCGACTTCGGGTTGGCTAAACTGATGGCTGCGGGCGGAAGGGGCGGGACCCGCGACATCGTCAGGGGAATGGGTTCAGAAGGATACGCCCCCCTGGAGCAATATGCCAAGGCCAGCACCGATGCTCGCTCAGACCTCTACGCTCTCGGGGCCACGCTCTATTTTCTGCTCACCGAGAGCGCCCCCCCGCCGGCCTCGTTGCGGGTGGCCCACGGCGCTCCCGTGAAGGACCCCCGGGAGGTCAATCCGACCATCTCTGAGGAAACCTGGCGAGCCCTTCAGGCCCTCCTGGCTCTCAAGCCCGAGGACCGACCGGCCTCAGCCAGCGCCGTCAAAGAGCTTCTAGGCTTCTCCAAGCGTCCCCCTGAAAAAGCACCCGAAATCCGCCGTTGCGTTGTTTGCCATCAACCTCTCCAACCGGTCCATCGACACGACGTCGAGATCGACCAGTGTCAAGAATGTGGGGGCGTCTGGTTAGACCGCGGCGAGCTGGCTCGTCTGATCGAACTTGGGCGAGAGGAGACCAAGCTAAAGTATCCGAGAGCCCGCTATCGACGCAAAGTCGACTCTGACCACCTGGATCGCGACGACTCCGACAAGCTCTACAAGAAGAAGCGCAAGAAGTCCAAGAAGAAAAAGCGGAGCGGCACTAGCCTCCTCTGGCAGGCGCTCAAGGAACTCCTCGATTTTGACTAGGGAGCGTGTTGACTTTGACCGGCCCTCGATCTCAAACGCCTCGGTCCAGAAAAAGATGGGCCGTCACCGAAGTTGGAGCGGCGATGTAGTGCAGTGCTTTGATGCAACGCGCACGACATCGCCCCTTCAGTCTTCTGTCAGCAATATGCGAGTAGGCGGGAGCTCCAAACTCGGAGGGAACCGCGCCACTGCTTGCGACGCAGAGAACGAAATTTCCGCACAGCCAGCGACCCACTCGAAGTCATTTGGATAGTATGAGACTGAAATGGTCCCCGTTCTGCAGACATCTCAAATGACTTAAGGAAGGTCGAGAGA
>CAYRFU010000336.1:4679-7467 GCA_964423525.1 uncultured Burkholderiales bacterium | reverse complement strand
CTCCGCCTCCCCCGAGTGCTCCACCGCCAGGTGGAAGTCCCCTGGGAGGAGTCCAGATTAACGATGTGCCGACTCCCAATGCGTCTCCCACCTCGAGTCCGGGTGGTGATGATTTCTTGAGTGGTTGGGGCGATATGTCGTTTGGCCTTGAGAGTTCGACACCGAGCCCGCTGGGCGGGGGGGCGGTGACCCCGACGGCTGTGGCTCCCACTGCGGCTCCCCCTCCCAAGCAGAATATACCGAAAGTTGAACTGAAAATCGAAGGGAAATACAACCTCGAGCAGCTGCTTTGTTTTCTGGTGGAAAAGGGCGGTTCGGACCTCCACCTCTCGGTCGGTCTTCCGCCCGCTATGCGCATCGATGGACAGCTTTGCTATGCCGACGCCCTAGTGCTAAACGAAGAGCACGCTCTCGAGATGTTTTTGCCCCCGATGGATCAGAGGCAGCGGGATGATTACGAAACCAGGGGGAGCGCCGACCTCGCTTACGCCATCGAAAACGTGGCCCGTTTCCGTTGCAATATTTTTCGTCAGTACAGGGGGGCGGGGGGAGTCTTCCGCGTCATTCCTGAGAAGATTCCGCCTATCGAGAAACTCGGTTTCCCTCAGCACGTCATGGATTACATTTCGAGGCTCCGGAGCGGGTTGGTGGTCGTCACCGGACCGACCGGGTCGGGTAAATCGACCACCCTGGCGGCCGTGATCAATCAACTCAACGAGAACCGAGACGCCCACATTATCACCATTGAGGACCCTATCGAGTTCACCCACCCGAGCAAGCGGTGTCTGGTTGACCACCGTGAAGTTGGGAGTGACGCCGTCTCTTTTGCTGACGCGGCTCGAGCCACCCTGCGCGAGGACCCAGACATCGTTCTCCTCGGTGAGATGCGCGACCTTGATACGATTTACAACGCCATCAAGGCGGCCGAAACTGGAACCTTGGTGTTTGGGACGCTTCATACCAACTCGGCGATCAAGACGGTCGACCGTATCATCGATGCCTTTCCCGCCAACCAACAGCCCCAGATTCGTTCTATGCTCAGTCAGTCCCTGAAAGTGGTCGTGGCTCAATCTCTGTTGCGTCGAAAGGGTGGGGGGCGAGTGGCGGCTTACGAGATTATGCTCGTGACGCGCGGCGTGGCCAACTTGATCCGCAATGGTGAAACGACTCAGCTTGCGAACGTGCTTCTGACCGGAGCCAGTGAGGGCATGCAGCCGATCGATTCGGCTCTGATGAAACTGCTCGAAGAAGGCACCGTCACCGAAGAGCAGGTCAAGATCTACTGCAACAACCCTGATTACTTCAAGCAGGCCGGTTTTAATTTAGGCTAAGGAATCCTGCAGAGGGGGACGTCATAGCCGGCGAGAACGAGCGGCTATGTCACAACGCCTGATTCTGGTCGACGGAAGCTCGATGATTTTTCGAGCCTATTACGCTATCCCCGGAAACCTCACTACCCGGGACGGGCTCCCCACCAACGCCATCTACGGTTTCACCAACATCTTCAGAAAGCTTCTAGCCGGGAAGGTTCCAGACTACGGGGCGGTGGTTTTTGACCCCCCCGGTCGGAGCTTTCGCTCCCAACAGTATGCTGAGTATAAAGCCAACCGGCCCAAAATGGCCGACGACCTGGCCGTCCAGTTGCCCTGGATCGACAAGGTGGTCCAGGCTCACCGATTTCCCATTCTCCGGGTGGATGGTTTCGAAGCGGATGACGTGATCGGAACCCTGACCGATCAGGCCGTGGCGAAAGACATGGAAGTGTTCATTATCTCGGCCGACAAAGACTTCGCCCAGTTGATATCCGACTCGGTCAAAATGGTCGACTCCATTCGCGACATCCAGTATGATCCCGAGCTGGTTCGCAAAAAGTGGGGAGTGCCGCCCGGTCAGTTCCGAGACTATCTGGCCTTGATCGGGGATAAGATCGACAACGTGCCAGGCGTGCCGGGCATCGGTCCGAAGACAGCCAGCAAGCTGCTGGAAGAATATGGTGACCTCGACTCGGTTTTGAGGTCGCTCGACCAGCTCAAGGGCAAGGTCAAAGCCAACCTGGAAGCCCATCGGGACCAGGCTCTTCTGTCGCGCGATTTGGTGACCATTGATCGTAAGGTAGAGCTGCCTGTCGAGATGGAGTCACTTCGCTACTCGCCCCCCTCCCAGAGCGAACTGAACGAACTTTATCGAGAGCTGGAGTTTTTTTCGCTGTTGGGAGAGGGTGCCAAGGACGAGGCGGCCCGGCGAGAAGCTGGCCAAACGAACTATCAAACCCTCTCGGACGAAAAGAGTCTGGCCGAGGCTCTGAAAGGCTTAGAAAAGACGGCCGTCCACCCGATCCACGACAGCGCCTCTCCAGTCCGAGGGCCGTGGGTGGGAGTCGCTTTTTCTCCGCAGCCCGGAACGGCGTTCTACGTGCCACTCTGCGATTGGTCAGAGCCGATTCTGAAAACCTATTTGACTTCGGAATCGGAGAAGGTCGTCCACGATGCCAAAGTGCTGATGAATCTGTGCAAAGGTCGCGGCTTTGAGTTGGGCCGGGTCACCGCCGATACCCGTCTGGCTTCTTTTCTGATCGACCCCACCGGTTCGATCCCTCACGACCTCGAAAGGGTAGTGAAGCAGTATCTCCATCGAGTCCTGCGCCCGGTCAAGAAGTTGCTGGGCAGCGGCAAGAGCCAGAAAGAGTTTTCCCAGCTCAAGCCAGAGAAGGTCGGCGACTACGCCTGTCATCTGGTCGACGCGGTCGGGCAGCTGTTCCTCGGTCAGGATGTCGCTCTTGTAGTCCAGG
>CAYRFU010000336.1:0-4669 GCA_964423525.1 uncultured Burkholderiales bacterium | reverse complement strand
CTGTGGCTTCACCTTGAGGAGAAGGTTGATGCCACTCTTCTTGAAGTGGAGCTGAACCTGTCTCGGGTGCTGGCCGCCATGGAGTTCCGGGGGGTGCTGGTCGACCAGGCCGATTTGGCTGCGCTGGGGAGAGAATTCCATCAACGCTTGGGGCGGCTTGAGAGCACCATTCACGAATTGGCCGGTCGCTCGTTCAACATCGGGTCCCCCAAGCAACTCTCGGAAGTGCTTTTCGAGGAGATGGGATTGCCCGTCATCAAACGGACCAAGACCGGCTATTCGACCAACGCGGAGGTGCTCGAGCGGCTGGCCAAAGACCACGGCATCGCCGCCTTCCTGCTTGATTATCGCAAGCTAGAGAAGTTGATCAACACCTACGTGGATGTGCTGGCCCGGGAACTCAATCCGTCCACGGGCAGAATTCACTGCACTTTTCAGCAGACGGCCGGGGCCACCGGCAGGCTGATTTCAGCCGAGCCCGACCTCCAGCGCACACCCGTCAAAACCGAGGAGGGCCGACGGATCCGTCAAGCCTTCATCCCCAAGTCTGGATGGGATTTGGTGGTGGCCGACTGGAGTCAGATCGAGTTGAGGGTGATGGCCCATTTCTCCCAGGACCCGGTGCTGGTGGAAGCTTTCCAACAGGATCTCGATATTCATGCCCGCACCGCAAGCGAGCTCTTCGGGTGCAGCCTGGAGGAGGTGAGCCGACCTCAGCGAGAGATCGCGAAGACCGTCAATTTCGCCACCATTTACGGTCAAGGGGCCACCGCTTTGAGCCAGATCCTGGAGATTCCCAGAAAAGAAGCCCAGCGCTATATCGACCGCTATTTCGAGGTGTATTCCGGTGTGCGGACTTGGCTTGACGCTACCATTGAGTATGCCAAAGGAGATGGCTGGGTCGCGACCCTGGCGGGTCGCCGCCGCTACATCCCAGAACTCTTTAGCAAGAACTTCATGGACCGCCAAGCCGGTGAGCGGATCGCCGCCAATACTCCGATCCAGGGCTCAGCAGCCGACATCTGCAAGTGGGCGATGCAGTCTATCGCGGACCGAATGAGCGAGGCCACGTTGGAATCCCAGATGCTCCTCCAGATTCACGATGAGTTGATCTTCGAGGCCCCACCAGCCGAGGTTTCTTCTCTCATGGAGCTAGTCAAGAGCGAGATGGAACAGGTGGTGGACCTGCTGGTGCCTCTCAAAGCCGATATCGGCGCCGGCCCTAACTGGGCTGAAGCCAAAGCCTAACGATTGAGCTGGGTATAAGCTTCCTGAAGTCGATCGATCAGGTCGTCTAGGGTAGAGTAAGAGCGTCGCATCGGCACGGGCAGGAAATATTGAGGTTCGGCCTCGTGAAACTGTTGCCGACCCTGGAAGAGTTCGACGAATCGATTCTTGGGGTTGGAGAGACCCTCTTCTAACGCCACCTTCAAGTTGCCCGCCCGGTCAGGTAAGGCGGCCAGGGCCACTCGAACTTGTTTGTCCTGACCGTCTGACCGTAAGGGCGCATTGCGAAGCTCTGCCCACAGACGTGCCGCTTCGGCCTCAGTCTGGCGCGCCAGGTTCAGAACACCTTCAGGGGTGTAGACCTCCCGAGGCTCTCGGAAATACTTTGAAGCCGGGGTGGAAGGAGGTCGAATCTCCCCGACCGTCCGGGTCGCCACCCCAGACAGCTCCGACCACTGAGTCAAGACTTCCTTTTGGGCTTGATCGATGGCCTGGGGGGTGACTTTGGGAACCGTGTAGAGGCTCCTGGCCATCTGGCCCTGACTATCGAGTTCCACTAGCGAAACGGCCACCAGGTCTTGTTCTTGAATCCCCAGGACTTGACGACAAAATTTGGCCTCTTGGGGTTGGTCGAAATGCATCGTGCCCATCTGGAGCTGATAAAGATTGGATTCCGCTCGAAGTTGGTTGAGTCGTTCGACCACTCCACTCTCGGTGGGATGAATGGTCGTGGATGAGGGCCCGACAATGAGTATGAGAAGTTTTTCTGGACCGATAGCTGGGGCGGCCAGAGCCGACATACAGAGGATGAGAACGAGAAGGAAAACGTTTTTCATGGATTGGGCACCGGAGTGAATTGAGGTCGAGGAACCGGGGCCATGGTGGGTCGAGGCACCGGTGTCGGACGAAGGCGAGGCGGAGCCGGCGCTGGGGGTCGTTGCCATCGGGGTCGCTGTTGCGGTCTAGGGCGAGGTCGCCTCGCCGGTGGGGCCGCGGGAGCCGGTGGGGCTGTAGGAGGCGGTGGGGTGACCTGTCGAGGCCTCGGTGTGGGGGAAGGTTTTGGAATCGGTTTGAGTTTCATGGTGACTTTTCTTGTCTGACCGGCGGCCAGTTCCACGGTTTCGCTGTCGGGAAGATAGCCTTCGGCCTCCACCACCAAAAGGTGGCGGCCTGGCCTCAGCTGGAGTTTCTCTGGTGAGGACCAGTCCTTAGGCCCAGAGCGGACCGTGTAGTGCTCTGGGCCCTGCACCTCAAACTCTACTGTCGGCTCCAACGGTTCGAGCATTTCCACCAGGATCTCCTGGTCAGGCGGCAGCGTGTTTCGGTGCTCGCGAAAGCCAGGACGGGACCACTCCAACTCTCCATCGCTTTCCCTTTGGCTGGCATCGCTGGGATAGATTTTGACCACCGGGCCGTCTGGGCTCGGCCAAGTCTGCTCCAGGCCCAGGCACCAGCTCAAGCCGAGAAGACAGATTGTGGCCGCGAACCAGAGGGGAAGAGAGCGCGGAGCGGCCATCTTGAGATGTTCCCGTCTGGCCAGGCACCTTCCTGGGCTGGCTCGAAGCGGGGATGGTGCGCGATTGGTTTTTGGCCCTGCTTTTCCTGGTATCGGTGACCGCTCTGGGGGGGGTCCTCACGGCTCGCCATTTGGAGCGACCTCGCCAGCTGCAACGAGCCGCGGTCCGTTTGGGCCGGGCCGAAGCGACCGAGGGGGCCGACGCTCTCTATCTGGAAGGACGTTTTTTCGCTTGCCTCGAGCGGCTTCGGGGCCAATCCGACCCGGACTTGCGCCTGAAGGCTGAAAAGGCCTGGTTGGTCGACGTTCCCTGGCCAGCTCGAAGTGTCGCCCACCTTAAGCGCGACCTGGATGGAGATGGGGTCAGCGAACTGTTTCGTTTGGTGGAGCTTCACGACCAGGTCAGTTTGGAGGTGGTCGGCTCTCCTGGAGGGCCTTACCGGCAACTTGAGCCAGTCTGGAGTCGATACGACGGCACGCCGATCGAGTTGGTGCCCGAGTTCAGCTCGACCAGCCAGTTGGAACCGGCCAGGTTGAGTGGGAGCAAAGACGTTCTTCTCCGAACCGGCTCGAATAGAGTGATCGTGGTCTGGCACAACAGGCAGCTTCTTTGTTTGACTCTTGCGCCTGATGTCGAGACCGAGGCCCTTCAATGGGAGGACGGTCACTTCGAGCTAGACGTCTCCGATATTGATCATCAGACCCCCGAGTGAGGCCTCGTGTTCCCAACCGATCAACTCTTTGAGGACTAGAGCGCAGCCGCCGCCACTCTGATGGAGGAAGCGGTTGAGGGCATTGTAGCTGGCCTCCAGGTCGGGCGCTTCGGCGCAGGCCAGCTCCAGGCCCAGGACTAAGCCCTGGAGACCTTCACCGATCAAGCGCAATCCCTTTTCGAATCGGCCCCGAATGGAAGGTTCCACCTCCAAAACGAATTCCGGGTCGGTGGGGTCGCCCCATTTCTCAAAGTACTCTTCCAGCAGCCCGTAGTAGCCTTCAAACATGGCCACGAGGTCTTCGTGTTCGAGCTCTCCGTCCAGACAGTCGAGCAGGGCTGTCATCAGCTGACTGATATGATTCGGCTTGGCGTTAGGGTCGATCAGTTCAAACTCGGTGCCGCACTCAGAGCAACCCAGTGAGGCGAACGGGATCTGGGCCCCGCAGGCGAGGCAGAACATGTGAGCGGGGGGCGGCGCGATTCGTTTGGGAGCTTGCCGTCTCAGAGGGACACCCATCACCTCCTCGACGGTTTGACAGACAAACCCGGTCAGCTCCTCAAAGGACAACACTTTGTCTAGTTTCGGGTGCCCAAGAAGAGGCTCCTGTTGAAGGAAGGGCAGGGGCCCTTCCAGTAGGAACGGAAATAGTTAACAGAAATGTAACGAGCTGTTTACATTGAGCCTCTTTACGCCGGAGGCGGTCCGCGTGAGAATTATGCTAAAGTAGGAGTTGAGGAGAGATATTTCATGAGTTCAGCCGCTATTGGTGCCGGCACCACGACCGTTCAGACTCCGCTTCGGACGGACCCCCCAACCCAGACGACCCAGCCTGTTGACACCGGTGCGAACACGACGACCACCGCAGCTCCTGCCGATTCGTCGACTGCGACAGCCGAGAGTCCCTTCGGGGAGCGCGAAGCCACCAAGTTTACGGTCCAACCCTGGAGCGAAGACAACATCGCTAACTCCACGGTGGATGGGATTCTGCGGCACCACTCTGGGGTCGACCCCGATTCTGAGGAGGGCCGAGAACTCAAAGCCCAAATTCGCGAGGCCAACAACCTCGATGAGAACTACTTGATCCATCCTGAACAGGAACTGATCATCCCAGCCCGAGAGAAAGCCGCGCGCGAACAGGGTGAGGCAGAGGTGGGAGACGGCCAGCAGGCGGACCAGGCGGACCAGGCCGACCGAGCGGACCAGGCCGACC
>CAYRFU010000335.1:0-7551 GCA_964423525.1 uncultured Burkholderiales bacterium | reverse complement strand
TTTGGCGAGACGCCGGGGCTGCGGGGATTTCGCTTGGAGCGCCTCGAGGTCTACAACTGGGGGACCTTCAACGGCAAAGTGTTTAGCTATGAGTTGGGGGGCAAAAATTCGCTGCTCACCGGCGATATCGGCTCGGGCAAGTCGACCCTGGTTGACGCCGTCACCACTCTGCTGGTGCCCGCTCATCGGGTGCAATACAATCGGGCGGCGGGAGCTGAGAAACAAGAGCGTTCTTTGCGTTCCTACTTCCTGGGCTACTATAAATCGACTCGCGGTGAAGTGGGTCCCAACACTCGGCCCGTCGCCCATCGGAGTCACGACGGCTATTCGGTGATTCTGGGCAATTTCCACAACCGCGATTTCGGCCAGCAAGTGACTCTGGCCCAGGTGTTTTGGATGAAAGAGACAGGGGGGCAGCCGGCCCGGTTTTATGCGGTTGTCGACCAGGAGCTTCGCATCGCCCGTCATTTTTGTGACTTTGAAGGCGATATGAAGGTGTTGCGCAAGCGTCTGCGGGCCGCCGGAGCCGATCTCTTCGACAGCTTTCCTCCCTATTCGGCCGCCTTCCGTCGCCGCTTTGGGCTGGCCACTGAACAAGCCCTGGAGTTGTTTCACCAGACGGTCTCGTTGAAAGCGGTTGGCAACTTGACCAGTTTTGTTCGCGAGCACATGCTAGAGAAGTTCGAGGTCGAGGCTCGCATCGAGGCTCTGATGGGTCATTACGACAATCTCAACCGGGCTCATGAAGCCGTGCTCAAAGCACGGGCCCAGGTCGAAGCTTTGACCCCCTTGGTGGCGGACGGTCAACGTCTGGCTGAGCTGTTGCTGGAAGTGGCCGAGACCAGGGGGTGTCGCGACGCCCTCCGGGCCTACTTTAACACCCTCAAGGCCGACCTGTTGCGCCGTCGGTTGGAGCGGTTGGAAATGGAACTCGAGAAGGTTCAAAGTCGACTGGCCGTGACTCAGCAGGCCCAACAGCAGAAAGAACTCGAGCGGCGCGAGTTGCAACAGGCCATCGCCGACAACGGCGGTGATCGACTGCAAAGGTTGGCGGTCGAGATCGAAACCCGAACCGTCGAGCGAGAGAGACGCCAGAGACGATACCAACGGTATCTCGAGCGGATTCAATCTCTGGGTTGGAGCGAGCCCCGCGATGCCGAACAGTTCGCCGAACAGCGCCGCCTGGGACAGGAATTGCTGGCCCAGCACTCCAGCCGCGAGAGCGATCTCGAGAACGAGTTGATCGAGTTGGAGGTCGAGCTTCGTAGTCAACGTCAGGAACACGAGGCTCTCGAACAAGAACTGAAGAGTCTCCGTTCTCGTCGCAGCAACATCCATCAACACCAGGTCGAGATTCGGGCCCGCCTGTGCCAGGCCCTCAACCTGACTGAATCGGAGCTAGCCTTCGTGGGAGAGTTGCTTCAGGTGCGAGAGAGTGACTGCGATTGGGAGGGTGCTGCCGAGCGACTGCTGCACAATTTCGCCCTATCGCTCCTGGTGCCAGACCAACACTACCGAGCCGTGGCCGATTGGGTCGACGAGACCCGACTGCGCGGACGCCTGGTTTACTACCGAGTTTTGCCCGAAGTCAGTCCTCCACCCCCGGTCCGGGCCTCTCGTTCCCTGGTGCACAAGCTTGAAATCAAGCCCGATACACCCCATTTCGGTTGGCTCGATCGTCAGCTCAAGCACCGTTTTGACTACGCTTGTTGTGATAGTCTTGAAGACTTCCGACGGGAACCAGTGGCGGTCACCAGAAGGGGACAGGTCAAGTCGAAGGGTCAGCGTCACGAGAAAGACGACCGTCACGCTATCGATGACCGCAGCCGCTATGTCTTGGGCTGGACCAACGAGGCTAAGATTCGGGTGCTTGAACAGAGACAAGGCGCTCTACAAGCTCAGATCGTGAGCCTGGTTCAGAAGCTCGAGGCCAGAAAGCGAGCCCTCTCCGATATTCGCGCACAGCGGATGACTCTCAAGCAGCTGGAAGAGTATCGTGACTACCAGGAGATCGATTGGCGTCCTCTGGTCAAAGAAGTGGCCGCTCTCGAGCAAGAGAAACGGGCCCTCGAGAGCGCTTCCAACATCCTCCAAGAGTTGAGCCAACGGCTGACTGCCGTGGACCAAACCCTGACTGATCTCCGACGCCAGGGTGACGACCAACAGAAACAGCTCGGGGCGGTAGAACAGAAGGTCGAAGACGCCCAACAGCTCCTTACCGAGGTCACTGCCTTGCCTCCCGAGGAACAACAAAGTCGCTATTTTGAACGCCTTCAGGAGATCTGTAAGAAGGCCCTGGAAGACCGCACCCTCACGGTGGAGTCGTGCTCTAATCGCGAGCAAGAGGTGCGCGAACTTCTGACCCGTGAGATCGATGGTCAAGACAGGCAGATCGCCCGCTGCCGCGACCGCATCTTGAAGGCCATGAGTGACTTCTGCCACGCCTATCCCCTCGACACTCAAGAGTTCGACGTCGACATCCGATCCGGGCCCGAGTTCGCCGCTCTCCTCGAGCGTCTCAATAGCGACGATCTCCCTCGTTTCGAAGAACGTTTTAAGCAGCTTCTCAACGAGAATACCATCCGCGAGATCGCCAACTTTCAATCTCAGCTCAACCGGGAACGAGAGACGATCCGAGAACGGGTAGAGTTGATCAATTCGTCGCTTCGCCAGATCGACTACAATCCCGGTCGCTACATCGTGCTGGAGCTTCAACGAACCACCGATATCGAGATTCGAGACTTCCAAACGGAGCTTCGAGCCTGCACCGAGGGTGCCCTGACTGGCAGTGACGATGAACAGTATTCCGAGCAGAAGTTCCTAAAGGTGCGCGCCATCATCGAGCGGTTCAAAGGTCGCGAGGGAATGACCGACCTCGACCGTCGCTGGACTCGTAAAGTCACCGATGTGCGCCAGTGGTTCACCTTCTCGGCCTCCGAGCGCTGGAAAGCCGATGATAGCGAGCATGAACATTACGCCGATTCGGGAGGTAAGTCGGGCGGTCAAAAAGAGAAGCTGGCCTACACGGTGTTAGCTGCTAGCCTCTCCTATCAGTTCGGCCTTGAAGCCGGAGCCGCTCGCTTTCGAACCTTCCACTTTGTGGTCATCGACGAGGCTTTCGGCCGTTCCTCGGACGAGTCCACCAACTTCGGACTGGAACTGTTCCAAACCCTCGATCTCCAGTTGATGATCGTGACCCCTTTGCAGAAGATTCATATCATCGAACCGTATGTGTCGAGTGTGGGATTTTGCCATACCGACGGTGAGACATTTGAGTCGGCCATTCAGAATCTCACCATCGAGGAGTATCGACAGCGTAAAGAGGCTGCCATCTCTTGAGCTGGAGCACCCCCGCTCAGCTGCGGGCCAAACTGCTCAAGCAGTGGGAGCGAGGCAAATTCTTTGGCGAGCTGGTCGAGGGGGAATCGAGCTTTCCTTTGCGGGTCTCTCTCAAGAAGCCCACCTCAGCCGACCTCGGTAATCGTTTCTCTGAGGTGCGTGATTGGATTGCGAGCTTGACCCAACCTGACTACCGGGTCGAGATGAAAACGGTCAACCATCGGGTCATCGGTAGTAACGAGATTCCGGTAGCGGTTTGGTTGGATTCCCTGGAACAGCTGGCCGGGTTCCTTCGCAAGACTTCCGAGCTAGCCCGTTTTCAGCGACTTCTCGCTTTCACCCAGAAGGAGTGCTGCCAGCTGGTTCCCTGGCTGGGGCGTCGGCCCAGTCAGGCTCTCGAGCTAGAAAAGCAGTGGCCCACTCTGCTCCGTATCGTGGCCTGGATGAAGGCCCACCCTAGACCGGGTATCTACACGCGCCAGCTCGACCTCGACGGAGTCCACACCAAGTTCATCGAGCACCACCGAAAGGTGCTACAAGAGCTGTTCGCGCTGGCTCTGGATGGGTCGTCTGTCGACGACCAGGCCACCGACTTTTGGGAGCGGTTCGGTTTTCTGAGTCGACCTCCCCGGCTACGACTCCGCTTCCTCGACCCGGCTGTCAACCCACTCTCTCCCTATTCCGATGTCACCCTGCGAGTGGACGAATTACCGGGTCTCCGTCCGCCGGTGAGGCAAGTGTTCGTGGTCGAAAACGAGGTAACGTTTCTGGCCTTCCCTAAGGTGGCCGAAAGTGTGCTGTTCTTCGGGTCGGGTTTCGCCATCGAGCTGTTGGCAGGGCTACCCTGGTTGCGAGACGTTCCCATCTATTACTGGGGAGACATCGATACCTATGGGTTCGCCATTCTCGACCGGCTACGAGCCGCTCATCCCCAGACGGTATCGTTCTTGATGGACCGGGCCACCCTGTTGGAGCATCGGACCCGTTGGGTCACCGAGAAATCTCAAGCCCTTCGCGAACTTCCTCACCTGACCGACGACGAACAGGAACTCTATCAAGACCTGCTCGACCAGTATCCCGGTTCCCTGGTGCGACTCGAGCAGGAGCTGATCGGTTTCAACTGGGTCGTGAAGGCCCTGGAGCGACTCCTTTCACTGGAGGTCCTCTAACTCAAAGCCGCGTAGAGCCGCCTGTGCTCAGGGTGAACTTGATACTGATTTGGTTTCTCTTGGTTCTCGGGGTTGGTGCCGAGGAGATCCATGAGCCAGAAGCGGCCGTTTTCGAGATTGAAGGTCGGGGTCAGGACCACCGTATTGTGGGCTCGGGTAATATCATTTCCATTCGAGGCGAAGCCGCTTCGGTCTTCGTGGCTGGAGCCGGCAACGTTGTGACTCTCGAGAAAGCCGATTCCCTGACCGTCGAGGGCGTCAGCAACGTCGTGACGGCCCGGCGGACGAGTCGGATCTATCTTCTGGGCTCTCTAAACCGGGTTGATTACGGACCTTTTTCTCGAGTGATAGAAGCTGGCATGGATAACTACGCGACTCCCCTTGTCGAAAAGGAGACCGTCGCCGGCCTGCGAGTGGTGGAGCTCTTTACCTCTCAGGGTTGCTGGAGTTGTCCGCCAGCTGACGACTATCATACTCGGCTGAGCGAGCGCAACGACCTTTTGACCCTGTCGTATCACGTAGACTATTGGGACGGCGTGGCCTGGAAGGACCCTTTAGCCACACCGGAGCTGACGACTCATCAGAAGGAATATCGAAGGGCTTTCGGCTCGCCTACTGTGTATACCCCTCAGATGATTCTCAACGGGCGGCACGCCCTGGTCGGGTCGAATACCGTCTTGGGCGACCACCTTCTGTCCCAGGTCGACCCGCTTCCTGAACTGGTGAGGCTGGAGTGTGACCCAGAAGAAGGTGGGTTTCGCGTCAGCTGGTCGCTCCCGAACTTCCCAGCGGGCTTCGCCCTCAAGCTGTTGCTGGTTCAAGACCGAGCCCTGGTCCGGCCTACGGGTGGTGAAAACGTTGATAAGGATCTCGTCCACGTCCACGTCGTGAGGGCCATCCGATGGCTGAAGGGCCGTCCTTCCGGGTCGACCTTTTTGGCTGTGCCGCCAACCCTCAGGGGGTCAGGGCTATCGGTGGCTCTGCTGGTTCAAGATCCCGACACCATGCTGGTTGCCAGCGGGGCCTACCAGGCTCTTCCGACACCCCCAGGTCGATCGAACAGGTTTTCCGAAGGAGTCTCAGGTCGTGAAGATAATTCAACACGATGCTCGCTTTAAATGACTCTTTGAACTCTCACCACGACTCCCTCGAGACTCTCACCGAGACGGAGTCGATTGTCGTTGAGACTTTGGCCTTTGAAGATGGTTTTCTGGATGAGTTTTCCCTGAGAAAGATCCTTACTGGTTACTTCAACCAGCCCAAGAAGGCTCCCAGGCTTGACCTTTTCGAACTCTTGGTAAAGCTTGAGAACAAGGGGTTCCTAGAGAGTGACGGCCGGGCTTGGAGAGTGGTCGAACAGTACTGCGAAGACGCTTGCGCCCTTTCGCGACGCCGAAGGAGGGCCAAGAAACTGATCCGGGCGAGTCGTCAAGGGCGAATGGTCTCGGTCTTTGACCCCCAACGGGAATGGCGTGAATGGCGCTATCAACTCTACAGCGGAAAGCTCAAGTTCGAGGAGGCTCTGACGGCCTACACAGCTGGCGGCGCAAGATGCCTGACGATCGTGGCACAACGCTATCGCTCTTCCCGTAGCCTGGATGCCTTTTCTCTTGATTGGGCTCTGATGATGGCGAGAGCGGCCCTGTCTAGAGCGTTTGACATGGGCGAGGGTGCTCCCGGGGTGCTGGCCTGGTTCGATGCGAACTACCGGGGTCATCAGCCTGAGGAGTTTCATCGACTTTATCTGGCTTCGCTGCGACTTCGCGGAGAACTGGCTAAACACCAGGTCCACCTGGCGGACCACCCCGATTTGATGGAGGCCGCCTTTCTGAATTTGCTCCTCGGTGACACCAAGCATTTCGGAGCGGCTTTAGAGCGAGTCAAGAAGGTGGGGGCAGCGGGGTCGTTCCTCCTACCTTTTGAAACTCTGCTCTTCGTAGCCGGTTTGCTAGCTCAAGGTGAGCCTTTGAAGCTGAGGGATATTGGCGCTTGCGACCACCTGGTGAACGAATTCCTCGACTGGCTGCTCGATTGTCACCGGGGTCAGGCCCGCACTCTCGAGCCTGAGTTGGCCAGAGCCAGCCAATACACTGTCTCTCCCGGCCTGACTTGGATCTGCACTTTGCTGCTTTATTGGTCGGGCTTCCACCAAGAGCTTGCTTCGTGGCGTCGGTTATTGAGTGAGTCGGTGAACGCTTTCCGAAAGAGTCCCTGGAAGATGCTGACTCGCGAGGTGGTCACGCTGCTGACTTTTCTTGATGATCCCGAAGTCGAACCGACCCCTTTGATGGGTTTGGTCCAGCCCCGTGATCACTGGGATCTCACCCTCAAAGCGTTGCTCGACTGGTGCGAGGGGGGCCAGGAGCGGCTCTTCGAAGAGCGTTTGAGCTGGTTCTTGAGAGAGGGAGACTACGAACCTATCCCCAGGATTCAAAAGCTCAACAAGAAAGGCGAATGGACGCCCGGCAGACAGGGCGACCTCTACCGTCTCCACGCCGAACTCCCAGACTTTCTGGATGAGCACGACCGGAAGGTCTTTGACCACTTTACCCGTCAGCGGATGCTGGGTCGTCGAGGAGAGCTCTTGACAGCCCTGGTGGGGCATCCTCGGGTTTTCGACGAGAAGACGCGGCGACCGTTAGAACTGTGTCTGGGTAAACACCGAATCACCGTTCGTCGCCAAGAGAAGAAGCTGGTCCTAAGCTTGAATCCCAGCATCGGAAGCAACCAGATGGTTCAGGTCGTCGAAGAGACTCCCGGACGATTGAGAGTCTATCCGATCGACCAAAGATTGAAGCAGTTGGCCGAGTTGATAGGTGTTCGACCCCTGGCCGTACCGGCCGATCAGCTAGAAACCGTTCGCGAGGCTCTGGCGATGGTGGCTGACCAGGACTTCGCCTTAGACTCTGATGTCTGTTTGGGTCAAAGCCTGGAAGAGGTGGTGGCTGACAGCCGTCTGAGGATTCGCCTCCTTCCGGCTGGGTCGGGGCTGGCCGTTCGGGTGAGAGTTCGGCCTCTGGGTGACGAGGGACCTGTGCTGCAA
>CAYRFU010000334.1:0-7593 GCA_964423525.1 uncultured Burkholderiales bacterium | reverse complement strand
GGTCGCGAGCCGGCTGATCAAATTCAAGCACTGCCGTCAGGCCGGCCTTGGCCAGCCGCTTGACCCGGTCGGGGCTACCCTGGGTCATCGAATCCAGAATGTGGGTGGCAGCGTCGAGCTTCTCGGGCTGGTTCTCGCAGGCGAAGTCGAGAAGCCACGTGGTCAGTTCAATCTCTGGCTCCAAGCCGGCATAGTTAGGAGAGGCCTGAATCTTCTGGAGCAGGACTCGTTGGGCAGCCAGGTCGGTTTCCACCAGTTTGGTCCGTTCACGGAGCCGGCGGCCGAAGGAGGGGAGCCGCCGATCGCCTCCGCTAAGCCACTCCAAAGCTGAGACGAGAACAGCTAGTCGCTCGCCCTGGTCGTAGGGTGCCAGGCGTTCATCGATCGCCAGCAACGCCTCACAGGCTTCTTGAGTAGGAGAATCGACGGACTCTCGGAGAGCCACGACCGCTTGCCTCGCCACCGGAGTCTGGTCTTGCCACATGAAGGCCTGATTCAGGTAGGCGTAGGCCGCGTCCAGAGGGCCGGATTCGGGGAGGGTTTCGCAGTAGCTGTGAAGGCCCGCCCAGGCAGTACTGGGTTGGTAAGGTTGGAGACCGACCAGAGTGGCGAGCACGCTGTCGTGTTCTTTCCAAGCGGGCGCTAACGTCTCCAGCGGCCGAAAGGCGGGTTCTTCATCGGGTAAGCTGGCGACCACCTCAAGGGTGTTCGCTACCAGCTCGCCAAAAGTCTCAGGCTCGGCCCTCACCATAGCCTTTTTCAAGAGCCTTTCCCATTCCCTTGCCTGCTCTGATGTCAGGCCAAGCTCGGCTTGCGAAAGGGTCCATAAGGTTTGACTCCATTCAGGCTTGTATTCTTGCTCCAGGGCAAACCTGAAGAGAGAGTGACAGGTCACCTCAGACTCGGCTGTCGTCTCCCACAGGCCGGCTTGGGGCTGGCGCAGATGACTGAGGAGGATTGTGCCTCGTTGGTCTTCCTCGATGCCGGCCCGCGCCATCTGATCGTCAAAGTGTTGGAGTGTCCGGCGACAGGCTTGTTCGAGGGTGAACTCCGGATGAGCCCGGAGCAAGTCCAGAACGGCGCGATTTTCATGACCGAGACGAGCCGCCTCGAGAGCCAGATCCGGCTGGTCGAGCTGACTGGCGAACTCGTCCAGATAGGACTCCGCTTGAGAGCGGTTCAGACGAGTGGCGAGACCGAGAGCGGTCGTGACCGGGTCTAGCCCCTGGGTCAGAACTTCCAGCAACGGTTGGGCCAAATCGGTCGAGGGAAGGCAAGTTAGGACTGGCTCCTGAGTTAGCTTGGCCAGGCTTTCCAGGCCCTCGCTAGCCAGGCTCGCTCGTTCCTCTTGGGGCCCGAGTTGAGCCAGCTGAAGGGCCAGTTGGGCCAGGGCGGGAGTGCCTTCAAGACTCTGGCTGGTCACGGTGGAAAGATATCCTCGGAGCATCCTCAATCTGGTCGAATCGGGTTGCTCACGACTCATGGCTTGGGTGAGTTCCCCGGCTTGAGCCAACTGAGGATCGAGTTGGTCGAGCTGTTCGACGGTATCCTCCAGCACCTCAATCTTGTTTTGGTTAGTGCGCAAGAGATTGTAACGCCAGGCTTGGTTCAAGCCCTGCTGAGCTATGGCCGCCCGGGTCTTCATAGCCTATCCAGAAAGCCATCCACCGCCCGTTGGACTGGCCCCACGTTGGAGTAGACCAGCAGGCCCAATCCGGCCGCGAAGTTGATGCCCAGGGCGGGAGCCACCATCACCCCGTTGCGAAACATCGAAGCGGTCACCATCTGCACCCCACCTAGCACCGTCCAGATCTGCTGGGCGCGGCTGTAAGCCGAAGGACGGACGGCCACCATGGCGAGACGGGCCGCGGTGGAAGCGACGGCTAACCCGATGGAGAGGGCGTCGGCCTGAAACAGTTGAGCGCCGAAGCTAGCCCCACCTATGATGTCGGCCACTCCCATTCCGATCATAAAAGGGTTGTCGTCTTTCAGCCCGGCCCATATTTCGGCCGCGCCCACCAGTCCGGTGATGCCGGCATTCAAAGCCACCGCGCCTTGATAGACCTGGCCCCCCGGACCCGAACTGGTGAAGGCGGTGTCGGCCAGGGTCTCGAGTGAACCTCCCAGGGCCGGGAAGTCGGAATGGACCAGGGCCTCGCCAACGCTTTTGAAGGTGGCTAGTGTCTTGGTTCCGCCGGCAGCCAGGTTCACTCCAATGGCCACCGGTTCGGCGGCCATGACCAGGGTCGAACGAGCTTTCAGCCGGTCGGCCATCTCGGTGGCCGTGGGGTTCGGTAAGGGCTCTACGCGCACTGTCGGACTTTAGGCATCGACCCTGAAAAAGTCATCAAAGGGAGCCAGTTCGCCGTCCCCTACTGCGACAGCGAAGTCCGATTTACTGGCTGACGACCGTCCCCGAACTATCAAGTTGGGCCCGCAGCCGCTGCTCCACTTCCGGAGAGAGTCTCTCCAGCTCTGGGATGGCGTAGGAAAAGACCTTCCCGGAGGGCGTCCTGAGGGCTAGTTGGTGACCGTCTTCAGAGAAGGCGAGCTGCTCCACCCGTTTGGGAGCATAGAGATGGGGAGTGATAGGAATCCCAGTGGCGCTCTCCCAGATGCGAATGACGGTGGAACGGTCGCTGGCGGCCGTGGCTAGCCAGGTGCCCCCCGGGCCGAAAGCCAGGGCCTCGACGGAACCCTCCTGGGGAATCGGTCGACCGATCGGGGAGCCATCTTGAAAGGACCAGACCCGAGTGGTCCGGTCGGCCGACCCGGTGGCCACGAAGCGAGCCGAGGGATCAACGACCACCGAGTTGATGGCAACTTTCTTGCCGTGACTCAGGGGTGTTCCATCGGGGAGGAGCACTGCCGTCCCATCGTTCGTCAAGCTGAGTTCGGGGCCTCTCACAACTTCCGAAGGCCACTGACCTGGGGTAGCTAAAACCACCCGCCACGAGCGGGCCATTCCGTTGTAGGTCGACGACAAACGGCGTCCTCCGCCCGAGGCCGCCGCCACTAGAGGCTGATCGGGGTGGAACTGAACCTGATGAACCTGGCCGTCGTGGGGCCACGTTGCCGTGACCGGTTGGTAGCTATCCAAGCTCCAAACTTGAACCGTTCCGTTCGGTTCGGAGGTCGACCACAGGCTCTGCTTTTCACCCGTCCCCGCTGCCAGTAGTGAGCCATCCTGACTGAAGGCCAGGCTGCGCACCGGGCGACGATGAGGCAGGTAGCCGACTGGCGTCTCGCTCGGGCTGGTCAGGTCCCAAACCTCCACCGTTCCGTCGTCTCCGGCGGCCGCTAACTGGGTCCCATCGGGTGAGAAGCCCACCGCGTTCACGCGAGCTTGGTGAGGAGGCAGCCTGCGAACCAGGCGGCCAGTGCTAGCATCCCATAACTTGACCCGACGGTCGTCTGAAGCGCTGGCCAGAACCGAGCCGTCGGGACTAAAGGCGAGATCGTTGATCTCCTCATCGTGGCTCATCACCGGACCGGTAGGCTCGCCCGTTGTCACTTCCCATAGACGTAACGAACGGTAACTCCAGAGAGCGGCGAAGCGATGGTTGTCGGGATGGAAGGCGAGCTTCTGGACCACGAAATCGGCCTCGGGCGAGGGCACCAGCTCTTGTTCGCGCCCGCTCTCCACCTGCCACAGTTTGAGATGGCCGTCGGAATCGGCAGTCACTAACCAGCTCCCGTCCGAGGCGAGGGCCATCGAAATCACACTGGGAACAATCTCTTGTCCCTGGTCGTGGCTGTAGCTGTGGACCATTCTCCCTGAACGCCAATCAAAAAGTCGAGCAGCCCCGTCCCAACTGGCCGTCAGCAATTTCTGGTCAGGGGTGAAGAGAACTTGTTGAACCCGGTCACCGTGGCGCAGCGTGGCCAACTTCTCTCCCGTGTTGGCCCGCCAAACCGCGGCCGTCTGATCGGAGGATGCGGTGGCCAGCAAACGGCCCTGGTCGCCGTAGGCCAGACTGTTGACCACATCTTGATGAGGATAGGTCCTCTCGATCGGCATGAAGGCCAGCCGCCCCAGACTGGAGCGATCGGTGTCAAACCGCAAACTCTCGAGCCAATGAAGATAAGCCTCTTCGGGCTGACCCGACTCTTCGGCCTGGAGACCACTCTCGACGTGAAATCGAAACTGGCGCCTTTGGGAGTCGGTCCAGAAGTAATACCCTCCGGCCACCAGCAGTAAAAGGCCGACCATCAAAAGCTGTACTTCGAATCGAGCCAGGGCCACCCGCAGAAGATAGGCCAGGCTCCAGGGACGCCGGCATAACAGAGGCTCTCCTCGGGCTCTTTTTTCTAGGTCGTCGACCACATCGTTCATGGTCTCTACCCGCCGACTCGGGTCGACTTCCAGACAAGCTTCTATGAGAGCCGCCAATTCCCGGTCGACCATCGGATTGAGCTCTCGGATGGGGACCAGCGAATTCTGCTCCAAGCACTGGCGATAGAGTCGCAACCGGTCTTCTACCCCGTCTACGGCCGACATCCGCTCATGGTCGGCTTCCTCCAGCCGGGGTCGGAGGCCGGTCAAGAGCCAATAGGCTGTGGCGCCGAAGCCGTAGACATCCCATTGCACCGAGGGGCTCACCTTCCGACTCGGATCGACGCACTGCTCGGGAGCCATAAACCCGATGGTGCCCCAGGAAACCTCGTCGCCAGCCACGGTGCGCCCCTGCCCCAGGTCGCCTACGCGGATGCTCCCAGTGGTGGAAAGATAGATGTTGCTGGGCTTCAGATCGCAATGGATAACGCCTTTGGAGTGGATATAGACCAGAGCTTCGGCCATCTGCTCGATCCAGATTTCAGCCGTCTCGACGGTTGGCCGCTCATTCTTCTCCAGCGACCCCCCTTCCACCAAGGGAGTGACGATGTAGGGGGGCTGGTGATTGAGATCGGCATCGAGCACTGTCAGGGTGTAAGGATGGTCTTCCAGGTCGCGCAAGAAATCGAGTTCTCGTTTGAAGTAGTCCCAGTTCAGGCTCTGTTCGCGCAGAACCAACTTGATGGCCACCCTTTGGCCGGTTTGGTTTCGCTCAGCCTCCCAAACGGTGCCAAAGCTGCCCTGACCCAGTTCTCTCTCGAGTCGGTAACCGGGAACCTCCAGGGTGGTCAGCTGACGGGAAGCGGCTTTGAGTCGCTCCTGACTGTCGAGCGACATCCCCAGGGTTTCCTGGAAGCCGTCTTCTCTCATCGTGCTCCGGCCAGGGGAAGGTCTTCCTGTTGGATTCGTTGAGCCCAGTCCCTAAGCACCGAGTGAAGTTCCCATTGTCCCGGGAGGGGCCACACACCGGTGGCCAACCCCTCGTCGAGGCGGTCCACGACCTGACCCCACGGAATCTCTAAGAGAGGTTTGAAGTAGCGGTTCAACTGCTTGTCGGAAAGGCCCAGGCCCAGGGCGATCTTGCTACTCGAGAGCTGACCTGCCCCGCGCTGGCGGTCCTCATACCAAGCCACCACTCCCGCGCAGGCGTGGAAGAATCGGGTCAACCGTTGTCCGTGGAGATCGCGTCCGCGAGGCACTAGTAAAGAGTCGGGGTCAGCCTGCTCGGCCACCACCTGACGAACCCACTCAAGGGCATCGTGGAGGTAGTCACCCAACACCAATAACCCATTGAGCCACTCGGCTGCCGCCGTGCTCGCCTGGGAGCCCCAGCGGTCCCCCTCTAACCGGTCAGCAAAAAGCGATCGCAATTCCACCGCGTCGTGCTCGCCGTCGTAGCGCCGCCAGCCCAGGCTCAAGCCCTGATCAAACAGCTCACCCTGGTCGCGTTTGGCGGCATCCAAGGCTTTGAGCCAGGACTCCTTCTCGATGACGTAGGCCTGGAGGTCGATCACCTCAGCCAGTCGCTCTCGATACATAGCCAGAGCCGGAGCCCAGGAGGTGGCCGGATTCTGACTGATGATGCCGCCCAAGACCCGGCCACACGATTCGACCAGCTCCCGGTCCTTACGTCCTCTCACGTAGCCCATCTCTCCCTCGGGACGAGTGGAGTCTCGCATGGCTAACAAAAAACCGATGAAGGTCTGGGCATAGGCGTCGGCTTGAAAGGCCGATGCGTCCATGCTGTAAACCGAGAATCCGAACGGATGAAAGCGGTCGCGCCCGAACATCCGAGAGACGAAAATAGCCCCGTGGAGCAAGCCCCGCGGGTCCCGCCCCCGTAGCGATTCCGACATCGGGACATACTTGTTGTCCTCTTCAAAACGGCAGTCCACCAGCACCAGATCGGGTTCGTGGGGAGGGAAAAGATTGTCACTCCAGAGGCGCAGGTGCTGAGCCCAGGTTCCCAGGGAGGGGTCGATCTCATCCTCTCGATAGGGGACTCCAAGAATCTCCAGATGCTCGGTCTCGAGTTCGGTCACCGGCCGGTCGTCCACCAAGAGAAGTCTCAGTTTCCTAGCCACGCAAAGCCCTCCATTCGTCTACCAGTCTTCCCCATCGATAGGTCCATCGCTGCCGCGTTCTGACGATATGGGGGAGGCTCGTCTGAGCCACTTTCTCGGCCCTTCCCGTTTCGACCAATCCTCGCAGCAGGCTGCTTTCCAAGGAGCAGATCCTTTCCAGGCTCCGTGAATACGGAACGGCCCCATCGGGCCCGGTGACCACCGGCTGGCTGACCTCGACGGTGGCGACCCGGTCCTGGTTTTGGCAGACGATCTCGACTCTCCGCTCTTCTTGGGAAAGCTCTTTCAACTCCCTCCGGTCTTCCCGGCCGGCCCCTCGGGCTTCGGGATACTTGCGGACATTACTCAGCATTTCGATTAAACCGATGGTGAGGGCTACGGTTTTGTCGAGCAGAATGGGATTGTCGTTGAGAGGCGGCAAGCTCTTGAGTCCCACCGCTAGCGGCTCCTCTCCGTTGACACGCCACTCCAGAAAAGCCGTCTCTCCGTGACCGGCATGATAGGTGTGACCGACCAGGCAGCGGAGGGCCTCCACCACCTCTTTGTCCACCTCGAGCCGAGCCGGGTCGACCCAGGCCTCCAGCAGGTCAGCCCACTCCGACTCTCCTCGTTTTTTATGCAGCGAGATGGCCTGCGAGATGCCCCAGATAGGCATCAGGTTATCGAGTACGGCCCGGGTTTGAGGGTCTGTCGAATCCGACGACCACAGCTTCAGTGCCCCCGACGTTTTGAACAAAGTGCCCACGTGATGACCAAAGATCCCCAATAAGCTGCTATACTGGGCGGCCGCCTCGACCACCATGTGATGTCCTACCAGTTCGGCCACCACGTCGACCAGGGCCGCCACCTCCTCCAGGCTCTCTCGGGCCAGAAAACTGCGGCCGTGGGCATAGAGAAGAAAAGAGGTCCCCTCGAGGCCCTGGATAGGGCTGGCCACGGCCCACGCTGATTGGGCTGACATGGTCTGCTCGGCCTCGGTCGCCTCTTCGGTGACGAAGGTGACCGTCGACTGTTGGTCGAGCGCCTCGATCAACAGGGCCTGCTCAACCTCGGGACCTTCTCCCTCCTGGTCGAGCACCTCGAACCGGTGCGCCCCCCGATGCCTTTCCAGAAAGGCTACCTTTCTCACATCGGGCAAAATGCTCCCCAGCACCGGAAAGGCCACCCTCCAGG
>CAYRFU010000333.1:0-7655 GCA_964423525.1 uncultured Burkholderiales bacterium | reverse complement strand
GGGCAAGGGAAGCGCCCGCATTTCCTCATCTCTGGCCGAGGATTTTCGCCGTTTCCTCGGGTTCGGACCAGATGAGATGCCGGTGACCGCCGAGGGCACTCGCCTTATTCTGGGTCATTTCCTGGGCACCGTCGATGGGCGGCTGTGCCGAGATTTGCTGGCCCGTCACACCCGTTCCAAGGTGGGTTCTGATCCCTTCGTCCTTTGGGCCGATTGGGAGGAACTGCCCGACTGGGAGAAGGCCGTCGGCGAGCTGGCAGAGATTGTGGAGAAGCGACCGCTCCAGCTAGCCGACTCATTGGCCCTGGGTCCTTGGGCTCGTGAGCTCCCTCGGGACCTTCTCCTCGAGGAGATCGACCGCCATCTCCAGCCTTCCCGCTTGCAAGCTCGCCTGGCTCGTCTCAAGCCCGTCCGTTGTGAAAGCGATGTGGCCGAAATTCTCCGTGGGCTTTGCCCTGTCGACTCCTAGAGCCGGCCTGGGTCCCCTCTGCGGACTTCTAGTCGGAGAGATAGCTCGCCAAGAAGGCATGAAGCTCGTCCCAGAATAGTTTGACAATCCACCCTCGACCGGTCGCATCGCCCTCTGGTAGCACATTTCAGAACTTCTTAAGAGCGACCGTTTAAAATGCCGCTCGATGAGATCTGTCGACCGCCCCAACAACAACCTGCCAGCCTATGCCAGACAGCCGTTGGAGCATTTCCGGCAGACCGGCAAGCTCGAGAATCCAGACCGCACCGACAGCTTCTCTCCTGACGAAGCCCGCCGTCAGGGATGGTCTCATCGAGGCCTGGGTCTTTATGTTAAGGCCCTCGACGAGAACGCTGGGCGCGATCAGGCCCTGGACCAACCGGGTGTCGTTATCGACGAACGGGCGGAATACCGGTATCAGGGGCACATCCTTGACGGTGGCGAGGTGGTCGACATCAACCGTCACGGTTTTGGTGTCGCCCTGACGCTTTTTGATGGACCGCGGATAGACTATTTCCGCGTCACGCCCAACGGCTTTCAGGTTCATCACCACATCGATCTCGAGCATCCCGAACAGTCCACCATCAGCTCTCAGTCGGGGAGTGACGTGCCACCGCCCGAACGGTGGCGCCCCGATACTCAACCCACCAGTCCGGTCTGCATCAGTTTGGCGGAGGCGCTCCAGCAGACAGGCGGGGATCTCCGGCGGATCTATCTCGACCGGAGTATCTCCTTGCCGGAGGTTCGTCTCCAGACGATCGAGAGACTGCGAGCGGGGCTAGGGAGCCTTGGCGACCTTCGCGAAATGCTCGACCAGCCCCGTGCCGACACACCGGGACGCTTGTTTCACGCGCTCAACCAGCGGCTGGCCGGGGCTTCGCCGGAGCAGGCCCAAGAGCTGCGGGCCCTGCGCGGTCTGGCGGCTGACTGGATGCTGGTCGAGGACCTGCCCGAGTATAGCGCCGATGGAGTCGTACGAAACGTCGACTTCTACCTCGCTCCCGGGACTCTCCAGATCGCGACGGCGGCTCGTGGGTGGGATGTCGATGAGCAAACAGGGCTACCTATCGCCGACTCAGTGGTGGTAGGCGCCGGTCCCGGCGGGTTGGCCACCGGCTATCACCTGAGTGAGCGCGGCCTCCATACCGTGATCCTCGAGGCCGCAAGGGCAGGCCAGGCCTTTTCTGATGACCACGCCCAATCGGTCCACGTCTTGCGAACCGTCAGTGCCACCAGCAACTTGATCTATACAGGTGATGATCGAGAGCACGGTGTCGAGATCAGCAAGGCCCGGACCTTCGCTCAGTCTCAGGCTCTGGCCGAGAAGGCCCGCCAAGACTGGACTTCGGCTACGGGAGACATCTTTCAGGGCCTGTCGGTGGCCGAGGTTGGAGTCGGTTTCGAGCCCACCAACCGGGCCGAGCTCTACGATCACCTCAGCCGCACTGCTCAGGGCTTGAGTCAGCACTACCCCGACACCTTTCTATGTGAGAAGTCCCCGGTCAACGACATCCAAGTGTTCGAGCGCGGGGGCGAGCGGCTGTTCCGGGTAAAAACAGGGCCAGGGCACGAGCTGTTGAGTCGCTCCCTGGTGATGGCCACCGGCTTTGTGGGAACCCACGGTGAGCAGGCCAGAGGAATCCGGCAACTCGAGCAGTTCGCTACCGAAACGGGAGCCATCTGGCTGGGCGACGATCACGACGAAATGGGAGCCAATACACTCTTGTTGGGGGCCGAACGCTCTCTAGCCGAAGGGCGGGTCGAGCGCAATGTGATCGCCTCCGACCGAATGTTAGGGAAGCCTTCGGTAAAACAACTGATCAAACTGCTACCCGATGGGTCGCGGGTGGGAGTCGTGGGCGGTGGCGAGTCGGCCGCCAAGGCCGTGCTCGAGATCCTAGCCCTCAACCCGGGCGTGGCCGTGGACCTCTACATCAAAGATCGGCTTGAGGCCTATCAGACCCAAATTCCGGCCCTTCACCTGTCGCCACCTTTGATGGAGACGATGATAGAACATCCTCAGCTCGCCGAACAGTCTCTGGAGGCTTACAGGGCCTTTGGCACCCCGGTCACCCCTCGCACTCTCGAGGCGCTTTACCAGGCCGAATCCGAGGGTCGCCTCCGGATGCGTGCTCTGGGCGACTCCTTTGGTCCAGACACCGTTTCCCTTGTGGCCAGGGAGGGGCCAAAAGGGCGCTCTATTGGTCTTGAGCTGACGAGTGAATCGGCGACCCACTCCTGTCTCACCGAGGTGAGACAGGAGTGGGTCGCCGAGAGACTCTATGGCGCCGACCCTCCCACCGACTCACCCACCCGGTTGCCCGACCTGGCGATGCTGTTCACAGCCATCGGCTATGACTCCAAACCCGGCCCTTTGATGGAGCGCCTGGCCGACCAGGGAGTGGTGGAGTTCGATGGGAGTGGTCGCCCCGTCCTGGGTCCAGACGGGGTTAGCTCGGCCGCCTGTCCTACGGTTGGCTTCAACTCGGCCGGATTCGTTTACCATTCGGCCGACACCACTTTGCGAGGGCGGGCCGTCCGGGCTGCCCAGGTCACCCGTTGCCTGGCCGAGCGCCTACCCGAGCGCGAGATTCCGACCGATCGGATCCCCTCGGGACAGGAGTACTTCATCGACACGACCCAGGAAATGCCGGTTCGCAAACTCTCGGTCGAAGAGGCCGAACTCGACTTGTCGGGCGGGATTCGTCCTTTGTCCTACGACTTCTTCCGCGCTCGCATCGACAGCCTGGAAGACCCTCGAGAACGAACCCTCGAAGAAATCTATGTTCGCGCCTCCTTCACCCTGTCCGACTTTCACAGCAACGGACTGTATCGCCAATACCTGGAGTTCCCCGACTCGCTCACTCCCCCGCAACGGCTGGTGGTGCAGGCAGCCCTCAAAGCGGCTGCCAGGATCCCCGGTCAGCAGCAGGCAATAGAGCGCTTTTTCCAATGATAGAGGTCGAGTCCAAAGCCGTCCCTGAGTTGAGCATTCCAGGGCCTCGGGTTTCCTGTCGCATCGATGTCGATCGCGCCTTTCCCAGGCCATCCGATTTCGCTGCGCCAGACTATGCCATATGGCTTTCCAAGGAAATGGCAAGGTTCCGGCTTCAATCCAGTACCAAGAGGCAGGCCTCGGTTTGGCACCAGAATTCCTCAAAGGGCAACCAAGCCCTGCCCTTGACGCGGCCCTGATTGAAATTGGTGAGGCGCGTCTTGGAACCGTCGGCGGCGAGCTGGTAGATTTCCTGGGGATGAGTGCCGTCTTCCCACCTTGCCAGTAGCACCTTCCCGTTACCTGAAAGGGAGGGGCCGCTGAAGACTCCCCGCGAATCGGCCGTCAGCACCTCAGGCTTAGGGGTGAGGGTGGCTCGATTGTAGTTGAAGTCGTTGATCCTCCTCGTAAAGCTCTCCCCCAGGTAGGTTGGCTTAGGAACGGTTCTGAAGTCTCAACAACCAACGACGATCGGGTCTTGGGTCTCGAGAATGTGTCTTTGGCCCGGTTCCATAGGTGGAAAGGGATCCTCGAGGGTTAACCAGGTTTCTCGACCGAGTTCCAACTCTTCATCGCCAAGGAGACATTTGTCGAGTTCAGCTCTGATGGCAACCTGGTTCATTTTCTCTTTCTGTCCGATAATGACAAGGTCCTGACGTCGGTCTCCGAAAGGTTCTTCCCATTCGCTCAGGGCTCGCTCTCTTAGTTCTGGATCTTCAGGCCAGCCTGATTCGGGGACGGAGGCAAAAAAGAGGCCGAGCCTCTGCACGTCGGATTGAGCACCCGCCCGAGAAAACAGATGGATTACATCCATTCTGTTGGCTAGCCAAAAGAAGCCTTTGGCTCTCAGAACCCCAGGCCAGGTAGAGCTAAAGAGTTGGAAGAGCCTTTTGGGGTGAAACGGCCTCCTCGCTTTGTAGTCGAAGGCGCAGATTCCGTATTCGTCGATCTCTGAAACCTCCTGACCTCGCTCGACTGCCATCCAGGTCGGCATCTTCTCAGCGTTCTCGATGCGGAACCGTCCCGTATTGAGGATCTCCCTCGGTGGCACTTGTCCGTAGGTCGTTTCCACGATTTTGGCGGTGGCGTTGAAGGCCCGGACGGCCCCAAGAACCGCTTGTTTTTCGCTTTCAGAGACAGCGTCGACCTTGTTTAAAATGATCACATCAGCGAACTCGAGCTGGTCGACCATCAGGTCGGCCACGGTCCTCTCGTCTTCTGGACCGATCTCCTGGCTGCGGGCCTTTAAGGTCTCCAGAGACTCCATCTCTGCTTGAAAATTGAGAGCGTCAACGACGGTGACCATCGTATCGAGTCTGGCCAGCACTGAGAGGCTCAAGCCAAGATCGTCGGCGAAAAAAAACGTTTCGGCGACGGGAAGGGGCTCGGATATTCCTGTTGATTCGATCAGAAGGTAATCGAAGCGACCGTTGACCGCCAGCTGAGCCACTTCCTCGAGCAGGTCTTCTCTGAGCGTACAGCAGATGCACCCGTTCGACATTTCGACTAGCTTTTCTTCACCTCTTTTGAGTTTGGCTTCCCCTCCTTCGACCAGTTGAGCGTCGATATTGATCTCACTCATGTCGTTGACGATGACGGCCACTTTGAGGCCCTCACGATTGCCTAAGATATGGTTGAGGAGAGTTGTCTTACCGGCGCCTAAGAAACCAGATAAAACCGTGACAGGGAGTTTCTCCTTATTGAGCTCACTGAGCTTGAACACTACAAAATCACCTTCCTCAACTAGATTCGGGAGCCAAACCGTTGCTCTGGCATTCTTCGCTTACGCTTGGTCGGGGTGATTACCTTCTTTTTGATAATAAGGTCTCATTAGAGGTCCTCTTGGATTGCTTGGAGGAGCTAGGCCCGGCGACAGCGGCATTTCGCCCCTCCCAAAGCTCGAGACCGACCCGGCTCGAAGTTCATAACCCGTTCAAGAACCTGAAACCTGAGGGCGATAGGTTGCCAGGGTGAGAATTCATCTTGATTTCCAAGGCAAGTTGACCATCCTCGGTGAGGGACGAGGGCGAGAGCCTAATGGGTGTGATTTCCGACGACGGTCGGGACTTCGCCTGGTCTCAGAAGACCGGTCGAGAACTCGATCTTTATCGTTATCACGAGCCTACTAACGAACTCGACCAGCCCGCCGCTAGGCAGAGAGTTGAGGAACGCTGGCCTCAGTTGATCGAGGATGGCTCGTTGCTGTGGGGGGCACGAGCTCGGGGACCCGAACCAGGTCGCCTTCGGGCTCCTCGTTGTCTGAGTTGGCCTCGACTTGGCAACAGCGGCCCGATTCGCTGCCAGTTTCTTCGAAGTGGTAAGTCCGGCTACCGCCGAGCGTGAAGGGAAGACGGGAAATCATGGGTCGTTGTGCTCGCTTTCTGAGGCGTGAGTCCTCGAGGTGAACCGCGCTCATTCTAGCCTGGCCACCTAACCGAAGCCCTACGTTCCTAGAATGATGTCATTATCCTGACATCAACGAGGTCAAGCCCGCGGCTTTGAAGGCACCTGGGCAGGATAACAGGCGACGTTGTTACCCCAGCGGTCGGGATTCGTTATGGACTCCGAGCCTTTTGAATGCACAGACCTATCCGATCGACCTCCAGACGGGCACAGCTTGCTTGGAAAATTTTCTGCCAGGCCCCTTCGACCTGGTCATCAGTGAGACCCAACTGGGCCTTCTTTTCCGCCTCTTTAGGCAAAAGTGCCTGATGGACTTTGGTCTTGAGGTATGGTGTTACTCGAAACCGGTATTTGTAGCCGGCAGGCCAGCTGTCGCTAACTGCTCCCATGACTTCCCCTAACTTTCTGCACTCTCAGACTAGAGAGCGAGCGTCAAAGCAACGTCAAGAAGGACGCGGAAGGCGCCACTGCCACCCGAGAAGACGGTCCCTGGTGGCCACCCTGATTCGTCGCTGAACCCGTTGCTCGGGTTCCACTAGCGCACAAGGAGCCTGGAGGTCTCCGTTCCTGTACACCACAGAGGGTATGCGGCGCTGATATACCTAGAGAGGTTTAGGGTTCTTTGTAGACCCTTCCAGAGTTCGAGGGCTATTGGGATGTGCTCTGCGAAACCACCAGCACGATGACCGTGAGAGATAGCGAAGCTGCACCGGGGTAGCAATGACTCCCTACAGCTCCTAGGCTTCTTTCTCCTCCCTCAGGCGTAGCAAAGTCGGTCGCCAAATGAGCTGGGAAAGAGTGGGCCATTTTGGCGTCTGTGTCCTATACTAGTAATTCATCCTACCTGTAGGATCTGGTATCGGGATTTTACCGAGGAATCGGATCACACCCTTTGGACGTTCGCCAATAACGAGTCCATCTGCTATTCTACTGGCATGGTCCTTACCAAGTACATACCCAGCTACACTGTTGAGGACTATCGTCAGTGGAAAGGAGATTGGGAACTCTGGTCGGGAGTGCCCATCGCTATGACGCCCTCCGCTAAACAGCCTCACCAACGTATTACGGGGAACCTCTATTTTCAGATCCGATCCGCCCTGGAGCAGAATGGATGTGAAAACTGTGAGGCTTTCTTCGAACTCGATTGGGTCGTGTCCAAGGATACCGTCTTCCGGCCTGATCTTCTGGTGGTGTGCCGACACGAGCGGAGCGACTACATCGATACCACCCCGACCCTGGTGGTGGAGGTCCTTTCGGAGTCTACTCGACAACGGGACCTTCTCTTCAAAAGAGACCATTACGAGAAGCTAGGGGTGACCTATTACCTCATCGTCGATCCTGAAAAGAGCGATTACCAACTTCTGGTCAACGCCGAGGGCGGGTTCAAGGAAGCCGCTCAACTCTGCCTGGAGTTGGAACAGGACTGCCGAGTCCACCTCGATGCCTCCCGAATCTTCTAATCGGCTACAAAATTCAGGACTATGCCGTTCAGCTGGTCCCAAGGTTCCCCACGGAGCATATATGGCTTTCCCTGGAGATGGCGAGGTTCGGGCTTCAATCCAGCACCAAGAGGCAGGCCTCGGTCTGGGCCATAATGCGGTCTGCCTTTTTGAAGAAATGGGGCGCGGTGACGACCTCATGCTCGAGCCGCACCCGACCGAGAGCCAGGAAGGCCCGAGAGAATTCCCACTCTTGCGAGGATTCGAGACGGACGACTTTTCCAGCCCGGAACCACTCCAACCGCTGGTCGTGTCCCAGGTGGCCAAAGTCGGGGTCACTCCGCAGGCA
>CAYRFU010000332.1:0-7659 GCA_964423525.1 uncultured Burkholderiales bacterium | reverse complement strand
CCGTGTTATAACCCTTCTTCCTCGGCCAGTCGAATGTCAACAGGCCCCTAGTCGATAGCTTCGAAGCTGCGAGAGGGTAAGCAACCCATTTCGGCGCTGTAGAGGCCCTGGGCGATCATCTCGATCGACTCCTCACTCACCTCGCCGGACTCTTCTCCTGAGACCTCTCGTTGGAGAATCTCCCGAGCTCTAGTCAAATAAGGCTGAAGGTCGACCACCACTTCGCTAGCATGGAGCTGATGGACGTTGTTGGGGGCAATACTAAGCTCAGGTTCGAATTCAGGAACGGCATCTCCGACCACGCTTTGAAACTCCGATTCCAGGGCCTCCAGATAAAGCTTCATTCGACCCACGTTCTGAAGGGCCGTGTTAGCCCTCTCTAGAGTGATGGTGCGGGGCTCTTCGCCGAAGAACCACCACAACGGTTTGCCGGTTAAGCCGGCAAATCGAATCAGGACAGTGAGAGGGACTTCCTGACGTCCAGAAAGATAGTCCGAGGTGAGTTCCTTCGAGTCGAGACCCAGTTCAGCCGTCAACTGACTCAGAGATTTTCCGCTGTCCAGATGAGCGGCATGAAGGTTGGTGCGGAGTCGGGTCAAGATCTGATCGAGATTTGCCATATGGTGGGCCGCTTTCGACACCCTTTTCTCTCTTCTTGCCTCACAGAGACAAGCTATTTGTTGATGTTGTCTTTGAGTAACCCAACCACATATTTTCCCAGCAGTTCCACCTCTTCTTGAGAAGGGCTCCCAAAACGAATACCGTTCAGCCAGATGTTGCTGTGAGGCTCGTGACGCCGGGTGACGACCCGGCCACGAATGCATAGGGTATCGTTATTCTTGTAGGGACCGATGGCTAGCTCGAGGATGTCAGGCAGCACCTGTTCGGACTGGATAAGGGCTCCTCCGGCCCCTAGATTGATCACCACTCCTTTGAGACGTGTCTCGCCGGATCTGGCCTCGTAAGGGAGAGAAGCGGCCACCCGAATAATCTTCCGGCGTTGAAAAATGGTCTCTTCATCGAAGCCGATCTCCCGCAGGATCTTCTTGACCCAGGACTTACTCATTCGCTCGGGGCTGTCGGCGTAGCGAAGACCTGCTTGAATTTTCTTGCTATACCGATTCTGTTGACACCAGAGCACGGCACAGCGCACCCCGTTCTGGATGGAATCTTCGAGGTCTCGGGTGACGTCGGCCAACTTGAGGACGGGCTTTTGACCCACCGCCCCGCGATAGAGCAAGGCCACCCGGGTACCGGGTTTGACCTTCTCTCGCATGTCCAAACGGATGCCTTGCAGCCCCATATCGACGGCTGTGCAGGTCAATACTTGCTTCTTGTAAATCATATAGACCGAATATCGACAACGGAGTCGAATGACTTTTCTTCGGTCTTCGTCAGGCGCGTTCTCCTGGAAAAGGCTGACAAACCCGCTGATGATATCCTGGAGCATTCCCCTACCTTTCCCAATCTCCCCAAAGTCCCCTTCGCGGTGCTTTGGGAAATCGCTAAGGACGGGCATAGAGGATGAGGCCACCCCAGTTGCGGCGCTCCTGGTAACCTTCCGTGATCAACTCGAGAAACAGCTGCTGCTCAGATCGAAACTCCTCAAGAGGAAAATGATAGTCGGCGATAGAGGCATCAGAGAGCGGCACAAAGAGAACCCAGGGAGTCTCTTTGCGCTCGAGATCGGCCTTCGCTCTTCGGACCTGCTCAGGGGTGTAGAACATCGGAAGTAAAGCGGTCACTCGAGTAGGGTTATCAAAACCCAGGAGCCAGGTGTAGAGGGAGCTATCAGGGAAAGCAAAGGCGTAGCCTCCCTCAGGCCCCATCATCTGTTGCAGGTCTTGTAAGATCTGGGCTTGAGCCAAGCTCTGGGTGTAAACTGTTCCCCGCGACAGAGAAAGCGGAAAACGATAGCTTTTCCAGGTGTTGACGTTGTAGACTCCGAGGGTCACCAGAAAGACCGTAAAAACCCCCACCATGGCCTGAGTCGTTCGACGACCCCGAATCAGGCGAGCGGCCGCCCCGACCACCACTAGCGAGTAGAACGGGAGCAAAAAATTGAGGTGATAGCGATTGGGCCGACCCAGGTTGATCAAAGCCGTCAGCATCAGGGTGAGGGCCACCACCTTCATGACCGGGTGGCACTCTTTCTTGAACAGATAGAAGGGAGCCACCAAAGTCAAAGGGTAGAACAAAAGAAAGCCAACCAGATCGCTTATCACGAAATAGCTTGCCGCCGCCGGAAACCAGCCTAGACTCTGGCCGCTCCGGATTCCGGTCCACAAAGAGTTCAGGTCCGACCAGACGGGAGAGAAATCCAGGCTATGGCCCTGCGCTTGGAGATAGTTTTCGGCATTAAAGAAGAGAGTCTGGCGGAAGAACTCCAGCAGCGCTCCTTGAGTCGCCAATAAGATCAAAAACAGAATCGAGGGCAGGGCAATACCCGCATTGAGTTTGGCCAACCGGTCCCAACGTTGTTCCTTTTCCCAGGCCACTCCGATCAAAGCGGCCAACCACAGAGCCGCTCCCACTGTGTGAAGGGCCATGCCGCAAAAGGCGACCGCCCATCCAGCCAGAAAATCTTTCTCCTGAGCCAGGAGAAAGCACGCCAACAGAGCCCAGATGGCCGCATCCCAGTGGAAGGACGCCATCGGCCAGGCTTGAGCCCCCACTAACATCACCCAAACGGGGGGAATCCAGGCCAACCCGCGAGGCAAGAACCTCTCACCCAGGGCGAAAAGGAGGATGGTGAGCACCACCATCTCGAGCAAGAAGTAGCCCCGCAGAGTCGCTAGATTCTGTCCGAATACTCCCATAAACACCCCGATCATCCAATCGGTTAAAGGAGGGATCCTGAGGAAGTAGTCCACGTAGGGAAAGCGGCCGTGGAGCAGATTGGCGGCATTGTTGGCCACCGTCCCCTCGTCTTGAAGACCGGGCAGAAGTGCCCCCCATGAAGGTGCCAGGGTCACACAACAGAGAGTGACGAGAGCGAGGCAGGTCAGCCAGTAACGACTCGCCTCATCCTTGGCAGGAGTCAACACCCTGGCTTTTTCCAGGGTCGCCTGAGGAGCCCTTCCGCTAACAGTTCTCTAACAGATCTCTGGTATTCCGCTGACGTAGCCTTGCTACTATGAAAGCACATAGGTCTGAAAGGAGAACACCTTTGAGAATCCTATCTAGACCCGGACGTCAGTCAGATTCTGGGCTATCCGATGAACTCGCTCTACTGCGGTTACTGGCAGAACAGTAGCTACCTGCCGGCTTCCGACGTCGGAGGTGAAGCGTGAGAACCTTCCTAACTGGAGTCTTGACCGCCTCCCTCCTCCTAGCCCCCGCCTGGGCCGACCGCAAAGATGCCTCGCCCCCCTCTCCTCCTCCGCCGCTTGTTCGGGCTGACCAGTTCGTGCAGGCCCTAGAAATCGCCGACGCTGTCTCTGAGCAGAACTCTTCGGCTCCGGTTGAGCTTTCCCCGGAAGCCATCCAGGCCAAGATTGACGCCGTGATGGAGTCCCTGAAAAAGCTCTTCACTCGCTGAGCTAGGAAGCTAAGGGCGACTTCCTGAATCACTTGCCTTGCAGCCTCTCTATTCTAAGCTAAGTCGATTTCAGGAGATCGCCCTCTACCGGAGCAAACAGGATATCGTCCTTTATCTCAATGGGGGTCTTCAATTTCATTCAGCCTTTGAGGCTGGGATCCACGAACGGGCCGTCATTCTTCCCCTGGTGGTTACCCCCCAACCTCGCAAGGTTCTTATCCTAGGAGGCGGTCTCGGGCTATCGGCCCGAGACGCTCTGCGCTTTTCGAACATCGAAAAGGTAGTGGTGGTCGAGTTGGACCCGGCCATTATCGAAATGGCCACCCATCAACCGAGTATGGCCACTCTCAACCGGAATGCCCTCAGGGACGAACGGGTGGAGTTGGTGATCGGTGACGGCTTTGAATATGTGCGCCAGACCCAAGAAAAATTCGATCTCGTGCTCAACGAGATGGACATCCTCCACACCGCACAATCAGACGCTATCGATCTCGAAAGCCGGCTGGAATTTCTGAAAGAGGAGCAAAAGGTCCTCACGGAGACGGGATTTCTCTCTGTCTACGTACCGATCGACCCTGACGGCGCCGAGTTTCTGCAAACGACCCCGGCCCACGTTCCTGAGGTGTTCGCCGGCTACGTCTCGAGGGGATTTGCTCAGTACTTCAGGCTGCGTCATTCCGCCTTTTTCATCGGTGACCACGTCTTAGTCTGCGCTACCACCAGTCGGCGTCCTCTCAAGTTTGAGCAGGCTCTGCCCGAAGGTTGCATCTCCCTGAGGCCGTCCGTTGTGCGCCGTCTTTTGCGACGGAATCTCAACGTGGTCGTTTGACGCCGCTAGCCGCAACCTGAAACCTGGACAAAAGTATTGAAAAACTTGTTGAGACCATGGTTTAGTCGGGTGGTGCGAGCATGGCCGACCTCGAAGGCCCATCGCTTGATAGCTAGAGAGCGCACCCGAAAGGAAAGTCACGTCCAGAAAGACCGCTCTCTTCCGACCCCCCGCGAGAGAAGGCCCCCCATCGCGACGACCTTGACGACCATCGCCGGCTTCTTACTAGAGGCTAGCGATACAATCGATCTCGACTCGGGCTCCCCGGGGAAGCCGGGAAACTTCCACGGTGGCCCGAGCCGGCGGCTGATGGCTAAAGTAGCGCCCGTAGACCTCGTTAACACTGGTGAAATCATTGAGGTCGACCAGATAGATGGTGGTCTTCACCACTTTATCAAAGCTGGTCCCGGCCGCCGCCAAGATGGCTCTCAGGTTCTCCATAACCTGGACCACCTGCTCAGCCGCCGTCTCCCCAACCAGTTGACCTGGCTCGCCTGGGGCCAAAGCGATCTGGCCGGAGCAAAAGACCAGGCCGTTGACTTGCACCGCTTGAGAGTAAGGACCGATAGCGGCCGGTGCCTCGCTTGCTTGAACTACCATCACGTTGTCTTCTCCAATCGTTTTCGGGCTTCTCTGAGAGCCTCTTGATCGTCAATATTGAAAGCCGATTCGGCAAAGGCTGACTCGATGCCCGCACAGGGGGTCCCCCCCAGCAGCCGACTCATGGCGAGCTCCGCCTGGGGAATGGTCAAGCGCCGACACAAGAATCGAAGGATCGTCCCCCAACCCAGCATCGAGGCCAGTTTGATGGGATTCTTCCGGGCATAGGTCAGCTCCGTCAGGGCGTCATAGACTTTGGCCAGCGATTCGGGCCGGCTCATGAAAAGGCCGGCTCCGCAATAGACTCCCGAAGCCAGGCGGGCCCAGGTGTGAGGAATGCCGGGAAACTTCTTTTCCGAGGTCTCCCGGCTAAGAAAGCCATACCACACCGACACTTCCGGCCGCTGACGGCAGCGGTCGACAAAGTCGTTGACCGCCTCGGGGGTCAGGAAAGGAAGGTCGCCAGCCACCACCATGGCCGGCTGAGCAGGATTCTCTACCGCCTGCAACCCGATCCGGAACGAGTCGATCAGTCGGTCTCCGGCCAACACCACCTGGTCTACTCCCGACCAGACCGGGTCCTGCAGTTCACTCTGGTCAACCGGGCTCACCATAATCACGCGCGACACCCGGTCAGCCCCGGCCAGGGCCTCAAGAGCCCAGGCAGCCATAGGCTTTCCAGCCAGAGGTAAAAGGCCCTTACCTCGGGGAGGCTGCTCCCCCGGTGGCAAGTCTTTAAAGGTCCCCCCGGCGAGCAGAACGGCCTCGACTTTATCAGGAAAATCCATCGTCGGTTCTCGAAGCGGTCGCCAGGCGAGTGGTCAAGACGCGACCGTAAGGCCGCAGCTTTCTCGCTGCCGCCTCGGGATCCTCGCCAGGGGCCATCAGACCGAAAAGAGTCGAGCCGCTGCCGGATACCCGCACCGTTTCAAAACCCACCTGACCCATCTGACGATGCAGCTCTCGAAGACCAGGCGCCACCTCGAAGGCAGCTGGCTCTAGATCGTTTTGGAGCAGCTTGGTCCAGCCTTCAACATCCCCCTGAAGCTTCTCCACCAGGGCCTCACTCCGCCCCGCGGCAGGCCGAAAGCGAGAGCGGTCCCAGCAAGCGTAGACTTCCGGGGTCGAGCATCCGAACTCAGGGCAAAGTAATACTACCGGAAGGCTTGGAGGAAAGGGTAGAGGTTCCAATCTCTCACCTACGCCTCGACCACGGGCCACGCCCCCTACTAAACCGAAAGCGACGTCCGCCCCCAGACGAGCTGCCAGGGGAAGAAGGCCAGCCTGCCCCAAACCTAGTTGGAAGAGTCTGTCCATCCCCCACAGCATAGCAGCAGCATCGGCGCTCCCTCCACCCAAGCCCCCGCCAGCCGGGAGCCGTTTCACCAGCCTGCAGCGCACTGGCAGGGTTCGACTCGTTGCTTGCTCTAGCAATCGATGAGCCCGTACCACCAAGTTGCTTTCATCCTTCGGGACCTCGAAACCGCCTCCACCCCCTTCCACTTCGAACTCAAACTGACTGGACCGACTTAAGCACAACTCATCGGCCAGCTCCAGCCAGGCAAAGACCGTGTCCAGCTCGTGATATCCGTTGTCGAGCAGGGCCAGCACCTCCAGGGTCAGGTTGACCTTAGCGGGGGCGGCCAAGCACAGTTCAGTCATCGTCTGAAAAGATGGTGGCGGTGGGGCTGGTGAACTTCAAGACCGATTGCTGCGACTCGGCCATTTTGCGGGCAACCTTTAAGAGGGGCTCAAGCTCCTCCAGGGGTACCCACGGCTTCTTCACGGTCAATCGACTGTAGTACCAGGTTTCTCCCTCCTCCACCCGGATCCGCGAAACGAAGGAAGCGGCTGGAGTGTCGATAGAGACCGGTTCGGGAAGAGAGGTGACCTTGCTCCCTTCTGGTAGCAACACGTGGACCCGAGTCTCGTCTCGAAAGGGGTGGTCGAACCGGACCGGATAAAGCCGGTTGAGCCCGCGACCCAAAAGCTGGCGGAGTCGCTCGTTGGCCTGGATCGGTAAGGGAAGTTGGAACTCTCGCCCTTCTTTCACGACATAGCCCGGTACGATCAAAGTGGCTGACATATCGAACTGCTGTCCGGATTCAGGATCCAGGTCAAAATAGCGGTCGTGGACTCGGGCTCGGGGAGAGATGGAGCGAGCCAGGCGCGCAAAAAGATTGTCAAGATTCCGCTCGCGTTCCCTGCGATTCACGGCGGCCAGGGTCCGGGCCGCTTCTCGCCAGGGAGCCCCTGACTCACCAAATTGCTCGATCCAAAGCCCGATCTCGGTGCGACCGTTGCGGTCGACTCGCGCCTCCACGCGCACCTCCTGCCGATTGCGGTCAGGCTCATCTCCTTTCAGATCGACCAGTTGATTATCGCCCAAGAGCATGGCTCCCATGCCCTGAAACCCGCTCGGCGTATGAGTGTGGAACTCGCCGGGATGCTCGGGATGAATCCAGTAGACATCGCGGGAAGTGTCACTCACTCGTAGTAAATATTCCTCTACTTTAGAAGGCATCGGTAGGTCAGAAGCCAACTCATCGGCCGGTTTAGCGAAGGTCACCACAGCTTCCACCTGAAAGCCCGCGAACCGGAGCATGGAGGCGGCCAGAGCGGCTACATCCAGGTTGGCCAAAATCTTCTCATCCAAAGCGATCGAAAGGTCCCGGGGGAAGAAGTCGTC
>CAYRFU010000331.1:0-7662 GCA_964423525.1 uncultured Burkholderiales bacterium | reverse complement strand
GCTCGCGGCAACGAACCTGACCGTCGGGCGGCACAATTTCCCGCCAAGCCGTAGGAGCCATCTGGAGAGCTTAGGGAGTCGGTCCGAATTTGAGCATCTGGTCGGGTTCAAGGTCGGTCCAGTTCAGAACCGTCAGCCGCTTCCAGCCCTGCGAGGAGGAGACATGAGTGGGAGCGTTGGTGTCTTTCTCGAAAATTTGGAGCACGCCGTTCAAGTTACGTAGGCGGGCCTGATAACGACTCGAGGTCGGCTCGGGTAGCACCAGTTCGTTGTTGGGCGCTCTTCCCAGCCCAACGTTCTGGCCCGGCGCAGGCACGGGGTGGATGACCGTTCCCTCTTGGTTGACGAGAGAGAGGGCGGCCCCGAGAGGACCCGGCGTCGCTGCTACAGCCAGCTGCAAAGAAGCTTCCCCCAGCCGGATAGTGGAACCCAGCCGAACCTCTTTCCAGTCCTTTTGCACTCGTACGTTGTCGAGGAAGGTGCCGTTGGTCGAGTTGCAATCGCGGATCACGACTTTGTCGTTGAGGACCCCTATCTCGGCGTGGTTGCGACTGACGGTATCCTGCTCGAGCTGCAGGTGACACCTAGGACTCTTGCCGAGTCGATGACACCGTCCCTCGGGAGGAAGGTTGTAATTCTTGGCGTTAGAGCCGGCGAGTTGAAGAGCTAGCATCGTTCTATGGTAGGGCCTCCGGCGGGATCCGTCTCGAGCGATCCGGTGAAACGTCCAGGTGGCCAGATAAGACGCCAGAGGAAGGCCCGGTTCACACCCGACCGGGTACAAACTGGCCGCACGGTAAGCCCCGTTCGGCGTGTCTCTTAATCTCGCTCGCTTTAACGATCTTTCTCTAGTCTGGGTGCAGGAGGCCCAGGCAGCCCGAGTCCCCAGTTACAGATCGCGATGTCCCCGCGAGAAAGTCGGGACCGGCCCAGGCAGCCCGAGTCCCCAGTTACAGCTCGCGACGTCCCCTCGAGAAAGTCGGGACCGGCCCAGGCTAGGGTGGGCCCCCGCCTCGACTCGACCTGGCCGATGTTAGTGGTGACCGAGGCCTTCACGGAAGTCGATCAGCTCGGCTAGTTCGGGCCGATCGATGAGGGGGTTGCGGTTGTGCTGGCGCTCGAAGTTCGCTTGATTTCTATGCTTTTCGTACAGGCCAGGTGGGTCTTCACGGTGCCACTCGAGGAGGCTCTCGAGGTGTTCAGGCCCATATTCGCTCCAGTGGTCTCCGATTTGGCCGGGATAGCGCAGCAGGAAGTAAAGGACGGCGCGAGCGGCGGGGCCTTTGCCACCGGCTGGCTCAAAGTCTCGGTCAGCCTCATCCACCTCGCCACAGCGGCAGTCGTCGGGTTCACCCGGTTGCTCATCCAGGCGGTAGTTACCGCGCTCGTTATTGCAGTCTCTTTCCGTTGTGAAAAGGTGGTGAAGGTCCCCTCGCATGGGCTGACGGTTGTTGAACCATCTCCTGGGGACCACATGCTCGCAGTTAAAGTATTCTTGGGTCTCCAGGGCTGCGCGATGCGACGGGCTATAGCCAAGGCGTCGGTCGGGCCCTTGGCCAGAGCTTTGGCCCAATCATTGGCTTCGCTCTGAAGATGTTGGCTGTCTTTGGGCACCTGAACAGGGGCATCGCTCGTTCTCTCCACCGAGGTGTAGAGAGTTTGGAGGCGGAGAGTGGGGCGCAGGTCCACCCAATCGTAGAGCCACTTCTTGGGGTCGTAAGCTCGTTCCTCAGTGTGTGTGTCGGTGACCAGTCGACTGAGTTGGTGGTAAAGCCGTTGAGGACTCTGGTCCAAGTTGAGGTTTCGATAATAATGCTCCTGGTCGGCCAGATCCTGGGCTTCATCGTAGTAGGGCTTGCCTGACAGCTGCAGGCGGTCCAGAATCGGTGAGGGTTCAGACTCGACCGGGGTCGTCGCTGAGCGGGTGGGAGGTCGGTAGCTTACAGTCTGGACGAACACTCGCCGAGGCTATTTTCTGACCCTTAAAAGACTCTGAAATTATCCCACCTCAGTAAAACCACCGTCGGCGGCTCGGCTACCTTGGACCAGGGTTGAGAAGGTCAACAAGACGTGGCGTGCGTTAAGACCCAGCAAGGAGGCCAGCTCCAGCAATCGAGTTTGGACGGGGAGGTCCGGTTGCACGGGAGAAGGGGTGTCGTCTCCCAGCATCGCCTGCATCTGGGAGGTGAGCATTTGCATCGCCAGCGGGTTCTCGGCTAGCTGTTTCAGGGCCCCAGACGGGTCGTTGAGGAAGGGCGCAAAGATGGGGTTGTCGACCGGTAAACCGGTTTTCTTGAACATCGCCTCGACCATCGGTTTCGGTAGGTGGGCCATCTGGTCGGCGGCCATTCTCATGGTGGCCTGGAACGTTTCCGGATCGGCCTGAGCCATCGTGGCGCGCATCTGATTCTTCAGGGCGGCCATCGGGTCGGGGGAAGCGATCCCGAGAGCCCTGCCCAGTTCAGCGGCGTCAGCCGAGCAGTAGCTGGCCAGGACATCGGGCCGCCCGGTCAATCGCTCTCGGCGAGCTTCTTCGGGTTGAGAGCTGAATTCGTCCTCGATTTCCCCACTGTCGTAAAGCACGTATTCTAGTTGCTCGTCGGTCAGGGTAAAACCCAGGACAGCCGCTCCTAAACCGGCAGAAAGGGAGGCAGCCAAGCGATGGACCTCTCCCAATCGCATCTGCTCGCTAGCCTGGTCGTAGACACTCACCCAACTTTCCGAAGCGGGGCTGACGAAGGCTTTGTCGCGAATAAATCCGCTAGCGGCCTGAGCCACCCGCTCAGAAGAACAATTTTGAATATGAAGGTTGGCGACGAACAACGATCAGGGCTCAAGAGAGATAGAGCGACGCTCTGGCTTTCGGCTCATGGTATCTTGGAGGGTGACCGGGGGCAGCGTGGCGGGAGGCGGGGCCGCTGCTGGAGGAGGGTCGGCCTCGATTCTAGCTTGGCGCTCGGCAGCCGCCTGTTCGGCTTTCTGAGCCTCGACTTGCTGATCTTGTCGTTCGACGACGGCGGCCCTCTGTTTTTGGATGGTGAGGTAGATGATCCTGGTCAGGTGAGCCTGAGATTCGTTGTCCATTTTGGTGGAGAAAAATTGAGAGAGTCCTGAGAGAGCGCCCATGAGGCGGGTCCAGCCAGACTCAACCTGCCCGTCTTCCTCTCCTTCGTGGAGGATGTGGTCGCGGGCCTCGTTGGCTAACCCTTCTAGGGCACCCGACTCGACCAAAGCTTGCTCGGCTGCGACCAAAGCCATCTTCTGGGGCGACATCCTTTGCTCGGGTAGCTGGTTCCGGTGCTTCCAGAACAGCTGGTTGAGTTCGGTGGTCAGATTGCGGGCGTCGTTTTCGGAGACTCCCATAGCCGGGCCCAAGTCTCGAGCTAACTTCTCTTCTTCGTGAGAGAGGCGGCCGTCGGCCAAAGCGATCACCAGCCCCAGGCGAAGGGCTTGGCGTCCCAGGCCGGGGCTGCTAGCAAGCTCAGAAAGGTCTTGGCGCAATCCCTCGCGTGGGTCGCTGTGACCATATTCTGCAGCTAGCCTGGCCCAGTCTTTGCGATGTTCGTCGAGAATGGACTGAGAAGGTACGACCATCCGAGCGGCGTGCTCGAGCATCTGGTATTTGGAGTCGGCCACGGCCGAGGGCTCGGCTACTGTGAGAGCACAGGCCACTCTCCAGGCGGGAGCCAAAAAAGCGGTGGCTTCGGCTGCGATACGGCGTCGAATCAGCCGTTCCAGGTCGTTGGTGTCCAGGCTGGGATGGAAGTCGATCTCCCAGCTTTGGGCGACCCACTCCAGCACGGCTCGTTCAAGCTTCTCCGGCTCTTCGTCTTGGGCGCCCACCATTTTGGCCATCCAAGCCAGAGCCCTGGCTGGGACCTCTTCTTCGGGGGTTGTCGGGTCGAGTCCGATCAATCGAGACACTTCTCGGCGCTCCACGGTGTTGAGCAGTTGCAATCCCTCTAACATAAGCCACCTCCCTGACGAGTCTTCCCTTGTACAGGGTCGGCTCCTGCATCCGTTTTGTTGGAGCTGCAACAGGGGACGGCCCGTGACTTGAGAAAACAAAGGGATGAGTCGATTTGTTCTTTTTATCTCTGCCCTGGTGGAAGTCTCTGTAGGACTCGCCTTTCTGGTGACCCCAGGCCTTTTCTGTTGGATGTTGGTGGGGATGCGTCCCGAAAGCGCCCTCGAGTTCCTCCTTTGTCGTTTACTAGGGGCCGCTTTAGTCACCATCGGAGTGGCCTGCCTCTGGGCTGCCCGCTCGGACCAGAGCCGTAGTGTCAATATTGCAGCCTTCCTCTATCATTTGATGGCGGCTTTGGTTCTGGGTTTGCCCTGGAAAGACGGAAGCCTGGCTGGCCTATTGCTCCCTCTGGCCGTCTATCTCCATTCTCTGATGACGGTCGCTTTGCTGCCAGGAGTGTTTCGGTCCCGGCGTCCTACCGACAGCGACTAACGTTTCGCCCCAGAGACCCCGAGCACTCTCAGTTCGTGCTGATGGGTTGGTTCCTATCCGGTGTCTTGGCGGGGATGGCTTTGATCCTGGTCGAGTTGCTGGGGGGCGTGAGCTATTTTCCCAGGGTCAGTCTGGCCTGGCTCTACTCGGGATGGGCTTTGGGAGCGGCTCTCCTTTTGACCCTGGGTTCGGCGGTGGTCCGGGTTCGCTCCCTCGGCTATATTCTCGCTTGCACCCTTGTGCCTATGGCCAGCGTTGCAACCCTCCACCTCGTTAACTTCGACCCGCATTCGCCGGTTTACGAAATCAGAGTTCCGATCGATCGAGTCGTTCGAGTCCGCAGTAAACACCGATACTATTATGAGTTCCGATTCGAACTTTCAGAGGTCGAGGTCGGCGATTCGAGCCTGACAGGCTCTCACAGTCAACTGGTCAGTGAAGACCTCTACCGGAGTTATAGAAAAGGAAACCCCTACACCCTCTACGCCCAACGAGGCCGTCTCGGTTTGGCCTATATTCTTCAGGCCTCACGGGGGAGCGCGATAAACTCTTCTTCGTCTCCAGGAACCGATTCAAAACGCCTCTGCCGCCATCGGTCTTTAGCCTCCTCGATCCGCTCTCGGCTGGAAGAGACGAAATTCCACCAGATGTAGCGAGGTCCATCGAGGGTAGCTCCTCCCAGCACCATGAAACGGGCTGGCTCAAGCGCTTTGACGGTGACGGAGCGCCCCGGCTTGAGCACCAGCATCTGGTGGGGCTCGAACTCTTGGCGGGCTACCGACAGTCGGCCGTGGAGGCTGTAAAGAGCGCGTTCTTCGATCTCAACTGGCGGGGTAGGCTGGCCCCTGCCTCCATCTCGACATCAGCGTAGAGGGTGTTCCACTCGGTTTCCACGGGCGACGATAAACCGAAAGCTTGGCCCATGAGTAGGCGGATGCTGACGCCCTCGGCCCGGCAGGTCGGCAGCGCCGCATGATGGGAAAAAGCCGGTTCACCTTCCTCGTGGCCCAGCGGTTGGGCCAACCAACTCTGAATCCCAGCCAGGCGAGAAGGAACTCTGCGAGCTTCGAGGCCCGTCCGCTCTGAGTGGACGATGCCCCGGCCGGCCTGCATAAGATTGATCTCGCCGGGCTCAATGACCTGGTTGGTGCCCAAAGAATCACGATGATGGAGCGACCCCTCCAGCAGGTAGGTCACGGTGGAGAGTCCGATGTGGGGATGGGGTCGCACGTCGAGTCCCTGGCCGGTCAAGAACTCTCCTGGGCCCATCTCGTCCCAGAAGATAAAGGGGCCAACCATCCTCTTTTTCCGAAACGGCAGGACCCTCCTGACTTCGAAGTTGCCCAAATCAGCGGTCCTAGGGACGATCACCATCTCCAGGGCATCTGGGCAGTCCAGGTCGAGATCGGGGTCTGCTCCCGGCATCCAGCTCAGGCCGGATGATTCCGAGCCGGCGCGAGGTCTCCTCGTGAGGACGGAGAATCTATACTAGATGCGGGGTTCCGACGAATACCGTCAACCACCTCGAGGAGGTTTGTCTCTCTACGCCGCCCGTCTGCTACCCGTTCAGGATAACTGTGGGCTGGTCTTAGCGCTGTTGGAGCAACCTCGCTCGGTGGCTGGCTGTGCTCTTCTCGCTTGCGGCCTGGAGGGGACTCTCTTGCGGACTCGGCTTCATTCCCTAGTCGGGGCCGGAGAGCCTTGGCTGGTCGAGAAAGCTCTAGCCAAAGCTCGTCGGGAAGGGTACCCGCTCGGGAGTGACCATTTGTTGGAAGTGACCTGGGACGAAGATGCCGCAGCCGGGCTGGTGCTTCAAGAACTGGTCACGGCTGAGAAGCTCGAGGCTGCCCTGAATTGGGCTCGCTATCCCGATGACTTTGACGCTCCTGCTGTGCCGGCAGTTCTCCCCCTCTCACCCTCACCTCTTTCTGACGCCATCTAATTCACGCCCAAAACGTCTGGCCGGACTTTTAGCAGGCCCGGCAGAGGCGGGGTCGGAGCAGATATTGGTCGAATTCGCAAGCCAGAACCCCCAGAGGATCGATCAAGCGCAAATTGGTTGGCTGCTGTCCCAAAGCTCGGGCTGTGAGATGAAATTCGGTGCAACCTGCTAAAAGGGAGCTAGTTTGGTATTTTTCACTCCAGGAATGGAGCTGGTCTAGCACGGCCAGGGGATCGCCGCCGATTTTCAGGTGCTGATAGATGAGACGAGCACATAGTTCTTGATCGCCCTCGTCGAGGGGAACCAGCAAGTCGGCCATTCGGCAGCCGTCTTGGAAAAGGCGACTTTGGTAGCTACCCTGGGTGGCCAGCAGCAGCGTTGGCTCAGAGGCGTGGCAGAGTTGGCAGTCCGTCACGTCCAATAGCGAAATCGTCTTGGACCGCAGGTGACCGGGCAGGTCTTTAAACCAGGCGTGAGCCGTGTAGCAAGGCACGACCATGCGGTCACAAAGTGGGCTCAGGCGCTCCAGTTGGCGCGTGAGAAAAGCCAGGAAATCCCGATACCCGCCATTCTTGAGGGCTTGGGTTCGGTCGGGAGCTGAAGGGAGGCTGAACAGGATCACATCGGGCCACTCCTGCTCAGGGCCCCCACCCTTGCATTCGTAGATCGCCTTGACGAATTCGGTCGAGACCAGCGGTCCCATCCCGCCCAGGATCCCCAGGGTCTTGTGCTGCTTCATGTCAAGGGGGCACTTACCCATTTCTGATCAGTTCAACGCCTCGGGAACTTTGGCTTAGGTGACGAGGTTGACCCCTTTGAATAAGACGCCACCCCGACCGGAAACCTGCGTGCCTTCCCCTTCCACCGGTCGGGGTTTTTTATGTAAACAAGCTGTTTACAGAATCGCAATCCTTTTGTAATGACGTTTTGGGGCTCGGCGCGGTTAACTTATCATGTGGAGATCAATCCGAACCGTACACCAGTTGAGGGTCAGCCGACGCTGACCCCCTTATCCACGCGGCCAGTGCCCGACACTCGGCCCGAGCCCCCTAACCCTTTCCAGCAGCTACCTAACGGTCCCCTAGACGCTCGTTTTGATCCTTCCGGAGAACGAGCTGGACCGAGTTTGGTCGGTGTTTTGATGGAAGCGCTCGCCAGTAACGGCGGGGCTCGTCCCGAAGAGTTCGCCGAACTGACCCCCGAGCAGCAGCAGGAAGAGGCGTTCTTGATCCGTCGACATCGCGATGTCACCGATCACGAA
>CAYRFU010000330.1:0-7666 GCA_964423525.1 uncultured Burkholderiales bacterium | reverse complement strand
GAACAAGCGAGTGACAGCCCAGCCGATCAACACCAGGTTGAGATAGGCCAAGGGGTTGTTGTTGGCGAGGGTGTCCGCCATGCCGACGTTGGGACCCATATTGGCGGCCAGAAAACCAAAGGCTGAGGCCAGTGCGCCGGCCAACAGACTCCCGGTTGCCTGGCGGATCCAGTAGAAAACCAGCAAAAAGGTGGTCAGTTGGATGGCCGTGGTCAAGACCCACTCGACCTCGAGCCAGGGGGCCCCGCTACAGAAGGCGACCAGAGCGAGCACCAGGTCTCGCCCGAAATGGCCGTGCATGGGCACTTGCAGAAAAGGGTTGAGGGGAGGGAAGTGGCCGGCCTGAAAGAGCCCGATGTTGGCGGCGTGGATGAAGAAATCTTCATCCACAACCATGCCCGTGGCTTGCCCGAACAGCGACCGGAACACCACCCATCCTCCAACCACGACGAGATAGGGATAGGCACGTGAGTCGTCTGACCGGGGCGAGAGGGGAGGTCGGTCCAGGAATTTGAGCTGGACCAGGGTTAGGAGGACCAGGACCACCAGGGACAAGGTTCGGGCGCCGGCCGGGCCAAGGTGTTCCAGGGAATAAGACCATAGCACCATCAAAGCTGTTAAGCCAAGGGGGGCCGAGACGACCAAAAGCAAAGGGCGATAGCCCTCCTTAAAAAGCGAACTGGCCGTTACCCCTCCGAAGAGAATGGCAACGACCAGGGCTAGCCAGCCTAAAATCATGGCTGGGGGACGTGTTAGCCAGCGCGGCGATCGCTTTTGGCGACCAGTTCTGGGGTAGGGTCGACCCGTCCGGGTTGGCGCACCGCCACCGGGCGCTTGACGGCGATAGGGTGCTTGAGTACCACCCACTTCCACCAAAACCGGATGACATCCCGAATGGAGCGCAGCACGTGCTTGATGCCCCCGCCTTTGGCGGTACCTTTGAGACGGGGATGGAAAACCACTTCGACTTCGCCGATGGAGTAACCCAGATAGTGGGCTTTGATCAAAAGCTCGGGCGACACGAAGGAGCTTCTTCCTTCAATCTGAATCTGGTCGAACAGCGAGCGGCGGTGGAACTGAACCGTCTGATAAGCCTTCAGCTTGAGAGGGAAAAGGGTGCGGATCAGGGTCAAGTTGCCCAAGGTGAGCAGCTTCTGATAGGGGTTGTTGGCCGAAAGGTCCGTGCGGCAACCGCTGACGGAATCATACTGGTTCAGGTAAGGCAGCACCCAGGCCAGGTCTTCGGTGTTGAAAAAGGCGTCAACCGTGTTGTTGAAGACGATCTCTTTGGTGGCGTGCTGGAACCCGACTTCCACGTTGGCTCCGTTGCCCACGTTCTGCTCGAGGTGAACCACCTGGATCTGGGGGTAGCGGTCGGCCCAGGCCTGGGCCAGCTCGTAGGTTCGGTCGGTGGAGCCATCGTCGACCAGAACGATTTCCCAGTCGTTGCTGACAGCTTCCAGGTCGCGAACGGACTTCTCAAAGAACTCGTCGACTAAGACTTCTTCGTTGAAGGCCGGTACGACCATACTGATTGAAAACATCTATCCTCCAAGTGGCCGGATTCGGCCTGAGCTTGATCGTTTTTTATGACGACTAAAAGCTAGTGTAAGTTTCGGCTATTACAAACTCCTGAAAAGTGTTTGCCAAGCCCTATTCTTTAACTCTTCGTTAACTGTTCCCTGGATTTTCCTTCAAGAACGCCGGATGGGAAGTTTTTCCCCAGATCTCGCCGCGCAAAACCCAGGCCATGGCGACCGCTCCTAAAAACTGCAGAACCACGCCGGTGAGAGCCGTGCCGACGATTCCGCCCTGGACGCAGGTGACTGGGTAGATGAGCACTCCCAGGACGACTTGGCTGAAGGCGATTTTTCCGATGGCATCAGGGCGCCGGAGTGATAAGAGGACAGTTCCGAGAATCGTGGCCGGGATGGTGAACAGGGTGACCACTACCATGATTTGGAAGGTGGTCACGACCTGCGCCTCGGTGAAATCCTCACCAAACAAGACCAGGAAACGGCCCGCCACCGAGAGCCAGGCCAGGGCTGCTAGACTGAGAACTCCAAAGTAGACTCCGCAGCGGCGCAGAAGATCGCGGATTCCGTCCAGGGAGTTGATCTGGTTGACTTTGGGGAGCAAGACCATCCCTAATGACTCGGAAATCAACAGCATGGCGTAGGCCAGCCCTTTAGCCGCCTCAAACTGGCCTACTTGCTCGAGATCACCGTAGCGGGTGAGCATCAGTGAGTCGAGGAACAGCAAAATCATGGTGGCGGCCCGGTAGAAGAACACTCCGCGAGAGAAGGTCACCAGCTCGCGGGCGCACTCTTCAAGCTTGTCAAATCGGGGTTCCAGTAAGAGCCGGATTAGCACCAAGCCCACCGCCACCGAGAGAGCCGGGCACAGGAAGTAGAGCCACATGTAGCGGTCCGTGGTCAACAGGAGACCGTCTCGATGGAAGTAGAGAAAAAAGAACGAGGCCAGGCGGGCGGCGTCCATCACGATGCGCAAACCGCTGGCGGTCGAGAATTTTTGCTTGATATGAAGGGCCCCCTCGAGACCATCCCAGAGGGACCATAGAAAGACTCCGACCGCAGTGATCTGAAGAAACGGTCCAAGAGACGGTTTCCGAAAGGCTAGTTCGGCCAGAGTTGGACCGAGAAACCAGCCTAGAGTCATCACGACCAGGCCGGCCGCCAGTTTGACCAACAGCCCTGCCGCGACCAATTTTTGAACTTTTTCGGGTTGCTCGTTTAAGACGCGGGCCCCCAGGTTGACCATGCTGTAGCGGATACCGACGTCGGCAACAATACTCAAGACGGTCAGGACGGCGTAGCAGAGCGCGAAAATTCCCAGATCGTCGGCACCTAGACGGCGACCGATCACAACTTTTAAGACAAAGCCGGTGCCGGTGGCAAAGGCCGTTCCGCCCAACACCAAAGCGAAGTCGATCAAAGTGCGGGCGCTGGGTAGGCGAAAACCGGACTGGGAGGGAGGAGCGCTCATGGGCTCAGCCCGTTCGGTTCTGCCTCGAGGGTTCCTTTTGGGTCCGGCCAGGTGCCCACCGGAGGTAGGCGTCGCCAGGTGCGGATCGGGCCCAGGGGGAGCCGGACTCTTTGCCGACGAGGTCCCTCTAGCTCAAGCCAGCCCGGGGCGATCCCTTCTTGCTCTGAGGTGGTCAGCCAGAGGGGGAAGACCAGGGTCTGGCCGGGCTGCAAAAGACCGGTTGGAAAAGCCTGCTGGCCCGTTGGGTAGGAGGCTGGCTCCACCCAGAGACGACAGCGGCGCACCCAGTCAAGAGAAATGGGCTCCTGGGAGGGATTGGTGAGGGCCAGGTGGACCTGGGTCAGACTTCTCGAAGGCAGCTTGGTTTGGTCTACTCTGGTCACCTCAAGATGGGCTAAGGCTTGATCTAGGCGACTCGAGAACGTTTGGCCTCCGGCTTCGTACTGACCTGGTGTTAGAGGGACCAGGAAGTAGGAACTCGCGACGGGGCGTCCCCACGGCTTGCCGTTGCGTGAAACCTGATAGTTGGTCTCGCCCAGGTCGACCAAACATCCGGGGGCGGGAACATCGCTAGGAAAGGGCAGCCGACTTTTCTCGAGGCCCCGAATAACAACTTGGCCGGGGCAGATTTCCGGTTGGCCCAGATGACGGGCCAGAGCCGGGGCGGGATACAGTTCCGGGCTTTTAGGGTCGGCGTGCCAGCCCGAAAGGGGGCGACCGCTGAGGGTGGCGAGCACGGCAGCCACTTCCAGCGATTCATCCTCCGCCGTAGGGGTTAGCACGGTGACTTCTCCCTCGCTTTGACGGAGTTGGGCGGCCAGGGTCAGATCCTCCTGGCTGAGTCCGATGCGATGGCCGTGGCGCTCCACCCAGCTTGTTAGGGAAAGAGGCTGAAAGAGGCTTTCGATAGCGATGTCTTGCTGTTGAGCGGCGACCAGCAGACGTCGATTCCAGACCGACTCTCCCGGCTCGACCCCCAGCCAGGCGATAGCAACAGCCGCGGTCGCGATCAAGAGTCGATAGGGAAGCTGCAGCTTGAGACCGGAACGAGCCTCGACGCGCAAAGGGGCTGACGGGCTCTGTTGCCACCAGAGCGAGAGCTTCTCGCCCAAGATCAAACCTGAACCGGCAGCAGCGGCGAATCCGGGCAGGCCAGCCATCTGCCCTGCCAGCTCGAAAGCGAGCCAGAAAGCCCCAAACCGAGGTTGCCAGACGGTGAGCACCACCAACGGAACAAACCATCCCCCCAGGCTGAACTCGGGCTGAGGGTAGTGTCCGCTCAAGAAAAGAATCAGGGCGAGCCCCAACCAGGGAAGGGCCCTGGCGGTCATTTCTCGCTTTGAAATCCGGTCTATCAGGATTCCCAGAACGAAACTCCAGGCCAGGGGAGGTGCTGCTAAGGTCAGGCAGACGCCTAGAGCCACAGCCGGCCAGACCTGTTGCCGCAGCCAGGCGATCAGGGCCGTTGCCAGCAACAGGTGCCCGAGAGCAAAGTTGGGTGAGCTCGTGAAGAGCCAACCTTCGGCCCCCCAGCAAAATCCCAGACTGACAGCCAGAAGAGCCGGTAGCCACCGACCTCGCCAGCCAAGCAGGCCTAGAAACAAAACGACCAGGCTTAAGCCCTGACACAGGCCCATCAAACTCCTCAGTAGCGCGGCTTCCCCACCCAGCAGACGGGTGAGCGTGGCTAAAAGGTTGGAGGCTGGGGCCGCTTCGGGACCCAGGGGATGGTGAGCATCCACCACCATCGGGAGATGGCTGACCAGGAACTCCCTCTCGACTTCCACCTGCCACAGGCCTACCGAATAGGCCCAGCTGGCCAGAACCAAAACGGTCAGCGCGAAGATGGCTCCTTTCAAGGCCTGACCTCAACCTTTACACCGGGGAGATGTTCGAATTCGCCTTGCTCTGAGGACAAATAGAGATGCAAAGACCAAACGCCGGCTGGCGGGAGCACCACAGGAATCCTTAGGGACGAGCCTAAATGCTGCTGACTGAGATTGATCCCGGGTAACAGGTAGAAGCGTTGCTTTTCTTCATCAAAAGCAGCCAGGCTGGCCAGGAGCTTTTGACCTAAAAGCTCCGGGGCCAGGTCAAGCCTCAGTCGGGCCTCGGTGATGAAACCCGATGGGAGTTCGTCGAGCTCAAAGTTTTCCAAGCGGGCTTGGGCCAAACGGTGACGGAAGTCGACCGCCATCGTCGCCTCACCCTCTAAATCGTAGCTTTCTCCTTCTTGCTGATAGCCGAAAAGGAGCTCGTAGGTTCCGTCTTCATGGGGAGCACAGTAAGGGATTTCCAAGGCGAGACGGCCCCCCGGCTCCAGTCTGGTCTGAAGAGGCTGACCCACCCATTCGACCGGAGCGCTGACTTTGTCGGTGTCCTGTTTGCGGGTGCGATAGAAAAGAATGCCGTCTAATGGGAGCGCCTCCAGGTTGTGGTTGACGAGCTCGATCGTCTTCACCTCGACCTGTCCGGCCCTCAAGCCGGTCACCGGTCCGGCCTGGACTGTCAGGCCTTCCCAGGTTTTGGAGGGGTTCTTGAGGGTGAAAGGCTCGCCATCGAAGCGATAAATTTGGCGAACCTCTCCCTCGAGCTGTTCGGTGTGGACCAGCGCTAGCCCCGCCACACCTTCCAGGCTGGGCCGGCTCTCTTCAGGTCGGAGATAGACGTAGTCCACTCCCAGAACCTGGAGATGAAAAGGGTCGAGGGTCTCCCAGAAGGCCAGAGCGGGAGGAGCCATATGGAAAGGGGTGGTGCCGATCTTCTCATCGTCGAGGGGCAGAGCGTGACCGACGCAGCGCACCCCCGCTACTCCTGTCAAAGTGGATTCGAAAAGAATGCTGAAGTTGTTTTCTTGAGAGAAGTTGGTGAGCAGGCGGTCACCTTTTTGGGCCTCTCGCTCAAGCCAGCGGCAGGCGCGGTAATCGATCGGTTCAAAATCGAGCACGGTGTGCCCCTCTAGCCAGTCGACGGTGGGGGGGAGGGCTACCGTGTGCCACCAGCCCCCAGGATCGAGTTGAGTCACCCTTTGGCTGACGAAGGAAAGGGTGGCCAGGCTGTTGAGACTCGTGAGCGCGACGACCAACAAGACGGCCAGAGCTTTCGGTCTCAGTTCCAGAGTGAGGACGGCCGGTCCCTCCTCGAAGGTCCAATCGAGCTCCTCGCGGCGGGCTTCCCAGACCTCTTCTAGCCAGGTTCCTAGAGCTAGTCCCAGGGCTCCCGTCAGTCCCAAGCTGGCTGCGAACTGCCATCGGTAATACTCCGACTCATAGATGGGACCGAAATCGACCACGGCAGGGACCAGGAAAGAGATCAGCCCGAAGGCTCCCAGATAGAGTCCGGCAGCGTGACCTCGTCTCAACAGAAAATAGGCCGAGAGGGGCATCAGGTAGAGGGGGAGGAAGTGGATTTTGAGCACCTCCCAGCTCCAGATGTAGCGGTAGCCTCGATCGGTAGAGGGCCGGTAAAGTGCTTTCAGGGGCGTATCCAGGCGGTAGATGTAGGAAGTCCGCTGATACTCCCCCGTTTCGAGGAGAATCTGGAACAGATTCTCTTTGGGGACTTGAATCTTGACCACCTGGGCCTGGTTCTGCATCCCTTTGGAAAGCTGCTCCACCTCTCCCTGTGGGTGTCCAGACAGTTTCCGCTCCAGGATGTTGGTGAGAGGACCTCCCTGAGTGAAGGCCAGGGGCAGGGCCAGGACCACCATGAGAGCCGCCAGGGCGACCTGGCGAAGCTGCAGTTTGCCGAGGGTCCAGAGAATAGGAGTGACTCCCACCAAAATCAGCAGACAGACTCCGAAATGGGTTTCATAGACAATGGCGTAGCCCCCTAGGGTGAGGCCTCCTAACAGAGCTGCCGCCCGCGAGCCCGACCAGGTTCTCAGAGTCAGGTCGGTCAACAGGGCCAGATAGAGATGGACGTGGGGATTGTTGTTTTGAAGGGTGTCGAGCAAACCGCCTCTTCCTCCGGCATTGATGCCGAAGAAAAGGAAACCGGCGCCGAGGGCGGCCTGGAGCTCGCTGCCAGTGGCCTTTCTCAACGCCACGAAGAAAACCAGGAAGGTGGCTGCCTGGAGCAGGCTGGTCATGACCATCTGAGCTTTGAAAGTGTCTTTGGCCGTCAGGTAGGCCAAGGTCACGATGGAGAGATTTCGCCCGTAATGACCGTTCATGGGAATGTCGGAGAAGAAAGGGTTGTAGGGAGGGAAATTGTCGTGCAGCATCAGGCCCTGAAGAGGAGCGTGAATCCAGTAGTCGTCATCGGGGTTCAGCACCTGCTGGCTGTTAGTAAACCAGAGGACCAGCCCCGTCACGACCACCAGAAAAAACCAGGTGGCGGGCCGTAACCGAACGCGCTCAAGCGGTTTTGCCGGGACAAACCAGAGCCCAACGCAGACGATGAATTGAGCCACCAGAGTCCAGGTGATAGCCGTGGCCAGGTCGGCGTGGCGGTAGAAGCCGTTGACTCCAAGCAGGGTCATCACCACCGCTAGTGGGAGGCTGAGCACAGCCGCTCCCAGCCACTCTTGCTCGCCCAGAAGCCGACGGCCGAGAAGCCAGCCGAGGCCAAGAGGTATAGCCAGAAGGAGCGCCATGGGCCCCGGTGTTCTGGGCGCCGGTTCGCACTCCTGGCGAAGGGAAGCCCGGGTGTGGGCAGA
>CAYRFU010000329.1:0-7679 GCA_964423525.1 uncultured Burkholderiales bacterium | reverse complement strand
GAGCCACCAGCAGTCGCGAGCCTCGGTCGACTTTGTCCCAGCCAAACACACCGGGTTGGGCCACAAAACCGGTCTCGGTGCGCCGGGGTTGGCCGAGTGCGAGCCACGGCTCGGGGGCAGGCACCTTGCCTCCTCCGAACACTCGACATTTCTTTTTTGAGCGACTCTTGACCGTCAGACCCGAGCGGGCCAGGGCCTTCTCGAATCGGCTTGCGCCCAGTTCGTTGGGGAAGGCGCACCATAATTCTCCTTCGGGCTCGAGCCAGTCCAGGCAGCGGGCAAAGTTCCACAGATTCTCGTCGCGAGAGCGGGTGCCCAGATAGAGACAAGACTGGTAAGGGCCAACTGGCTCGTTAACCAGGTTGTGAGCGGACAGCTTGAGGGCCTCGCGTCGGGACGACTGGAGACAGTGGAGTTGGGAGAATTCGCTCAAAGAGGGGTGAGCACGAGCCCTCACAAAAAGCGTTTGGGAGTTCCGGTCCGGGAAAGAACTCGTCACCAGGGCCTCGAGGGCGCGGGCTATGGCCATTTGAGGCGGTTCGACAGGCTTCGCGAGGAACCATCCCGTCGATTCCCGGTTGTAAAAGCTGGAGGTAGTCCATGAAGAAGTTTTTTGCCGCCGCCCTGGCTCTCTTGCTGGCGGCCTGTAGTGGCGGGCCTGCTCAGCCGGCCAAAGCTCAAACGAAAGGGGACACGAGTGTGTCACAACCGCTACCTGAAGGATTAGAGACAGCTACCCTGGGGGCTGGGTGTTTCTGGTGTGTCGAGGCGATTTTTCAAGATCTGAAGGGGATTCATCAAGTCGAATCTGGCTACTCCGGTGGTCACGTTGAGAATCCTACCTATAAAGCCGTTTGCTCCGAGACCACCGGCCACGCCGAAGTGATCCAGGTCCATTTCGATCCCAAGCAGATCTCTTTTGCTGAGATCCTTGAGGTTTTCTGGCGGGTCCACGACCCGACCACCCTCAACCGCCAGGGAAACGACGTGGGCACTCAGTATCGGTCAGCCATCTTCTTTCACAGCCCTGAGCAAGAAGAGACGGCCAAAAAGAGTCTGGCCGATACCGATGCTAGCCAACTTTGGGATGACCCCATCGTCACCAAGATCAGTGCCTTCACGGAATTTTATCCGGCTGAGGGCTATCATCAGGATTACTACGACAACAATCCCAATCAGCCGTATTGCAGCCTGGTCATTTCGCCTAAGCTGCGCAAGTTCAGAAAAGAGTTCGCTGAAAAACTGAAGAAGTGATCATAGCCTGGGAGGCGAAACGCTCCAGGTGGTTCGATTTCGACACGCTGAAGGCGGCGAATCTCAGTTGACCTTACCCCCGGGCGGCCTGGTTGTGGGCCGAGTCGGGGGCGGAGCCGATCTGGAGCTGGCCGCCGACACCCATATGTCCCGCCGTCATGGACGTTTCTGGCGTCAGGGGGAAGAGGTCTGGTTTGAAGACCTGGGCAGCTCCAACGGCAGCTTTTATGACGGGCAGCGGGTGGAAAGTCCGGTCTTGCTTCAACCGGGTGTCCCTCTGAGGTTAGGTAAGACCAGTCTCAGTCTTTGTCCTGAACAGCCCCAAGCGCCCCGGCCCCAAAGGATGACGCTCAAGTTAGAGCAGACGCCAGGTCTCTTAAGTGACGAGGACCAGGCGGGGATCCACATAGCTGCCCTTTACGACTTCGTCCAGGGCCTGCTGGGGTCGACCAGTAAGGAGCTCATCAGCTTGACTCTCAAGCGCCTGAACGAGGTGGTTCCGGCGGCCCAAAGGATCTCGTTGGTGGCCTGGCCTCCCCAAGAAGAGGATGTGCTCGGGCCCCTTCTAGACGAGCCCGAGTTTAGTCATGACGGCCCTGTCTCGTACAATATGGCTTGCTACGCTATCCAGCAGCGTAAAGCTCTCCTCTTGTCCGATGCCGAGGCTGACCCGAAAGTGGAGATCAGTGCCGCCCTCCACGGCATCTTGAGCGCCGTTTACGTGCCCTTGCTCACCGCCCAAGATGAGCCGTTCGGTCTCCTATGCGTGGATACTCCTACCCCGTCCGTTCCCTTTACTCCTGAGGACTTTCGCCTTATTCAGGCGGCCGGGAGTCTGCTTGGAACAGCCCTGGCGGCGGAGCGGCTTCGAGAGGAGGCACGCCAACGAGAGCGAGACCTGGAAAAACAGCAAGCTTGGAAAAGCGCCATGGTCGCCTTTCTCAAGATTGCCAGTCACGACCTGAAGAACCCCCTGACAGCGATACACCTGGGGGCTCAACTCTTGAAAGTGGGGCAGCCTCCTGACTTTTTGCAACAGGTGGCTGACGGGATTTCCGACTCGGTCAAGCGGGCTGAGGGACTGATCCGCAACTATCTCCAAGTCGCCGAGCTTCAGGATGGCCACGAGCTGGTCATCGACTGGCAAAAGATCGACTTGGTCCAGATGGCCGAGGAGGAGGTGGCCTTCATTCAGAGGGCCAGTCGTCTCGATCCCGACAAAACGCGCTTCGAGCTGGAGCTAGGAGCGAAGACCATCTGGGCCGACCCTCAAAAATTTCGTCAGGTTCTCACTAATCTGCTCTCGAACGCCGTCAAATACTCGCCTCAGGGAGGAGAGATTCGGTTGGCCAGTCGAGTGGTCGGCGAGGAGGTCGAGGTGTCGATCGCTGACCAGGGGGTGGGCATCGCTGAGGCCGATCAGGGTCGTCTCTTTCAATCCTTCGAAAGGATGGGCGACAAAGACCTCGCGGAAGGGACAGGATTGGGACTCTGGCTTAGCCAGGCCCTGGTCGAGGCCCACGGGGGAAAGATTCAAGTTGAGTCCGAGCTAGGGGAGGGGACCACCTTTCGGCTGACACTTCCTCAGTAGCGACAGGGCCGGGCCACCGGGATGGGCGCCCGCATAGGCCGGGCTATAGGAAAGGCCAAAGGGTCGGGTCTAAATCGTTGCTGAGGAAGGCCCTGAGCGCTGGCTGGGGGGATCACGACCGGCTGCCCCGGGAAGGCTGGTGGGAAGAATCCGAACCCGTACCCGTAGCCGTATCCTGGCGCATAGTAGCTTGGGAAGCCGTAGGAAGTCGTGGGTGAGTGGGGGACAGGCCCCGTTGTGGCCGGTTCCTGGGGCGGGGAAGGAGCGGGCTCGCCCAGATCGTAGACCCTAAAGTCGACCTGTTCCTCAGGCTTGACCACCGCCGGCGCTACCCGTTGAGGCTGCTTCTTTCGATAGTCTTTGATGGTGATCAAAGTATGGTTGGGCCCTCGTTCGATGGCCTCGATCAGTTGGCCCGGGTCGGCCTGGGTCGAGAGGGTTAGGGCCAGTAGGATGGCCAGTCCGCTCCAAATCTTCATCTCGGCGTTCCTCCCTGTCATTGTAAGCCCAGGCCGGGCCTTTTTCAAGACAAGCTGTGACATCATCCCGTTGCTCCCCCCCGGCGAAGCTGTTCCACTGTGGAGGCGAAGTCGGGGGGGGGATCGCAGGTGAATTCGAGCGCCTGGCCGCCGATGGGGTGGACAAATCCGAGGCGATAACAGTGGAGAGCTTGGCCCGACTGGCCGAAGGGGTTCTTGAGACGACCGTAGACGGGATCCCCGACGATGGGGTGGCCGAGCCAGGCCATATGAACCCGAATCTGGTGGGTCCGACCGGTGTGAATATGAACCTCCATCAAGGCGTAGTCCTGTTCATAGGCCTCCAACGTCTTGTAATCGGAGATGGACGTCTTGCCCCCGGGCACGATGGCCATTCTCTTTCGATCGGACGGATGCCGACCTAAAGGCTGATGGACGGTCCCCTCACGGGGGTTGGGAACCCCGTGTACCAGGCAGCGATAGATTTTCAGCACGGTGCGGTCTCGGAACTGATTCTGCAAGCCAACGTGGGCCCGGTCATGTTTGGCCGTCATGATCAGTCCGGTGGTGTCTTTGTCTAGGCGATGGACGATTCCGGGCATCTGGACTCCCCGAATGCCAGACCAGTCGTTGGTGTGGGCCAGCAGCGCATTGACCAGAGTTCTGTCAGGGTGACCTGTAGTGGGATGAACCACCAACCCGCGCTGCTTATTGATCACCATCAGATGCTCGTCTTCAAAAACAACGGCCAAAGAGATGGAGGGGTCGGGAAGAGGAGCGGCCGGCTCCAAAGGAGGGACCTCGATCAGGATCTGCTGAGCGGGTTTCACTCGAGCAGACGATTTGCTGGGGCGGCCATCAAGCAAGACCCTCGATTCTTTAATCCAATCCTGCAAGAGGCTTCGGCTGAATTCGAGGGTGTCGGCTAGAAAGCAATCGAGGCGAGTTCCGGCTGCCTCGGGCCAGACTTCCACCTCGAGCACCTCGGCCACCACCGGTTCGCTCTCGTCACTCATCCGGTTACCCTTCCCGCAGGATCCCTCCCGCTCCCTTCCCAACAGTCTCATCAATGGTCGAGCGGATTCTAGTCTTTTTGAAATATCCTGAGCCTGGTCGGGTCAAGACGCGTCTGGCTGCCGACCTTGGAGCCGAGGAGGCGGCCCGATTCTATCGAGGTTGTGTCGAGTGTGTTTTGGAAGAACTCCGCACCACTTCCTACGAGGTGACGCTTTGTTACCACGCGGATTGGTCTGAGCAACGTTTCCGCGACTGGCTGGGCTCCGACTATCTCTACAGGCCTCAGAGTCGTGGTGACCTGGGCCAACGTCTAGCCGGCGCCTTCGCCGCCTTTCCTGACGACCGCTGCTTGGCTCTCGGCACCGATTGTCCTCAGCTACCCGGGAAGCGCTATGGCCAAGCCTTTGAAGCTCTCAAGCCTGGTCGGGTCGTGATCGGACCAAGCCGGGATGGAGGCTACTACTTGCTGGGCCTGGAGCGTCCTTCACCTGAGCTGTTCGAGGACATCCCCTGGTCCACCGACCAGGTCCTTGCCAGGACTTTGGAGCGGGCCGAGAAGGCGAGACGAACCCCTTTACTTTTGGCGCCGGAGCGTGATATCGATCAGGAAGCCGACCTGCTTGAAGTTTACCAAGATCTTAAATTCTCACAAAGTGACGAAATGTTAAAAAAACGATGCCTGCATCTGTTTGACTCCCTCCAGGGGGTTGTCTATACTTGTAGAGATTCGTAGGAGAAGCTTTTTCATATGTCCGTTTCCAGTGTACCCGGCGGTGGCGAACAGCTCAGCCTGAACCTTCAGCCCACGAACGGCCGGGCTGCCCGCGCCAAAGCCTTAGAAGAACACGAAGGGGCCCCAGTAGCCCCTCCAACGGAGACCAGTTCGGCTCCCCCGGTTGCCCCCGTCGAGAAGCGTGAGGGGGTGGAAACCTCTCGGTTGGACGCCGGCACATTCAAACATCGCTCCGATTCGGGAATCACTCAAACAGACCGAGGCGATGACGGATTTACCATCGAGCTTCCCGATGGCACGCAACTCCTCCGAGACGAAAAAGGCAAACTTGCTGGTTACAGCCCAGGCGACGGCGCTTTGACCGTCATAGAGGACAAAGAGAACAAAATCGTTAGCTACAAAGACCCCCAGGGGAACAAGGTCGAGGTCAACTACGAGACCCTCGATTGGGCCATAACCGACAAGCACGACCAGACGACCCAGATTGTCTGGGCCGACGGCACGCAAGTCATCGACGTGGCTGCCTCTACCAGAGAGCAGAAGGACGGTAAGTGGGTCACTACAGAAGGCCGGCGGTCCCTGATGATCGATCAGCAGGGCGACGTCTGGAACATCGACGGCGACAGGTTGGTTCCGGCTGAAGGAGTCGAGTTCCGAGACGGCAAAGTTTCGCTTCCGATCTCGCAAGACACCACCGTGGAACGGCCTTTGCTCGTGCCTCTGGGTGGGATACCCGCCGGCGAACCGAAGCCCTCGGCGCAACCTGGTCCTCAAGGCTCCGCGAGCGGGGGAGAAATCGACCTTGAGCTTCTCGATTTCGGCCAGCCAGCCGCTACGCCAAGACCCCAACCTCCGTCCGAACCCGCTAGGCCTGACCCTTCATCAACCCCCGGTAGGGCTGAACCTGTGGGCGCTACACCCCTGCAGCCTCAAGCCCAAGCTTCGGTTGCGCCCCCCCAGGCGGCTCCCCCTAACCCGGGCGCAGCTCAGAGTCAGCAGGCTGGTCCCAGCGGATGGTCGCGGACCGGTGACACCATTCCTGCCTTGAACGGTCTCACGCGATCCGATTTGGCTGACGGGACAAAGGTGATTTCGTTACCCCCCAACGCTGGTGGAATCAAGTTGATGTACGGGCCGGGCGGCCTGGCGGCCATTGACGGTACAGGTCAGGAACTCCAGAGAATTCACCAGGAGAGTCACCGACCCCCAGGGCGTCCTGAAGAGATGAAGTTCACCGTCACCGGAGCCGACGGGAAGCGTTACACCATGTTCTCAGAAAGTAATGACTTCGCTGTTGAAAGTGCTCGGGGAGATGTCAAGCAGTATATCAAGCCTGACGGAGCTATCCAAACTTTCATGGAAGAAAACACCCCCCAGGGCCGTTTCTTCCATATGCATCAAGTCAACCCGGACCTGGGCAAACAGGGCGGGACGCCGGGCTCCCGAATCCACTTCGAGCAGCCCGACCGAATCAGGGTTGAGGGTAGCAGTATCCCCGTAAGAGAGCTGCCCTATCCCATCCCGACCACCGGTTATGCCCGTCTTGCGACCCCCGGTGTCGAGATGAAGGACTCGGGCATGAACCCTTTTGAAAACCGACCTGGCCAACCCCAAGAAGCCATTCCCCAAGGTTGGTTCGGAAATCTGATGGATCGCCTATCTGGAAGGGGCAACCGGCCGCCTCAAAGCATGAATATGGGCGGAGCCTGGGGTGGTCCTCAATATACCGAGAACTTCGGGCCCAACTCTCACCCTCAACAGAACGACTCCTTCGGCTTCTACCCTGGCATGGAACCACCCTCAATCATGAGGCCTTTCCCGGGGCCGGGAGGCTTCCATGATCCCATGGGTGGTGGCTTCCACGACCCGATGGATATGGTTCGGGCGAGCCAGCGGATGAGCATGGGTATGGTCGGGCTCGGGTTACTGCAGAACCTGGGTTTCGGGATGGCCGGCTTCATGACGGGCGCTTTGTTATTCTGAGCCGCTCGTGACTCCAGAGAAAACGCTCGACCGCGACTGTGTTTTTCAGGGAGGCCTTCTGCGCCTTGAAGTGCACGAGGTGGAGTTGGAGGACGGCTCAAGAAGTCAGCGAGAACTGATTTTTCACCCTGGTGCGGTCTGCGCTGTTGTGTTAACTACCGAGCAACGGGTCGTTTTGGTTCGCCAGTATCGCAAAGCTGTTGAGGCGCCTCTGCTTGAGATTCCGGCCGGCAAGCTTGACGGTGGGGAAGATCCTGATGCGGCTATTCTGCGAGAACTCCGGGAGGAGGTAGGGTTTCAGAGCGGCCAGATCCGTCGCTTGATCGATTTTTACCTCTCCCCTGGCTTTTGCGATGAGAAGCTGACCCTCTATCTCGCTACCGAAGCGGTTCTGGGTGAGCCTCAGTGGGACGATGGTGAGTTCCTGGAGCTGATGTTCGTCACTCGTGACGAGGCGCTCGACCTGGCCCTGGTGGGCCAACTAGGTGATGCGAAGTCGGCCCTCGGTATCCTGATGGCCGCCCGTTTGAACTGGGAGTAGTTCTGGAACGCCTAGAGGGCCTGTTGACATTCGACTGGCCGAGGAAGAAGGGTTATAACACGGAGGCCACTGAGCTCACGG
>CAYRFU010000328.1:0-7708 GCA_964423525.1 uncultured Burkholderiales bacterium | reverse complement strand
GGAAGACCCCTTGGCCGAGGAGTTCATCCGCGGCAAAGTCCCGGAGGGAACCAGCATCCTGGTCGACTTCGACAAAGACAAGGATGAGCTCGTCTTCGAAATGAAAGAAGGCGAAGCACCCGCCGAGGCCGCCTCGACCGAAGAAGAAGAGGGTGGAAACGAAGAAGAAGAGGCCGAGGCTAAGACTCCGGCCGAGTAGGGACTCTTCCTCACAGGCTAGAAAGCGCACCCCGAACCGGGCTGCGTTTTTTGTGCACCCAGTTAGGACCAACAATGACCAAAAGCTTCTCAACCGACCATACTCCGGCTAAAGAAATTTCGCGCTACGAGCAGCCTTACCAGTACCCCCTCAAGACCCTTTTCGTTGAACCCGACTGGACTCGACTCCCAGGCTATAAGAACGTGACCTCCGACGAGTGGGAAGATGCCGTCTGGCAACGTAAGAATACAGTTAAGAATTTGCGCGAGCTTAAAGACGTCTTCGGCGAGTTGATCCCGGACACGTTGATGAAAAGCATCGAGCAAGACATGCAGCAGCGGGCCACCATGTCTTTACTCATCCCTCCCCAGATGCTCAATACGATGAACGTGGACGATCTCTGGACCGACCCGATCCGTCATTACATGTTACCCGCTTTGGAAGACCGTCGCCAGGATTGGCCCAACCACCCCAAAGCCTCACGAGACAGCCTGCACGAGGCAGATATGTGGGTGGTGGAAGGACTCACCCACCGCTACCCGACTAAGGTCTTGGCCGAGCTTTTGACCACCTGCCCTCAATATTGCGGGCACTGCACGCGGATGGACCTGGTGGGCAAGGACACGCCCCAGGTCAAGAAGCTTCGCTTTGAGATCAAACAGAAAGATCGCCACCAGCTGATCCTGGAATATCTCGAACAGACCCCGAGCGTCCGTGACGTAGTGGTGTCGGGAGGCGATATCGCCAATCTTCCTCCTGAAGCCGTGGAGCACTTTGTGTCCGCTCTCATCAAGATCCCTCACATCAAAGATATCCGACTGGCGTCCAAAGGACTGATGGGAATCCCTCAGCACTTCCTTCAGGGCAAGGTGCTCCGATGCATGGAGCGACTAGCCAAACTGGCTCGAAAGCACGACGTCGACCTGGCTCTCCACACCCACGTCAACCACGCCAATCAGCTCACTCCCCTGGTGGCCGAAGCGGTCGAACTTTTGCTCCACATGGGATTCCGAGACGTGCGCAATCAGGGTGTGCTGCTGAGAGGGGTGAACACCACCTCCAAGGATCTGCTCGACCTCTGCTTCACGCTTCTCGACAAAGCCCACATCATGCCCTACTACTTCTACATGTGCGACATGATCCCCAACTCCGAACACTGGCGCCTGTCGGTTTACGAGGCCCAACAACTTCAACACGATATTATGGGTTATCTGCCCGGGTACGCCACCCCACGCCTCCTTTGCGACGTGCCCTTCGTGGGCAAACGTTGGGTTCATCAGATCGCCGAGTATGACCGCCAGAAAGGCATCTCTTACTGGTCTAAAAACTATCGTACGAGTATCGAGCTGAACGATCCCGAGGCTCTGGCAGCGCGCTATGAATATTACGACCCGATCTACACCTTGCCCGAGGAGGGTCAACGTTGGTGGCGGGAGCAAAGCGCCCAAGAGGCCTCGGCAGCTTGAGCCAGGCACTCGTTCTCGACCGGGCCCAACTCTTTGAGATTCGCGACTGCCTTCGTCAACGGATAGAAGAGGGACTGAACTCCTCGGGCCAGGAAATCCAGGCCCTCCCCACCTATCTGCCCCTTCCCCGAGAAGCCCAGTCCGGCGTGGCTCTGGTCATGGACACAGGCGGAACCAACATGCGAGCGTCGGTCGTCAGGCTCGGCGACCAGCACGAGGTGCTCCAGGGCCCGGTAGGCAAGAAAGTGCCGGGTCGAGGTCCCGACGCACTCCATGGCGACCAGTTTTTTCAGGTCCAGGCTGAACTCCTAGCCCAACTTGAAGTCCCAGCCAACGCCCCCCTCGGCTACTGCTTCTCCTATCCGAGCGAGGTTCTTCCGAGCCGAGACGCGCGCTTGGTCCGATGGACGAAGGGTCTTGAGATCGAGGGAGTTGAAGGGACCCTGGTGGGGAAAAGACTCGTGGAGGCTCTAGCCCGCCAGGAGGTTCGGGCCAGTGATGTGACCGTTCTCAACGACACAGTGGCCAGTCTCCTGGGAGGTGCGCTGTTTGAGGCTCAAGCCCGCTTTGAGACCCGCTACATCGGCTTGATCGTCGGTACGGGAACGAATATGGCCGGAGTCTTCTCGGAGGTCTCGAAGGTCCCTGATTGGTCCTATCCCGAAATGTTGGTTAACCTCGAATCTGGGAACTTCCATCCTCCCTACCTGAGTGAGTTTGACGATGCTCTTGACGCCTCCACCCAGACTCCGGGTCAACAGCGTTTCGAGAAAGCCGTTTCAGGCCACTATCTCCCTTTTCTCTTCGATCAGATCTTGCCGGGCGTCCTCGACCCAGAGCGAGGCAGTGCTCAACTGGTAGAACTGAGGGAAAGTGGGCAGGGTGAGGCTCAGCAAGTGGCCGAGAGGCTCCTCGCTCGCTCGGCTGACCTGGTGGCCGCTGGCCTGGCAGCCGTTTGTGAGATCTACTCACCGGGCACCACGGCCATTCTAGGAGAAGGCAGCTTGCTGTGGGGGGACCCGAAATTCTCAGGCCGACTAGAATCGAAATTGCAGGAACTCCTTTCAGGAGGTCGCCAAGCTGAGATTCTACGCCAACGAGATAACGTCAACCTCTATGGAGCAGCTAGCGCGGCTTTGATCGGAGGCTGGCCTGGTCACCCGGCAGAACTTTACTGACACTCGCAACCTTGAGCGGAAACTCCAAGCCCGGTATCTCATTCAGGCAGGTCTCCAAACGGCTCTCCACTACATCACTAACGACGATAGCTGGGCCCCCACTCAGGCGTCGCCCCATGAAGAATTCCCCTACCCTGCTGGTCAGATGGGTTTTCGCGTCTGGATCGATGGCATCAATAGGGATAGCACGGTGGCCACGACCTCCGCAAGCGGCTTCACTCTCCAGCGAGGCCAGGCCATCCTCCAGGCCCAGGCCATCATTAAGGGCGAGGTCGTTTCCGGAAGCTTTAGGGGAGCCGACAACGTCCGAGTTGTGCGCCCAGACATCATCTTTGACCACGCACTTTTTCAGAATGTCCGCTACCAAGATTTCGACTCCCTCGGCAACACCTTCTTGAGCTACAACACCGACCCCCTGGCGACAGTGCCTCCTATCGACCCGACCCTGATTCCACGAGACGGACCTCTAGCCGTGCCGTCGGCCAATCAAAACAGTTCGGTCAGAATCTTCGGCGAGGATATCGACCTTCGTGACTCGCGACTGTTTGGTCAGCTTTTCTTTACCGACAGTGCCGGGACTTCAGCCTTGACCACTACGGGCAGTACACTTCCCCCCGTTACCCCCGACAACTCCTTTGCTCCCAAGCTTCGTTTCGATTACCCCTCCAGCGCGTTCGGAGTGTCAGATACCATAACTCAGACTCGCTCCGGCTATCTCCCGCCAGGTGACTACCCAATCGTGCGAGTCCCTACCGGAGGAGTGATTCAACTCGAGCGGGGTGAGACCTATAGCTTTCGAGAGTTTCATATGAGCCAGGCAACCCTCGAACTGGTTGGCAGCAGCTCCCTCCCCTGCTTGATTTACGTCAACTATTTCACCTCGATTTTGGGAGGTCGTGCCAATATCCCCACTACGGGAGCGCCCACACCGTGGAACCTCCAGATTTTCGGTGTTGGTGGCGACAGCCGTTTCTATGGCAACGGTGCGGGTTTCACGAAACAATTTCTATGGATCTATCATTACCGACCGCTACTTCGCTTTAGATGGAGCTTTCGGACCCACTTCGCGAAACGTTATTCAATATGACGAGTCTGTCCGAGGGCGGGTCTCTCCCGCCAGGGCGGGCTGGGTCTTGGTGAGCGAATCCGGCTAGTGAACTCAGATAGCCGAGGCTTGTCACGGCTTCGCCGAACTTGAAACGGGGGTCGGAACTCGAGTGGTAGCGATGGAAAGAAGCGTCGATGGACAGACGACTACCAAACAGTATCAGCTTGAGACTCAAGTGCTTGAAGATTTGAGCGACAGCCTTAAGCAAGTGGTCGTCACAATGACCTTTGAAGGCCAACGAAGCTCGGGCCACACGCCAACTGTCTGTCATGGTCAGTTCCGGCGTGGCCATTCATCGAGCTCTCGACTTTCTGGCCGAAGGCGACGACGGCCCACTCGGTGATGCCCTCACCCTGGTGGTGCGAGACATCGAACGGGGTATTTCCCTCGGCAAAGCCTTTTCGCGACACCCTCGGGCTTTCGACCAGTCGTTCTGCGCAGCGGTCACCACAGGCGAATCCTCGGGCCGATTGGCAGTCGTGCTCGAACGCTTGGCCGACCGCCTCGAGCGAAGCACCGAAATCCGTCAACGAGTGATCGCCTCACTGACCTACCCTGGCGTCTTGTTGGTGATCTCGCTGGGGTCTATCTACGGATTTTTGACATTCCTCCTCCCGACTCTAGAGGACTTCTTTCTGGAAATGGCCATCGAGTTGCCTTTGGCGACGAGGCTGTTGATGATGACCCGACAGGGCTCCTCGGTGTTGAGCTGGGTGGTGGCCGTGACCCTCATCGCTGGATGGTTCTTGCGTCCCGAGATTCTTCGTTGGTGGCGAACCAACCAAGGGCTCAGGCTGCGATTCGACACCTTCGCGCTCACCGTTCCCGTGATCGGTGATTTGATCTTCAAATTCGAGAGCTGCCGGTTCCTGCTCGGATTTGTGACCTTGATCGAAGCTGGGTTGACCGTTCTTGAAGCCCTCAGGCGAGCCTCGACCTCCTTGGCCAACTGGCCCTCAAGAGCCGCCTCGACGAGGTTGGTCGAGCGATGATGGAAGGGGAGATGTTTTCTCACGCCCTCAAGAAAGAGCAAGTCGCTCCTCCGGTCGTGATCGCTTTGCTTCACGCTGGCGAAGAAGCGGGCGAGTTGCCGACCATGCTGCGCTACGCAGCCGAACTATTGGAGGAAGATATTAGTCTTGCCGTCGAGACGGTAACCTCGTTGCTGGAACCGATGATTATGGTGGTGATGGGTCGGTTGGTCGGCTTCGTTGTGCTGGCCGCCATTATGCCCACCGTACAAATCATCCAGTCCCTCTAGGGTTTCTAACCGTAGCGTCGCAAACTCCGGAGCTTGGTCATCGATTCCAGTGAACTCAGATGACGATAGAACTCCTCTTCTCCAATGGCCGTCCGAACCGCTTCCAAAACGGCATACCCTTCGGCCAAGCCTGCCGTGCGATTCTGTTCGACCAGCTGGGCCACTTCAGGCTCTTGAATCTTTGTCTGCATCCACTCAGCACTTTCCCGCTCGAAAATTCGGATGCGCGCCAGCAGTGATTTGATGGCGCTGTGGCGAGCCTCCTCACGGCGCATATCGCAATCGCGGGTCTCGCAGACCGGGAGCCTTTTTAGGGCCACTTTGCGGGTGTCGAGACTGAACGATTCCCGGTTCCAGAGGGTCATGAAGTCATCGACGCTCTCCTGACGTTCAGCCATCGATTGGTCATCCTCCGGGTCGAAAAAGACCACCCCGCTCAGTTCCCAGTTCTCTTGCATACCGGCCTGAGAAAGGTTGGTGCTCCCGAAAAACTCCATCTTGTCGGTAATGATCTGCTTGGCGTGGATCTTGCGGTCGTGAGTCGGGGTCGTCCGGGCCAGCAAAGACCAGCGAACAGGTAGGTCGGCGTTCTCGAGGGCTAGCACTCCGTATGAATTGGGAGTGCCCCCAAAGGGATAGATACCCGAATCGACAATCACCTTAACGTCCAGTTTCTTGCCCTGGGTCTTGAGCTCTTCGCTGCGGGCGGCCAAAGCCCGGGCCACCGCCCGGGTCAGCACGAAGGCGGGAATATAGACGAATTCTTCGGCCTCTGAAATAGAGTGAAGCATCAAAGCTTCCCGCTCCGCCGGAAGGTCCGCGATGCCAACCCGAGTGCGGCCGACCTCACGACCCTCCGGGGGCTTGATGTCGCGTAACCTCTCGACATTGTTTCGATCGTTGGTGACGGAAAAGACTTTGTTGGCCATCTCGGCAAAAGCCGCCTTACCGGTGTCACTGAGAGGAAGAGTTTTACGCCTCGTTGAGGCGGAGTCGATCTTGGTCTGAAGCTCCTCTTCAGGAAGAGCAAAGAGCTCAGGAAAATGGTAGCCGGCTTGCTCGGCCATCTCACTCAAGAGGGAGTAGGGAGGGTCGTGATGCAGTTCCCGGCCAGCCGGACTGGGCCCGGCCAAAGCGTCCAACAGGTGAGCCATACCAAAAGCGGTGAGAGAGACATCTCCCTCAAGAACCTTACCCATGGCGGCTTCTCCAAAGACATCCACGGGACTGGCCCCAACCGACGTGCCCACATCGCGCGAGAAGATCTCCGTAAGCCGACGGGCAGCCGGCCCTTCAATGATGTAGCCGGCGTCCACATTCTCGCCCGAGCCTTTGTTAGCGTTCATGCCGCTGAGTAACACTCTGTCGCCCACCCGGAGCATTTTTCGGTGCATCAAACGGCTCAGGCTCCCCAACTCCCGGTGGACCGGGAAGACGGAAACTCCCACGTCGGCGCCTTCCAGGCTAGCAAGCTGGAGGAGAGCTCGCATCTTTCGGGGACCATCATCCACACTCATTCCGTAAACGCCGCCCGTGCGCGGGCGAGAGGGGTCGATATTGACTCGAAGCTTGCAGCCTGCCTGAGCAGCTTCAGCCAATTTCCCCACGAATTCATCGCTGGTGAGTTCAAAATATTGGGCGTTGATCTCAACCGGTTGCCCGGCCTTGGCCGACTCGATAGCCTCATCCAGTAATCCGTTCATGGCCTGCCACAGCTCCTCTTGATGAACGGCCTCAACCTTGTTGCCACCCAGAATCAGATCGCTGCGACCCGCCCTGAGGGCCTCTAGCTCCACTAACAAGTTATCGATTTCAGCCTGACTAGGCTGGGACCAGGCCACATAGGCAGCCACGGCGGCCCCGGGTCCAAACGAGGCCCCTGCCACCGCCTCCAAGGCAACTTGGGAAGCCGCTTCAAGATAACGGCGTCGGGGCTGCTCGAATTCTTGCAGGAAGACGTGGACGTTCTCAAGTTCCCGGTTGATCGTCTCGTCTTCGTAGTCGGCCTCGCGAAAATCTCGATGGAGCTGACTGTGATAGGAGCGGACGTCGGCGGCGAACCGTTTGACGTCTTTCATGTAATCGGAGTTGAGGTGTCCTTCTTGGCGAAGCTCTTCGGCCATCTTGCGCCACTGAGCCGGCTTGATGGAGCTATCGAGCTTGATTTTGGAAGCCGCTTCTGAGATCGACTCAAACAGCTCTGGAGTAATCACGTCTTCATCGACCAGGATAGCTACCGCCCGGTTAATTCTTTCGTCGGCCTCGAGGTGTTCGGCCGGCTCAAAAACCGTGGTCTCAGTTTCGGCTTGAGTGAGGTCTTCGACCCTACGAAGATAGCCAAACTGTCGAACACGGCTCGAGCAATCTGAAGATCGACAGATCAAGCTCGCTCAGTCCTCCGGCGACTAGACTACTTTTCGAGCCTGAAAGAGTCGTTAAAACTAGGGCGTGTTGACAATCAGCGACGACCGTCACTGCTTTCTTTCCTTTGGTTGA
>CAYRFU010000327.1:4153-7743 GCA_964423525.1 uncultured Burkholderiales bacterium | reverse complement strand
AACTGGCCCGTTCGACCCGAGTTTCCAGCGTGGCGATGGAGCACGCTCCGCCGAGTGGGCGTGGCCATAGAACTTGAGGGCTTAGCGCGAAGAACTTCTGCCCCTGATGCCAAAGGTGAGCAAGCTTCCTCCCCGACCGAGTTCCTATCCATAAGTTCTCAGACGGCGATAGGAAGGCGTCCCTCCGGACCATCCGTCGCTGGCGGGATTGGTATCAGAAAGGCCATCTGAATGAGGATACAGGTGAGCGAGCGCCCAGTCTTCAGTTCCAGCTCAGCTATCGGCTCGACACCGCCGTCGGCCGGCACAAGAAGCTTCGCGGGACTAAAGTGGGCTGAAAAGCTTCTCTAAATCAGGAGCGAAGCCGGGCAAGAGACTAGAGTTCATCCCATCTTGAAAATCCGTGGCTCCGCGAACCAGCAGCGTCAGGGAGTCTGCCTCCGGATCGACAAACCAGAGTTCTCGCACCCCGAACTGATAGTAAAGCTTTCTTTTGTAGATCAAGTCTCGGCTGCGAGTGGACGGCGAATGAACCTCGACCACCAGATCCGGGGCTCCCCTCAAACCGTCGGCGTGGAGGCAAGTCTTATTCTCGTTTAAAACAAAGACGATATCGGGCTGCACCACATTATTGTCATCCAAAATTACATCAAACGGAGAAAAGTAGAGTTGGCCACACGGGTTGTTGGACAGAAAGGGGAACAACTGGGCAGCGAGGCGGGAAATCAAGCGTTGGTGCTTTTCGGAGGGGGCTGGCGTCACGAGAAGCTGACCTTCTATCAATTCGCGACGATCTCCCTCGGGGAGCAAGCGGTAATGCTCGTAAGTATAACGTTCATGGGGATCCAGGCCAAACACAAGGAGATTATAGCACGGTCGAAAGAACCGTCAAAGACATCGCAGGAGAACCCCAGATCAGGTAGACAGGGTAGGCGAAGATTTATGCTCGCAAAAGAATCTGGCAGGAACTGTCCTTTACCGGTCTCGACACCCATCTTTTCTTGTTGGATGAGGCAGGGAGCAGCCCCTTAAGCCGGGTCGCTCGGCTGAGGGCTTGGTGGTCTTTCCGCCACTCGAACCCGGGACGAACCGGGTCAAGATCGCTTTCGAGAACTTCCTGGGTCAGCAAAAGGAACTCACCTTCAAAACCGCTAGCTGTCGGGTGACTCGCTTTTGCTTTTCAGGAGGTCTCAATCCTGGCAAAGTCCGTAATGACCTGGGCCACTTGACCGATGTCGTCGTCGGTCAGGTCGTGATAGAGGGGCAGCAGGGCGGTCTGACGGCGGGCTCTTTCACTGGCTGACAATCTCTGGCAGCGGCCCTTTTCACAGTCGCAAACCGGGGCTTCGCAGCCCCACTGCCGCTGGGCATAGGCAGCCGACTGGTGGGCGTTGAGGATCCCTCCCCCTAGAGCCACTCCGCGCTCGCGAGCGTAGTCCAGTAATGGCTGGGACTCCAACTCCAGATGGAGGGCCAGGCTCTGGCGGTTGCTGAGGGCCCCTTCAGTTTCTTTCTGAAAGGGTGACAACAAGCTTTGGTAGAGCTTGGTCTGGGCCCGGCGTCGCTTCAAAAGCTGGTCCAGGCGGGCCAGTTGAACGCGTCCAATGGCGGCGCAGAGATCCGACATCCGGTAGTTGTAGCCCACTTCCACGAAGTCGAGGCTTGCGCCCCCTGCGTGGCGCTCTCGAGCCGAGCGGTCCATCCCATGCTGGCGCAAACAGCGCAAGCGAGCAGCCAGCTCGGGGTCGGCCGTGGTGATCATGCCCCCTTCACCGGTGGTCAGCAGTTTGCGGGGATGAAATGAGAAGCAAGCCATCAAACCATGGGGACGCCCGATTTTTTGGCCCTGAAACTCACTTCCCACGGCGCAGGCCGCATCCTCGATGAGGGCTATCCCTTTCCTTTGGCAGAGGCTCTGGAGAGCGGGTAGGTTGCAGGGCATTCCGAACTGATGGACAGCCAGCACGACTCGGGTCTTAGGGCTGAGGCAAGCCTCCACGGAGCGAGGACAGAGGTTGAGCGTATCCGGCTCGATGTCGGCGAAGACGGGTCGGGCACCCAGATAGCGGACAGCATTGGCGGTAGCGATGAAGGAGTGGCTGACGGTGACCACCTCGTCACCAGGGCCGACCCCGGCCACCATCAGGGCCAGGTGGAGAGCGGCTGTTCCGTTGGCCACGGCCACAGCCTGGCGGGAACCGACGTAGGCGGCAAATTCCGCTTCGAAGGCCTCGACCTCGGGGCCTTGAGTGAGCCATCCCGTGGCCAGGGGAGCTTTGACAGCCTCGGCTTCTTCGGACCCAAGCCAGGGCCTGTAGAGGGGTATCATCTGGTCACAGATTTCGGCCTGACCCCGGCTCGGCCTGCTACTCCGTTTCGGTCAGAAATTCCCGCGCTTTCTGGCACTCGATTCCCTGGCAGACTTTCTCGAAGCCCCCGCCCATCTGCCCGGACCCGACTCCGCTGGAGACAAGGCCACCGGTTAGCTCCAACCAGTGGGGACCGGTAACCCCTCCAGCCAGGACCAATCCCAAGCCCGTCATGGCCAGGCCAACACCGGCCAACGACTGAGCGGTCCCCGCCAGCAGTTGGCGATTTCGCTCGTCAGCCAGATAATCGAGCAGTCCTTGCTGGCTTTGGATTTCGGCCGGCACCACCAGAAGGGGTCTCAGAAGTTTGTGGTGGCCGCCCGCGATCGCTTCGTCGATCCTTTCCTCCCGGAAGGTCTCCGCCTCACTAGGGGGGCCTTCTCGGAGGTCGCTCCAGTCAAGTTCCGGTGGGAGTTCGAGCTGGAGTGGACCTTCCTCTCCAATCAGGTCGGCTACAAAACGGTCGTAGGCGGCAAGCTTGGATGGGTCAGTCTGGCCTCTTACCACGGTGCGGCTCTTCAGCAGGTTCGATAAGATGATCGGATTGGTTGTCATGCTCTTGCCTTAGACTGCGGCCCTGAAAAAATTTTGAATGTCAGGTTTCAAAAATCTTTCAGACCCTGTTGTTCTTCTAGGCTCATGAAACTTAAGGAGCCATCCATGCTGCATCACCTTCACAACCTCTGTCACGCTATCGGACTGACCGCCACTTACCGCGACCGTCAGGGTAGCCTAGTGGTCACCAAAGATATCCAAGGCGACGTCGAATGGAAGAAGGGGATCCGGGTGGAGGGTGTCAGGATCGATGGGAAAGTGTCGTCTGGAAAGGACCGGGTTGAACTGAGGGCTGGAAGTGAAGCGGCCCAGGTCTACGCCCACGACGGGGTCGAGCTGGCTCAGGGTGTTCAGGTTGACCTGGTCAGCTCTCAACGCTTAGTGCATTTGCGCCCTCAGGCCCAAGCTCAGCTGGTCGATATCGGGGGGTCGGGTCAACTGGTGATGGACGCTGGGAGTGAGGTCTTCGCGGTCGACTCCCAGGGCGGGTCGGTGGTGGGTGAGCTCTCTACCCAGGGCCTTCTGCAGGTTGAGCGGGAGGCCTGGGTCGTGAAGGCGCAAGCGGGGTCTGCTCGCTTGTGCACCGGTTCTTCGGTTGGCGAGATTCGGATTGATGGGGGGCTTGAGCTGCAGCCCGGGGCTAGGTTGGGCCTGGGTTCGGCGGGG
>CAYRFU010000327.1:0-4143 GCA_964423525.1 uncultured Burkholderiales bacterium | reverse complement strand
AGCTTTCTGTAGACGGGGTGCTGGAAACCCGGGCTGGCTCGGTGGTTTAGACGGCTCGCGCTGGGGAGGCGATGGTTGGGCAAGCGGCCGAACTCGACTCCTTGAAGGCTCGCAAGGTGACTTACCAGGTGGGGGAACGCCGCCCTTCGGTGGGCCAGGTTGACACCTGGGCGGCTGACTACCGGGCTTAGCCGTGTCGTATAGGGTTTTTTCGCGTGTAACCTCGGGCGGGTCCGCTTACTTTTTCAAGAGGTGGCGGTAAGCGCGAGAAGGGCGACTGAGGTCATAGCTTTGGCGCCACTGTTCAGGGAGAACGGCGCGGTCGACCTCGTGAAAACCGAGTCGCTCGAAGAACTGGCCGACGTAGTCGTGAATGGTGAGAGCAAAGACGAAGGTCTTGCCCTGGTCGCGAGCCCGGTTGAGAACTGCCCGCACCAGATCGCGAGCCCGGCCCCGGGCCTGGTAACGCGGTAGGGTGCAAAGTTTGCCGATCTCGTAACTGTCAGTGTAGTCGAGAACGGCGGCGGCAGCCACGATCTGACCGTTGACTGAATAGATCAGAAAAGAGGGGATCAGCTCGAGGAGTTGCTGTTCTGAAACGGGTCGTAGGCTACCCTCTTGAACGTAAGGGGCCATCATGGCCACGATGTCTCTGACGTCCTCCTCGGTGGCCTGGCGCAACTCGTTGGGGTAGTCGCGGGTGAACAAAGTGCCCGAGCCGCTATGGGTGAAGACCTCCTCATAGGAAGCCCCTGCTCTTGCCTCGACCAGCACGATCTCGATGGGGTACTGGTCTTGCTGTTCCAACAGAAAAAGGGCCCGCTCGCGCGAGAGATTTAGCTCAACGCCCTCCTCCAGGGCTTGGCGAAGCTCGCTGGCGGTGGGATAGGAGCGGGGCTTGCCACCCAGCACGAGGCGACCCACCGCGCCCGGGAAGAAGACCTTCTCCGCTCCCAGGGCGACGCAACAGTGCATGACGGCGCGCTCGAGCTCCTGGCTGGTGTGAGGGAGAGTGATCACCGGCACCGCCTGCTCGGCTAGCTCCTTATGGAGTTGTCCGATAAAGGCAGCCGTGCGGAGTTGGAACGGTTCGGCCCGGATGACCCGGAAGTTCGAGCCGGCTCGGTTCCAGAGTTCGAGCCTTCGCTCGAGTTCTTCGTCGGCGGGAGTAAAAAGGATCTGGCGAATCCGGGCTGCATGCATGACCCGAAGGTCGGTCAGCAGTTCGCGAGCATCCTCAGCCCGCTCAAAGAAGAAGCTGAAAAGTTTGCCGCGAAACCGTTCGCAGTAATGAAGGACCTCGAGGGTAGAGAGCATCTGAGCCTCTACGTTTGTCATCGGAATCGGTTGCCCGTCAAGACCGAGGCTCCCTGCTTTCTGTCACCACCAGATTGTCAAACTCAAACCCAGTCTTCTGGACATCGCCATCACTCACCAGCCGGAAACGCAGTGCTATGGCCGGTTCCCCGGCCCAGTCGGCCAGACGATAGCTGGGTCGATGCCAGCCGGCCAGGCGGTTGAAGCTGTCAACGGTGGTCCAGGACTGGCCGTCAGGGGACACTTCGAGATGGACTTTGTCAAAGGTGATCTCCAGGTCGTAGCGACAGTCGAAGGCCAGGACGGGATTCTCAAACCCCTCCAGACTGAAGGGCCGGGAGGTCAGGCTGTCATCGGCGTCTGGTCGGTAGAGTCCCTCGGGACTGTCGCTCCAGACCAGGCCCCGCCCGGGAACGGGCTTTTGGCCCCACTGGCCCTCAGCTAGCCAGAGGTGGCTGTTGTGACCCTCGTCTTCGAAGGCGACCTGAGCAGCCGGAAGGTCGGCTTGGAGGGAGGTGATGGGGCCCCGGTTGCCCACCTTGTCGACGGCCCGCAGGCCAAGATGGAGTCGCCTTTCGCGCCCCGAAGGCAGGATGGGCAGGCGGAATCGCTCCCAACGGCCAGCTAGCTGGGGCGGGTCCAGGGGGAGACCGGCCGCTTGCTGGAAGTTCTCCTCGTTGAGGGGCTGCTCACCATAGCGGAGTTCGTAGGCCGCCGCCTGACCGGAAAAACCGTCATCTCCGGGGGCAAGCCAACGCAGATCGACGTGGTCGGAGCCGACCGTTGTAGCCTCCAAGAGAAGGGGAGCAGCTGGAGGGACGGCATCCTCCTGAAGGGCCTTCCAGGCGTTGAGACGGCCGCCGCTTTGCACTTTTCCCTCGAGATGGGAAAGGCGGTCGGTGGCCAACATCAGGCGATCTTTAAGTTGCTGGTTGTCGAGCTCGGGAAAGCGCTCCAGGATCAGGCTGGCCACCCCGGTGACGTGAGGAGTGGCCATCGAGGTGCCGCTTTTGGAGGAGTAGCTCTGGTCGGGGACGGTGGAGTAGATGCCCACTCCGGGGGCGGCCAGGTCGACGGACTCGGCTCCGTAGTTCGAGAAGGGGGCCAACTGGTCGTCCCGATCGGTGGCCGCCACCGAGACGATGTTGGGCAGGTCGTAGGCTGCCGGATAGAGGGGCTGCACGTCGGAGTCGTTGCCCGAATTGCCCGCGGCGCAGATGTGGAGGGCGGAACTGGAAGCCAGGGTGTCGACCAGGGCCTGGTTGTAGCTCCCTCCACCCCAGGAATTGCTGGTGATACGAGCGCCCATCGCTTCGGCGTAAAGGAGGCCGGCGATGGCGGCGGCTGTCGTGCCAAACCCTCCCGACAGAAACTTGATCGGCATCATTTGGGCTTGCCAGGCCATCCCCACCACCCCTAGTCCGTTGTTGCCCACGGCAGCGATGGTGCCGGCCACGTGGGTGCCGTGGGAGCCGCTGTCCATCGGGTCACCGTTCTGGTCGGCGGCGTTAAAACCGTGAAGGTCGTCGATGACGCCGTTGCCGTCGTCGTCCTGGCCGTTTAGGGTTTCGTTAGGGTTACGCCACACGTTGGCGGCCAGGTCGGGGTGGGTATAGTCCACTCCTGAATCGATAATGGCCACCAGGGGGGCCTGGTCGCGGTCCCCGGTCGTGATGGTCCAACTTTCAGGCCCGCCGGCCTGGCGGATTCCCCAAAGCCTATCATCGAAATCGTTGGGGAAGACCTGGGAGAAGCTCTCGAGGATATCGTTGGTGGCAGCATAGGCCACGCGAGGATCTTGCTCAAGAGCGGCTTGGGCCTGACTGAGTTCCTGGTCGGGTGGGAGCTTGAGGTGGAGGATTTCGCTGCCCGAGGCCGGACCCGGTAAAAGAAAACGATCGAGCAGGTCGAGCTGGTGATGGTCAAGGAAGTCCTCGGTGGCCAGTTGGTGACCTGGGCGAAGGCGCACTAGCAGTTCCCCGGGCCGGCACGGTGAGCTGGTTTTTCCGATCATGGCTCTAGCATAAGGGAGACGAGGCGCCCATTTTGGGGAGTCTCTTTAACATCTCGCCTCGGTTGCATTTTAACAACTTGTCCACGCCTCAACGGCCGGTCTGGCGTAGTGTAGGGACACTCAACCCACCACAGGAGGTGCAGCGTGTTCGTCGCTCCCAATTCCATTCCAACTGGCATCACTTCGAAGAGTGCGCCTCCAGGCGCCCAGGTCACTCAGACGGTCGAAGAGGTTTCCACCCCGGTCGACGAGGTTCAACTTCAGGCCGAGACAAGCGAGAAGTCAGGCCTTTCCAAGAAAGGGATGGTGGCCGCCGCTATCGGTCTTGGGGCTGTAGCTCTCGGCCTCGGGGCCACCCCAGCCCAAGCTCACCAGCCGTGTGGCATCTCGACTTCCACCAGCGTGGTTTACGACGGTTGGGGTGCCCATACCATTCAGGAGAGTTTTAACAGCTGCAACGGCCAGCACATTATCACCAAGAACGGTTACGTTATCCATCACGATTACCACGTCGTGCCTCGTGTTCCTCATCACTATTACGGTGGACCTCAGCGCAACGGGGCTGAAGAGTTTCTGGGGGGTTTCCTGGGTGGACTGATTATCGGTGGCATCCTGGCCAACTAAAGCGGGGACTGACTATTCTTTGATGACGCGGACGCGGTGGCCGGTCTGGCGGGCGTGAGCCTGAGCGGCCCGGTGAGCGGCGCCACGGCTGGAGAATCGAGCGTAGAGATCACGCTGGGAGCAGACGGCCACGTAGGTTCGACCCTGGGCCACCCGAAAGACAGCGTGGTGATGCCCACGGTGGTCGG
>CAYRFU010000326.1:0-7763 GCA_964423525.1 uncultured Burkholderiales bacterium | reverse complement strand
CGACGTTGCGGGCGGCCGAGGAGGCGTTGGCGAGGTTCCGTCCCCTGGAAATGCGGGCCACCCGGGCGTTGGCTTCGACCTCCTGAGCCTGGGTGTGAACCACTCGGGTCTGGTCGCCCAGGTCTCTCATGAGGTCCAGATTGTCTTGGAGAGCTGCCCGATTGTCGCTTTGTTGCTGAGCTCCTAATTGTCTCTGATTGATAGCCTCTTGATAGTCGGCTTCAATGCCGGTTAGCTGCTGGCGCCGCTGCTGATTGACCGAGCGCTGCTCTTCCAGTTGCTGCTGGGTTTGTTTTTCTCTCTGTCGGGCCGTTTCCAGTCGCTCTTCCGCCTGGCGAACTTGAGCCTGAGCGGCGCTGACGGCTTGCTGCCGCTGGGCATTGATGGCCTGACCTACGAGGGTCAACCCGGGCGGTCCCCCCAGGGTCTGAGCCTGAGCTGCCTGCAATTGCTGCTGAGAGGCGCCCAGCTGCTGGCTGGCCCCGTCGACCTCCTGGCCGGCGCCCTCGGCTGCTTGCTCTAACCCGTCGATCTGGGCTTCCCCTTCGGCGACCAGCGAGACCATCTCGTCATTGTTGGTCTGAATGCCCTGGATCGTTTGCTCCTGGGACTCGAGCTGCTGCTCCCCGTCCTCGAGCAGTCCTTGACCGGCATCGATGTCCTGCCGTTTGGACCTCTTGGTGTCGTCAAGAGTGACTCGTTGTTGATTGAGGCTGGACTGGCTGTCGGCCATCGTCGTCAACACGGAGTCGGCATCGGCGGCTCTTGACGCCGCCTCATCCCGGGCGATGGTTTGGCGAGAGATCTCCTGGCCCAGCACGGCTCGCGAGCGGCTGGAGCTGAGTTTGTCAACGAAGAGGTTACTGGCGGTGGCGGCGCTGGTTTCGCCAGCCACCTGAGCCCCCGTGGCCACTCCGCCCGAATTGAGTATGGCTCCTACACTACTACCTCCGCTTCCCATCGCCGGACTGGCGCTGACGGTAGGAATCAGGGCCCCTCCGCCGCCGGCCGGAGCTCCCTGGTCGCTCGAGCTGGAGCTGCTGGAAGTCTGCTGAGAGGTGTTTTGGCGCGATTGTTCCACCGCGGCCGGGGCTTCTTGAGGCTTGGGCTGAGGGTCTGGCGTGGGCTCTGGGGGAGGTGTCGGTGGAGTCTCTTCAGGGGTTCTATCGACCGCGTTTTCGACAACTTTCTCGACCTGCTCCTGAGCCTTCTCAGCGTTCTGTTGCTGACCAGGGGGTAAGGTTTTTTCTTCAGTCTGGAGCGATTCTTTCAGGCCTGCTCCCACCTGAGAAGCTTTCTCGGCTTCCTCGGGTTCCTCTTGCTCGACCTCGCCGACTTCGGCTACCAGGCTGGCATCCTCATCCTGGTCTTGGTCACGGTTCGCTTTGGCCGTCTCAGAGGCCGTCTCCGGCAGGGGCTTTTTGTTGTTACCCCGGATTCTTTGGCGGAGCTCTTCCGCCTCGGTCTTGATGGCCTGCATCAGCATGGGTCGATTATAGCAAAAGAGAAGCCTCCTCGTAACGCTCCCAAGCTTGGGTTTCCCCTGTTAACATTTTTTCAACAAGTCTGTAACTTTTCGCAAAATCTTCGCAAGCAGGTCTGTCGCCTCTGGCCTCGCAACGCCCTCTTATGAAACCCGAAACACAAGCCGTCCACGCCGGCTACGAAATCGATCCAACCACCAAAGCTGTCGCGGTCCCGATCTATCAGACGGTGGCCTACGAATTTGAAAACGCCCAACACGGTGCCGACCTTTTCAATCTAGCCGTGCCGGGAAATATTTACTCTCGCATCATGAACCCGACTTGCGACGTGCTAGAAAAGCGCGTGGCCGAGATGGAAGGGGGTCTGGCGGGCCTGGCCCTGTCAGCCGGCTCGGCGGCTGTCAACTACTCCATCTTGACTATCGCTCAGAAGGGTAACAACATCGTTTCCGTTCCCCTTCTTTACGGGGGAACCTACACTCTCTTTGTGCATATGCTCCCAGCCCTCGGCATCGAGGTTCGATTGGCCGAAGACGACTCTCCCGAGAGTCTCGAGAAGCTGATCGACCCAAAAACCAGTGCCGTTTTCTGCGAATCGATCGGCAATCCGGCTGGCAACATCCCCGACCTGGAGGCGATCGCGGCTATGGCCAAGAGTCACGGAGTGCCCACCATTGTAGACAACACGGTGGCCACGCCTTATCTGACTCGTCCCATCGACTGGGGCGTCGATATTGTGGTTCACTCTTTGACCAAGTATATCGGGGGGCACGGTCATTCCCTGGGCGGGATGCTGGTCGACTCAGGCAAGTTTCCCTGGCCACAGCAGGCCGACCGTTTTCCGGTTCTCAACCAACCCGAGCCGGCCTATCACGGGGTGGTCTATAACGAGGCTATGGGTCCGGCCGCCTACATAGCCCGAGCTCGCACCGTCCCTCTTCGCAACACCGGTTCGGCGCTGTCACCGATGAATGCCTTTCTACTCCTCCAAGGCCTGGCCACGCTCCCCCTCCGGATGGACCGCCACTGCGACAACGCCCTGGCGGTGGCCAAGCACCTCCAAGACCACCCTAAAGTCTCGTGGGTCAGTTACGCCGGCCTACCCGATTCGCCTTACTATGAGCTTGCCAAAAAATACTGCGGGGGCAAACCTTCAGCCCTGCTGACTTTCGGGATCAAAGGTGGTTTCGAAGCTGGGGTTCGTTTTTACGACAAACTCAAGCTTTTCACTCGCTTAGTGAATATCGGCGACGTACGCTCGTTAGCCGCTCACCCCGCTTCCACCACCCACCGGCAACTGTCGGAACAGGAGCTCGCCACCGCCAAAGTCACGCCGGATATGATCCGCCTGTGTGTCGGCATCGAGCACATCGATGACATCCTGGCCGACCTGGATCAGGCTCTCGGGTCCTAAGGGTTAGTTAGGGAGGGCGGCTCGGTCGCTCTCCCTAAACCGAGGCGATGTTCCAGCTGCGACAGTAGTCGTGCATCTCCTGGTCGCGCTCTTTGAGGCCGGGGCGTTTTTCTACCATGAGATAGTCCGTCATAGACTCGGCGTGATATTCCTCAGGCTGATGCTGGAGAGTGGCATAGGCACTGGTCATCTGCTGTTGTGGCGTCAGCTTCTGATTCAGTTGGATCTCATAGGTGCCCCCCTGAACTTTGACCTGGTCAGACTCGAATCCAGCCATCCTCCGTTCGTTGCCGACCGAGCGCATATGCTGAACTCCGAAAGTGAACAGGGGAAGACTCAAGACTCCGGCGGCCACTAAAGCCCCGCCACTGGCCACGGCCCCCGCCACGAAAGCCCCGCCGGCCAAAGCAAGGAGCCCCTTCTTGAGAGACACCCCTGCGGGGCTCGAGAGTGCTCGAAACAAAGCCGGTGTGGTGTGGCGTAGCTTGAGGACGTCGTCCTCGACTCGGAACTTGAAGTTGTGTCCAGCCCGCCAGATTTTTCCTTCGCTTTGCCCGGGGTGGCGGTCCACGATATCTTGTCCCAGAGCCGGTAAGGTTCGCTCGGTGTAGCGGTCGTGAAGATCGCTTAGAACTGGGTCATGGCGGGTGGCGTCCTGTTCGTGTTCCGGTGTCAAAAGGCGGGTCAGAAACCCGTTCTCTTCTTGAAACTTGACTTTGGAATAAACGTGAACCAATTCGTGAACGACGGCCTTCTCGGCTTGGGGGTCACCGTCGGCCTTGACCTCGACATCGACGAGCTTGAAGCGAGGGTCGGTCACCGCATACAAACGGTCGTCGTGGGTGCTCTGGCTAAACCGAACTCTCTTACCTGCCCAGCCTAGCAGTTTCGTCTCAAGGATTCTTGAAACCCAATGCAGGCGCGTGCTCCCTGGCCACGCTGGAAACAAGCTTTTAACGAAAAAGATCGTGCATCGAGATAAGGTTTGTGTTAGAGTGACACTATGAAACGCGACGACACCCCTCAATCCTCGATCAACCCTCAGGAAACCCTGGAGTTCCTGAAGTCTTTTTCCCGCTGGCTCTCCCAGCCTGAAGGCCAGAGCGCGGCAGCCGGCCTCGACGCCCAGGACAGCCTGGCCCTGGGCAAAGCCCTGATGCGGCAGTTCCGAGCTTATCATCGAAATTAGGAGAGCTGGCCGACTCAATGGACTCGCCGGGTCTCACCCTGCCAATACGGCTCCCGAAGCTCGTACTTCTTGAGTTTGCCGGTGGCCGTACGAGGGAGCTCCGACACCGGCAAGAAGCGGGAGGGCACTTTGAAGTGAGCCATCTGCTCCAGACAAAAGGCTCTCAGATCATCCTCTTGATGCCCTTCCCGATAGACCACTAGAGCTAAGGGAGTCTCTCCCCACTGCTCGTCAGGAACCCCGATAACGGCCACCTCTTGAACGGCCGGATGACGGTAGAGAACGTCCTCGATCTCGAGAGAAGAAATGTTCTCCCCTCCTGAAATAATCACGTCTTTGGAGCGATCCACGATATTGATGGAGCCATCGGCCGAAACGGTGGCCATATCGCCCGTGAAGAAATACCCGTCGCGCACCACTTTGGCCGTCTCCTCAGGCTGGTTCCAATAGCCTTTGAAAACCATGTTGCCTCGGGCCGCCACCTCTCCAATAGCGGTGTCGTTGGCGGGAACGTCCTCACCGGCTGAGTCGACCACTCGGAGGTCCACTCCCAGAGCAGGATGACCGGCCCGAGCTTTGAGTTGGTAACAGCGCTCGCCCTGACTATCGAGGTGAGGCTTCACCTCGGCCACGGTCAGGATGGGCGAGGTCTCGGTCAAACCATAGAGCTGCATGAACGTCCAGCCCATCTCCTCCTCCAGGCGTCTGACGTGGGCCACGGCTGGAGCCGCGCCGGCACAGGCTACCCGAGGGCGAGTTGTGAGGTCAAAACGAGTTCGCTCAGGATAATCGAGAAGACGGGCCAACACCACCGGCGCCATGCAGGCAAAGGTGACCTGTTGGCAGGCCACCGCCTCCAGAATCGACTCCGGGTCAGGACGACGGATAATCACGTGCTTGGCCCCCATAGCCGTGATAGCATAGACCCCTCCCCAACCGTTGCAGTGAAACATCGGCAAGGTCCACAACTCGGCGTCGTGGTGGGTGATTCCGAAATGAGCGATGAAGTTGTATGCGTTGGTGTAGAAGTTTCGATGGGTGAGCATCACCCCTTTAGGGCGAGCGGTCGTGCCCGAGGTGTAGTTGATGCTGACGAGATCGTCTTCGTCGAGGTCGAGGAGAGGGGGCTTCGTGGTGGGGAAAGGGGCAACCCAGTCATCCCAAACCTCCCATCCTTCCCGGCCGGGTCCGGTAGCCACCCACAGGTCGACCTGGTTAAGTTTTGAGCGCACCGAATCGAGAGCTTGGGTCAACTCGAAGTCGGCCAGCACGATTCTGGCCCCGGCGTGACTTAAGCAGTAGGCGAAGTCTTCGGCCACCAGGCGATAATTGAGTGGCACCAAGATTGCTCCCAGGGCGGCGGTAGCGAAAAACGACTCCAGGAAGTAGTGGGTGTTAGGGCTCACGATCCCAACCCGGTCTCCCATTCCCACCCCCGCTCCCGCCAGGGCGTTGGCCAGTTGGTAACAACGAGCCCCAAACTGGGCGTAGGAGGAGCGATGTTGGCCGTCCACCACCGCCTCCCGCTCAGCGTAAAGACGGACGGCTCGTTCCAGAAAGTCGTTGACCAGGAGAGGAACTCTCATCAGGACTGGTCGACCAACCACTGCAGGTTGAGCAAACGAGCCCAATCGAGGGGAGGGCTAGCGGCCTCTGGAGCGGCCTGGTGAAGTTGAGGCAAGAACTGCCGATCGACAAAGGCTCTAGCCTGAGCCAGGTCAGCTGGCCGGAAGGTCCCCTTCTCCGTGCTGCAATCGAGGTAGAGAAACCCGGCGAAATGACCCGCCGGGTTGGCTAACGGCAAGAACAGAATGGAACGAGCGGCCATCAAGATGGCACTCATTTGCTGGCGAAGGCGATCGTCTTCGAGCGCATCCATCATGACTAACGGCTGCTTCTCGGCCAACAAAGTCTTGAGCAGAGTGTGACTGACCTCGCCGACGTTCCAAAGAGAGTCGGGATTAAACCCGTAGGCGACCCCTTTGCCTTCGTAGACCGCCAGAGCCCTCTCGGCTTTGATGGTGCTGCGAGCAAACATCAACCCAGACTCCAACAACTTCTTCCAATCCCTCACGCTGGCGGCGTTCGAGGACCAAGCCAGCGAAGCCTCCAGCGGCAGGTTGAAGAAAATTCAGAGCGAAAAGGGAGCCTATGCGAAACCAGAGAGTCTACCGTCGACTGGACTGTCGCTTCCCTATCGAAGTGGTGCTCGAGTCTGGCCAAACCGTGCCCGCCACCCTTATTGATGTGAGCCTGGGAGGGGCCTGCCTGGTCTGCCGCCACCACCCAGGAACCCATCCCAAGCTAACCCGTTCCGGCGAGCAACCGCTCCCGTTTCGCCTGTGCTGGGCTGACGGGGAACGGTTTGGGGTCGCCTTCGACGGACCGGCTGGCCAGCTTTGGAGTTCCTGGATGGCCGAGCTGTATCAAACCCTAGACTACCGTTTCTCCAACCTGGGCGACCGGCGAGAGCTGGTGCGGATTCGCCCAAAATTGTCAGCCCAAGTCACGGTCAACGGCACCTGCACCCCGGTGGAGGTGGTCGACGTGAGCGGCGGAGGCGTCTGTCTTTTGACCAACGACAAACTCCCCGAAGGCAAGAAATTCCCAGTGGTGCTCGACTTTCCGGAGCCCCTTCAAGTGGCCGGATTTGTCACTCGGACTCGGCGAGAAGGTGGGGCCTTTCGCTCTAGTCTTCGTTTCCGTAAAAAAGACCGGCGTCCCGTGCTCAAACGCTTGGCTAGTCTCTAGGGACTTCGAAGTCGATAAAGCCTTTTTCGACGTTGACACCTTGGAGGCGGACTCGGACTCGGTCGCCCACGTCAAGACCTTGCCAGCCTGACACAACTTTGCCCTCGTAGCCCTGACGAACTTTGACCCAGGTTCCCTTCTTGGAGGCCCCGGTCACGACTCCCTGAAAGGTCTGGCCGACCCGGTCTCGGAGTTTCAGGGCGACTTCCGACTTTTCGACCTGACGGGTGACTTTGCGGGCTTCCATCTCGCGTTGGCTGCAATGGGCCGCGATCTGCTGAAGCTCAGTCAGGTTATAGGGCGGTTCTTCCTCGGCCAAAGCGGCTTTGACGAGCCTTTGGTTGACAAGATCCAGGTAACGCCGAGCGCTCGCCGAGCAGGGAGCCTTTTCGTCCTGGTGGAGGCGGTAGTCTGGTGGAAACTCTGCTCCAGCAGGTTTCACGGCGCAGCTTTGGCGACCGAGTAGCTTCTCCACCGAAAGAGAGAGGTCAGGGTAACCCTCGGCGTCTTTTTTTCGCATCTCCCGGAGGAACCTCCGTAGAGGCTTGATGGCGGGCGTCTTCGGAAGAGTGTGTCCCTCTCTTTGAGCCAGGGAACGGATCCGGTCCCAACGGTAGGGCTCAGGAATGGTCTGGTAGACGACCGGGAACCCCCGGGAGTCGAGCACTCCGTCCTTCCACCAGGCTGGTCTGGTTGCGCGTGAGTCGACCTGGCACCATGAAGAAATTGTAGCCAGGTGTATAGACGTTGACGGCGTTGCGGTAAGCGTCCCGATCGAGGGCCACGGTAAATTCTCGAGGTTCAGGATGGCGGGGGGGTCCTCTATCGGCTGGTCGCACTGGTCCAGGCTTTCCTGACTGAAATGGGTGCGAAAGCCGCGAGCGTGCATCGCGCGATGAGCCAGCTGCTTGAGGGTGGGGGCCTG
>CAYRFU010000325.1:0-7851 GCA_964423525.1 uncultured Burkholderiales bacterium | reverse complement strand
GACGGGCATCGCTCGGAGTATCGCCATCATAGGTGAACACACCTAGCCCCGCCCCTACCCTGTTATTGATATCCATCAGCTCGGCCAGCTGGTCTTGGGAGAGGGCTTTGGTGGGGAACATATAGAGGGCCCGCGAGGAGTCATCCTCGAGCACCGAGTGAATGACGGGCAGATTATAGCAGAGGGTTTTGCCTGAGGCTGTCGGGGTGACCACCACGGTATGATGGCCGTCTAAGATCGTCTCCACGGCTGACGCCTGGTGGGAGTAGAGATTCTCGATCCCTTTCTCTTCCAGGGCCCGCCGACATTCCGACCGAAGCCGTTGGGGCCAGGGACCGTAGTGAGCCGGCCTGGCCTCGATGGTCTTGTGGGCGGCTACGGTTTGCTTCTTGCCTTCGTCACGCAGAAATCGGGTTAGAATCTGTTCTACAGCCATACCGAATGAGCTTCTGCGCGAAAGAAATTCAACCTCTCGAACAGGATGTAAACCAGGGCGGGAATTAGGCTTCCTCCTCCACCCGGCCCCTGAGCTGAGAGAGCTCGGCCGCCAACTGCTCTGCTCTAGCCTCGGCTTCGAGCGCCCTCTTTTCGGCCTCGTTAGCACGCTCACGGGGAGTGGGAAGCATTCTCCCGCTCTTGACCTCGAACAGTCTCAGCTGCTCGTCGACGACTCGGAACTCCAACCCGGTGGCCTCCGAAATCAGCCTGCCGACCACCCTCGTATACTCTTCACCAACAAGCCGGTAGGAACGCAGTCGAGGCTCAAGATACTCTTTTCGCGGGTCAAAGAGCACGTACTCTTGAACTCCAAGAAAAGCGTAGAGTCCTTTCTTGTCGCCCAGGTCTTCGGCTCGAGTGGACTTGGAGGTGACTTCGATGACGAGATCGGGAGCTTTGCCTTCATCCCAGACCCGATAGGTCTCTCTTTTGACCTTGGGAATTCCGTGGACCACCAGGACATCCGGCGAGATATGCTTTCGCGGGTTTCCCTCCACGTAGTAGAGGAGGATGTTACCGGACACATAGGTGTCGTGCACCTCTTCGAAGTGGACCTCTAGCGTCGAAATCAGGTCCATCATCTGGTCACGATGCAGATCGGTCTCACCCATCGGTTGACCGTCGCTGGTTGGATAGTCGATCTCTTGAGGAGGAAAATCTAGCATGGCCTGTGTCTCGCAGTTCTATGGTGCCCTGAAGCTCCCTTTCATTGCCCCAGTCTAGCACCCTAAGAGCGAAAACGGGGAGAAACTCTGTGTCAAAGAGTTGTCCGGAGAGGATGGAAAGCGAGCCCAGGATAGAACCCTCTCTGATGCAACCGATTTTTCGACCGGCCCACGAGGGCTCTTGGGTATCCTGGCTGGGCGCTCCGGCCCAATTCTTACTGCTCGGCGAGGAGAGCAGCAACGGCTCCTGCTTATCTCGGGCAACCTCTCCCGTTGGTGGCTCGGCGCCACCCCACCGTCACGATTTCGAAGAAGGCTTCTATCTGCTGTCCGGTCAGCTCACCTTTCGAGCGGGCAATCAAACCTATCGTCTTGAGGCGGGAGATTTCATCAACGTCGGTAGCGGAGTGGTTCATTCTGTCAAAAACGAGAGCGACCGACCGGCCGAGACTTTGATCCTTTGCTCACCCGCCGGATTCGACCGCTTTCAATTGGAAGGGGGATACCCTATGCCAGGTCCTGATGGCCCTCTGGTGCCTTTCGATGACGCAGGAAAAGAACGAGTGCTGCGAGCTGCTGCTCGCTATAATATCGAGATGAATCCTCCCGAATCAGCCTTCCAACTTCCCCCCAAAGCCACAGTCACTCGAAGCGACCAGGGCACTACCGTTGACGCGGTGGGTGACCGTTATCGCTTCTTGGTGACGGGTCGAGAGAGCGAAGGGAAGTATGCCCTCTGGGAAGCGCTCCTCAGCCCAGGAGGCGGCCCTCCTCCCCACACCCACAGCCGTGAAGAAGAAGGGTTTATCGTTCTCGACGGTCGGGTCAGGTTTTTCTCTGAGGGGGCTGAGTTCGAAGCTCAGCCCGGCGATGTCGTTCACCTACCTCGGGGCCGTTCCCATCGTTTTCAGAATCACACAGACAAGCCCGCTCGCCTGCTCATCTGAGTCGCCCCCGCCGGACTAGAAGAGATGTTTCTCACTACCGGCACCCTGGTGGAAGACCGAACAACCCCGATCGCCGCCCCTTCTGAGGAAGAGAAGCGCCGACTGGGAGAGCACGCCCCCCAGTACGGGGTCACCCTTCACCTGGCCCCTCATTAGTCTCAAAATTTCCTGAAGGCGCTCGATCAAGTTTTTTTCAGGACGCCCTTCTTTATTCGTGTGGCTCAACACTTGAAGGGAAAATCTTGAATGCTAAACCTAACTCGTCCACTGGCAGTGGGTATAGCGGCTCGACGCCAACTCTTGCAATAGCTGGCGTTCCTTCTGCTGCCAGAGCTCTTCATCGATGGTGCCGTTAAAGCGCAAAGCCGCCATCAGGCGCCCCGGTTGGCGGCTCAGCGAGATGCTCTCGTCCTGAGGGTCGGGCAGGCTATTCAGCTTGTATCTCGATGGCATCATGAAAGTCATGGTCTGGGATTTCACTTTGAATTCCACCGGTGACGTCATAGAGATTCTCTATCGGGCCTCGTTCTTGCCGAAGATATAGGCGGCCAGCTTGCGGAAAGCTGCGTTCATAGCAGAGTTCATTTCCTCTTCGGAAACCTCCACGGAGGCTATCAGATAGGGTTCGTAATGGCGTACTTCAAAATTTGCAATCCTTTCGGTGACAGTGTATTTGGGCTGTTCATAAGCCGCTCGGGCTACCTGCTTGGTGGCCCACAGTCCGACGAGGAGGACGGCTCCGCCGAGGAACCAGGCGTTCTTCATCATAGCGCTACGATACCACTTGTCCACATTTCGATCAATAAAACCGCAACAAACCGAACGGACGAATCCCAAAAAAATTGCCACTTGCGGACGCTGCGATATGATAAGATAGAGCGGAGGAGACCCTTTGAGTTCGTCAGACCCAGACGTTTTGAAAGACTATCTCGGTTCCCAAAAAGGCATCGGTTCCCAAGGCGGTTTCACCATCGACCTGGAACTCGCTTTGGCCAAGCTCGGCAGCTCCAAGCTTCCCTACCGGCACGAGTAAAGTTGCTCCAGGCTTCAGTGGCCGAGCCGGAAGTCTTCCTGGACCTTAGCCAGGACGCTCGCACAACCCGCTTCCGTTATCATTGCAGCGCCGGAACCATGCCGTGGTCCAAGCCGGAAATCGAGCGGGCGATATTTCATCCCAATGTAGAACTCAAGCGACCTTTGCAGCATGTAGCTGCCGGACTACGCAATTTGCTGCAAACCGAAGATCTCCCCTTCTCTCTCTACTACCCCGGCCAGGAGTGCCTCCATTGGAGAAGGCAAGCGGGGAATCCTGAGCGCCGGGTATCCTGTCACGATTTCCTTATCGAGGTCAATCATAGGAACTCCGCCGCGGATATTGAGACCGTTATCAAATCCCACTGCAGCCTTCCCAACTCACGATGCACCTGGCAGGACAAAGCTTTGAACTTCCTGCTCAAAGATTCCCCCGGATGTTTCTGGGAGCCTGGGGGACAGTGGTCTGACCTGTCCCAGCTCGCCTCTCGACCCGCCTCCAGTTGGAAGCTATTAGCCTGCCTCACCTACCAGCCGGCTGGCGCCAACCGTATTCTGGAACTTCCAGAACCTGCAGGGGTCTTTTGGCTTCTGGCTGGAGCAGTAGTGCAGCGGGAAAAGCTCCCTCTCGAGAGTTCCTTGCACTTCGCTTTATATCTCTCGGCCGAAGACCTGGAGCCCGACCTATCGGGCTTTCAATTTCGTGGGAAAGCGCGCCAGGAAAAGCTCTTGAGCGATGCTCTCGAGAAAGTGCTCTCACCTCTGCAGAACTGGAACGCGTTGCAGCATACGGCGGTCGACCTGGCTCGAGAAGACCTTCTCTCCTCGGCTGTAGCCAATACTCAAAGCGTCTTCTTCGGCCTTTTTGGGGGGCGTCGCCTGGACGCGACCAGGCAGCAGAAAAGCCTGGTCCTGGCTCTTTCAGACTACCTGGAACGGCTGCTGCTGCAGCAGAGACGTCGACTGCTCTCGCCATCCCAAACCCTTTCACCAGCAGCACGATTCACCAGAGCAGCACCAGAGGGAGCTTCAGCTTTTCTCCCTGAAAGCGGAGCTCAAGGCGAGCCGGTTACTACTTGATGGAGTATTCCGCAACTGCGAAGAGCTTTCGCGTCATATGGATATCCAACGCAAAGAGATCCGCGACGCCCGTCGCCATTGTGATTTGCCGATTGACCAGACTGACGTCACTCCCGAGCAACTCCTGCATCTGCTCCGCTGTTCTCCCGACGGGGCCGAGAGAGAGCACGTCCACCGGTTCTTGGAATTGAGCGGGAGAACCAGTTTCATGCTACAAAAAATCGTCCGCGAGCGAGCGAAGCAGGCAAAGCTCCTAGAAGAAATGTCCCCTTTGCGATCCCGGTCAAAGTCCGACCTGGGGCCGGAACGGCGTCAGGCTGAACTCGACGAGCGCTTAAGCAGAGTGCGAGAACTGCGGGCTCGCCTCACTCAGCTGTAACGGCCCTTGATCCTATCCTCGGTTCTGCCCAGATACTCATAAACTCCCTGAGCCGGGCCGGAAAAAACGAAGTGACGTTTGCCAGGGTCTTGCTGCAAGATCTTCTGGACGTGCTGTGAGACATCCCTGCGGGGGTGGACCCGTTCCACCAGCCTGCTGATGGAGCCGGTAAGAACCGCGTCAGGGCCTTCCCGGCTTACATCGGATTGCCTCACCAAAACGTGTTCCCCCACGTTATAGAACTTTCGTGTTATTCCGGAAAATTTGTCCTCCGCAAAAGGCCGCTCGGCTGCCACACCGGAGTGGCTCTCTAGTTTCAGCATGTTGCCGAGATGGCGCAGCACCCCATCCTCGTTGCCGGCCGAGGAACTAGAAAGCTGTAAAGGCCCTGCGGTACTCGGGGCCAATGCCTGGGGAGACATGAACACGGTGTCTTCAGCTTGTTGTCCGCCCTCGTCGGGAACGGTAGGCAACCGGTGTTCATCGACGCCGGCCCTGCGTTCTCGCCCGGCGTGGGCGCGCTCAGCTGCATTCAGGAAAAAGTTAGCCGCATCCATCATGGTATACCTCCGATTTAGCCCAGGATAGTCGATAGTGGACCCCATTGTCAAGACAGTCTCAGAGCCAGATTGTTAGATGGCGGCTCTGCTGGAGGTCCTTGATTATCCCCGGTATTCCTGTCGGCCAGAGGATCTACTCTGAGTCAAGAAATATGACTCAGATTGAGATCTGCACCCAATCGGGTCGAACCCCAGGCAAGAGGTCGGACATCGAAGGGCTCAGGAACTCTTTGACACCTCGATTCGCCTGAAGGAGCTGGATCGGGCAGGCTGGCTACGAAGGGGAGTGGACCTGCCTGAATCAGTCGCCAGTCACACCTGGGGGGTTGCCTGGCTGGCACTAGCTCTGTGCCCTCCTGAGCTCGAGCGCGAAAAGGTTCTGGCCATGGCCCTGGTCCATGACCTGGCCGAGGTGGTGGTGGGCGACATAACCCCTCACGACCAGGTGGCGTCTGAAGAGAAGGACCGATGGGAGAGAGAAGCCTTCGGCGAGCTGGTCAGGGGCCTGCCCGGTAGCGAGGAGTTGAAGGCCTATCACCGCGGGTATCAGGAACTCTCAACCCCTGAAGCCCGTTTCGTAAAGGTCTGCGACAAGCTCGATATGGCTCTCCAGGCCCGGCGCTATCAGGACACCCAAGGGCTCGACCTGCTTGAGTTTATCGATGACGCCCTAAAAGTGATGGACCAGGACCTCCATCGCCGTCTCGCCGATGGGCCGGCTAGGCTGACCGCGATATAGGTCGGGCGCAGCGTCTCGAGCTTTTTTCCTAGTATTGTCGCTCGGTCACCTTCGCCATACAGTTCAAGAGCCCGTTAGAACGAGCTAGCTGAGGCATCTCCACGGGTAGCACCAGATAGCCAAAGTCTTGATAGGCCTGACAGCCGTCCCGGTCGAGTTCGGGCACGCCCGTTGTGGGTAGGTGAGCAGCTCTACCGTCGATGATGGAGTTATTGTAAGAGACGAAAGGGGCCCCCGAATCTTCGCTGGCCAACATGGGAACTCGTCGCACTTCGTGGTCGTCACCATAGGTCTCGGCCATCTGGTCGAGGATATCACCGGCCCGGTGGTTTCGATTGACCTCGATGAGTCGGTCGAGAGCGTCGTCAGGACCCAGGCGACGTTGAGCGGATTGATAGCGTCGCGGCTTCTGCTGACGAAGAGTTTCCAGCGTCGCGACGGCACCCCGCGGATCTCCAATAAGAAGGCCAGGCTTCCCATCTCGATCCTGGCCCAATGGCGTCAGGAACAGGTCCACGTGATAGGCGGCCTGCTCGACCACCTCGATGGTCTGGCTGGGAAAGCGGGCCTCCATCAACGAGCGAACCAAGCTTTCCGGAGTCGCCATCTTGCTCTCAGGAAGCTCGAACAAAGCGGCCTGCTGGGTGTATTTTCCGGGGTAGCGCTCAAGGTCTTTGCAAGCCAGTTCAATGGCGTCGGAACCGACGAAAATCTTATCGGGAGTCGCTCTCTGATTGCCACCATCGAGAAACAGCCCGACGGCATCTTCACAGGTTAAAGCAGAGTCGAGCTGTGCCAGGATAGGGGCGACCCCCAGATCGAATTCGTGCGCTGCCCAGTGACGCTCAGGAATGAGAAGTCGGTCTGCGCTCACCAGCGTGCTGTCTTGAATCCAGCGAGAACCGAGACGATCCGACTCAACCACCTGGACTCGCTCGGGTAAAGCTTGCCTGCGGCCAAGCCAACTTCCTAGTCGACCGGACCAGTCGGTTCGCTCCCGCGAGAGAGCCTCTTTCTCGCAAGAACCGGGCACCAAGATGGTGAAGCGGGCTCCCGGCATCGTTCCGACGAGGTGGTTCACCACCTTTAAGTAGTCCGTCTGGAGGCTGGGAGGATTGACCATCGAGAGAGCGAGGTGTTGAACAGTGCCACGGTCTTCTGGCATCAGAGCAGCTCGAAACTGGCGGCTTGACCGTGGTAGCGGGCGGGACGGATAACGGACAGGACCGATCACCCTCTAAGTCTACTCGAAGAAGCTTAAAATTCTCTGCCCCCGGATCAACAGCCCGCTCGAGATTCTGTTCGGGGAACGTTTGTTTGAAGGAAATTTAACGCTCCTGTGACGGAAACGAGTTACTCTGGCTTCAGTGAGATGAGCATTGGTTGGACCACCCCCGGGTAACCCCCGGGGGTTTTTATTTGTCTGGAGCCGAATTGATGGTGCTTTGGGCAAGCTGTTGCAGGCGTGACACCCGCTGAGTCAACTCATCTTGCTCAAGAGGGTCTTCTTCTCGGAGTTCGTTCTGAAGGGTTCTTATCTGGTCGACCACCTCGGAAATCCCAGGTCCCAAGCCTTCTAAGAAACCCACCAACAGACCCAGCCGGTCGTCCTCCCGTGCGTAATCGGACACGTGATCCGCCAGCCCGGCCGCCTGGGGACCAAACCGCCTCAGGAACCGGGTCGTCCACCCAACCCTCGTAGGCGGCAAAGCCGTAATTCTCATCCTTCAACAGGTTTCCGATCAGTTCCAAGCACAGCTCTTCATCGGACCAACTAGCGGCCAGAGCCTCCTGCGCGATAGCCCGGGGATAGCTGTCTTCCAGGCGACAACGTCGGCGAAGAAAATCAACCATCAAGTCGGGAGCGTCGCTACCTTTACCCAGGATTCGAACGACCGGTCTCGCCAAGGCCCCAGAAGAAGCCGACAAAGGCCAGGAAGAAGCCCTCGAA
>CAYRFU010000324.1:0-7856 GCA_964423525.1 uncultured Burkholderiales bacterium | reverse complement strand
CGTAGCTGTGGCTATCGACCAATCGACCGCCGAGGCCGGAGCCGCCGACGATGCCAACGCTGTGGCTGCGGCCAGCGAGAGTTCCACCTCGACCTCGGGTGAGATCGGACAGCTCACGGCGAACGCAGCCAGCACCGCCGTCACCTCTTCGGTGGTAGCCGCAGCTGCTCCGGGCGGGGTCGCCATCGGGATTTCGCTTTCCCTCGACGAGGCCCAAAGTGAACAGTTCCAAAGTGAGCTCAATGCCCTCCTGGACAAATATATGGATGGGACCGACCTGGCAGTTGCCATCGCTGATGATGGAAGTAACGCCGAGGCCACTGCCGGCACCGGCTCCACAGCCCGAGCCAACGCTGACGATGGCTCCACCGCTACTGCCAACGCTTCTACCGGGTCCACAGCTGATGCCTCGGCCGAGAATCGGTCCCAGGCCGTGGCTGAGGCCAGCGACTACTCCCGCTCCTCGGCCCAGTCACTCGACCACTCCCAGGCCATCTCAGCGGCTCGCCTCGGGTCCACCTCGCACGCTCATGCTAACCACTATTCCCAAGCCTCTTCTACGCCTTGGAATCGTAGCTATTCCAATGCTACAGCCTACTACCGCTCGAACGCAACCTCTTTCGCTTTAGGTGGTTCTCGTTCGAATGCGGTCGGCTCTTATGGCACGAACGCTTTCTCTAGCCGCGCTTGGGGAGCATCCTTTTCTCGCCAGACCCCAGCCTGGAACCCCTACGCCAACCAGGGCTACCAAAGCTCCCTCGGCTACGCCAGTCCCGGTCTTGGTTTCTGGGGCGGCCTGGTCAATCACTGGGGTCGCTACTAGGGCAAGCCAGCCCAGCCCTCTACTCACTAGACCAGCGTGTCTTGCGGGCCACGTTGGGGGCAAAAGGTACGGCCGAGAGAGCGCCCAGAGGGGTGGCCAAAGCAGGGTCATACTGAAAGAGAACCCCAGCTTCGCCAGCGATTTGGTCGTGGGGCGGAATGTAGTTGGACTTGACTACCCAGGGGGTGGTGGTCGCGTCGGCATCGGAGTTGTCAAAAGTGGCCATCTTAGCTACTCGTAAGTGCATCAGAGCCCCTGTTCCCCGAAGACGAACCTGTTGCAGATTTTCCAGCAGGTCTTCCGATTGAGGGAAAGCCGCGCGAATTTCGTTTGGCCCGCTGGGGATCTGTTTAGTCTTGCGATCCAAGAAACCTGTGTAAGGGTTGTTAATGCCGGTGTTAGGGATGTAGTGAGGGTTGGTGGGTTCGTCGATCCAGGCTCTTACATCGGTGGTGGGGGTGCCGTCCACCAGCGCCCCGTTGACCTCCAGCACGTTTTCGTCGTCTTCCGGGTAGAGCTTAGGGTCACTGGCCTCGGGAAAGCCTGCTCCTGTGGCCAGTTCCAGCACCGTAGGATAGTGAGTGGAAGCGGCGTCGTCAAAGCTTGAGGTCATTCGGTAGACTCGGTCCGAGGTCATCAAAGCGGCCGCTTGGTGCTGAGGCACTCCGGCTGCTTTGGCGGCCGAGTTGGGGAACTTCTTGTTGAAATCGCCGCGGATATAGATGGTCGAGGCTGAGGCGATGGTGAGAGGGCCTGCTAGTTCTCCGCCGTTGATGATGCGGAGCGGCACCTCGCTGTGAATGAGGCCGTTGCTGGGCCAGGCTCCCGAACTCGCGAAGGCAGCCAGGTCTAACTCTTTTACCGTCACCAGACGCTCTTCGGCTTGGTTGTAAAAGGTGGCCTCGCTCAGCCAGGGGGTCGAGCTGGAGTCGGTGATCGAGAGGGCCGCCCGTTGGGAATAATATCCGCCCGTTTCAAAGGTCTCTCGCAGTGGGGTGGAGCGGACTTTGGCTCCAAGCTCTCGGTCGACCACGGCCGTATCCCAACGAGCCAAAGCCCCGTTGGTCCCGGTTGAGGTCCAGTCGGAGTGGTAGGAGTCGTAGGCGTTGCCTGCTCCGGTCCGACCCTGGTCGGTGCCTTCGAAGAGATGATGAGAGCCGGTGGCGGTGTTGGTCAAAGCTACGGTGCCGCCATCATCGAGTTGGCCCCAGGGGTCGATATGTCTGATAATCTGGCCTCCGGCCGTAAAGGAGTCGGTAAAGATTTCGAGATTGGGATTGGTGTTCTCAAAGACGGTGCGCAGCAAGGCCGTTAGGCCTTCGGTTTTGTAGGGGCGGACGTAGAGGTCTCCGTTGGCATGCACTTTTCCGACCATCTGCTCGCTGCTGGAGCGGGTGAAGTCGGCCAGGTCACCGTTATCAAAGACGGCGTAGTTGAAAGCCGGTTCCACCACTCCCTCGAGCGTCTGGCGGGCCGTCCTTTGACCGACCCGTGCCTCGGCTACAATGCGGAAATAGCCGGGCGAGGGGAACAACACCTGGAAACGAAAATCCTCTTCCAAGCCGCATTCGGTGTAGGAACGTTCGAGGGGGTCACCCGGTCGGTAATTCCAGCGATACCAGCCGTCACGATCTCTGATCAGGTCGGGAAAAACGGTGGTGGCCAGAAGATTGCCGCTGGCCGACGGGGTAGGAGTGCCGTCGCTTTCATGGGTGTAGGCGGCGAAGTTGTCGGCCTGGAAGCAGTGGTAGGCGATATTCACCGCTGACTCGGCCAAGTAGAAAGCCCGCGCTTTGTGCTGGGCCTGGAGGGCAAACCCGGCTCCCGACAGGACCGAGCCGACCACGGTGAAGGCCAAGAGCACCAGGATGGGGATCATTAAAAGGGCCACGGCCAGCACATAAGCTTTTTGTCTCATAAATCGTTCCTAACCGTCATCACTGTCGAGTGGGAAGCTCTTTGGAGCTCACCTCGGGCGGGTTGACGACGGATGCGAAAACGAACTTCGAAAGAGTGGCCATCGGCGCTGCGAGCAACCTCGAAACCGGTTGGTCCATCCAGATAGAGGTCGAAGACCCGAGTGGTTCCCCGGCTGGGGAGAGTCTCGGGGTCGACCTCGCTGGGCAAGTCAGAGGTGGGCGGGTCGATCCCTTCGACGGAATAGTAGACTAGTTCGTAGGCCTGGGGATTGTTACTATCACGACGACTACGCGGTCGTGCAAAGAGGGCGCACACGGTGAAGGTCAGAGGCGGCTGAGCATTTTCGGGCAGGGCATAAACCAGGCCATTTCCCGTCCCACCAAGGGGCGGAGGAGAAAGGCTGGTGGCCAGCAGAGTGTAGGAGGGTTCTGGGTAAATATAGGAGGCCATTCGCAGGTCGTTCTGGAGGTGGCCCAGGGCCACTCTCATCTGCTGACGAGGTTCACTGCCAGCCAAGAGCCCCCGGCCGCCCCGGTCGAGCACCGAAAAACCCGCCCAGGCCATCACCATGACGACCAAAAAGAGCAACGAAGCAATGGTGACCTCAACGAGGCTAAATCCGTCTCTTCTCACGGGTGAGGCTCTCCCACTGTGACCGAGAGAGTGAGGGCCTTGGGCTGGGCGCTGGCTAGCTGGCTCGGGTCGGCCGGGTCAGCTCGATAGACCGAGACTGTAATCTTCTTCAGTCCGGCACTGAGGTCTGACACTCTTCGGGCGTAAAGATAGCCGATCTGATCGGAGGCTGTCAGGGCTATGTTGGCAAGAGAATGAAAACCTTGGTAGCCTCGTGAGCGGTCGATATTGCGCTCCAGGAGGGCCTGAGCCAGAAGCGTTATCCGAGTATGCTCGGCTTCATTTTGCTCGAGGCGGGCCGCCTGAATCAACGTGCCTAGAATAGCCAGGGCGAAAAGCGAGAACACGGTCAAACCGATCATGACTTCGGCCAGGGTGGCTGCCTGTCTCTTGGTCTTGCCCCGTTTCACAGAACCAGCTTACCAGACCGGTTTTACAGAATCTTTAAAATCAAAAAACGACGCGGCTTTCGGCCGCGTCGTCCGAGATGAGCAGGATTACTGAGGAGGGAGGATGACGGTGTCGATGACGTGGATAACGCCGTTCGAACATTCGATGTCGGTTTTGACAATTTTGGCATTGTTGAGCATAGCCTGACCTGCGGTGACTTTGGGATTGACCATCGAGCCTTGGGCCGTTCTAAGACTTTTGCTCCCCACAACCTTGTCGGCTTTCACGGTGCCTGGCACCACGTGGTAGAGGAGAATAGCTTTGAGCTTCTCTTTGTCGGCCAGGAGCGACTCCAGAGTGCCGGCCGGCAACTTGGCAAAAGCTTCGTCGGTGGGAGCGAAAACGGTGAAAGGGCCGTCGTTCATCAACGTTTCGGCCAGGCCGGCCGCTTTGGCGGCTTTCAGTAGGGTGGTGAAGGAACCGGCCGCGTCAGCCGTTTCCACAATGTTATGGACGTGGTCTCTGTCTGCGGAACTCCCTCCCGAGGTTCCGCATTTGCCACCCTGAGCCAGGGCGGCAGGCGAAAGAAACAGCAGCGCCGCGACCACAATTGCAAAGTTTTTCATAAATCCTCCTGTAGAAGTTGTGTCTAGATGTTATCCTGGGCAAGCCGGTTTGTCAAGCTTTTGTGTAAATATTGTAGTAGACGGCTGTCGCGGCTGAACTCACGCCTTTTTGCAAGCCGTTAACACGACTTGTGTCGATATCGATTAAACTGGCCTCAGCAAAAGCAACCGGGGCGACCTGGAAAGCGAAAGGAATGCGTTCCAAGCTATGGACAGCAACACCAAAAAATTCTATACCATCCTGGCCGTCTGCACTTTGGTTGCGGCCGTGGCCTACCGCTCACCAAGCCTGGCGATGTGGGTCGGTTTCGCCTTCGCAGGTTACTCGGTGGTTGCCAATGACAGCATTCAGACCCTGGGGACGTTTCTCTCTTCCAACCGCCACCGGCCCTGGTGGCTATTGTGGGTCTATGTAGGCGGAATTTTTCTAGTCACGACCGCCTGCAGCTGGTTTAAGTACACGGGAGACGTGACTTACGGACGGCTAGCTTCCAAAGGTTTCGAGACCGCCCCCGAGAGCTTTGCCTTCCTTCAAATCTGCGCCCCCCTAGTCTTACTCATCCTGACCCGCTACTCCGTCCCAGTCTCCACTACGTTCCTGATTCTTTCCGCCTTTACCACTAGCGGCACCTCGCTGAAAAAGGTGGTGCTCAAGAGTGTCTCGGGTTATTTTATCGCTTTTATCTGCGCTTTCGGCTTATGGCTCTTAACCTACCACCTCTTCCGTCGCTTTAAGGACCAGCCAGCGGCCGCCTGGTGGACCCCCGCCCAATGGGTCACCTCAGGGCTTCTTTGGTCAGTCTGGATCATGCAAGACGCTGCCAACGTGGCCGTGTATCTGCCGCGCTCCCTCGAGGTTTGGCAGCTTCTCCTTTACTGTATTCTGATTTTTTCTGGTCTGGGTTTGTTGCTCTATCGAGGTGGAGGCGAGATCCAGGGAGTGGTGGGAGAGAAGCACGAGACTCACGATGTTCGCCAGGCAACGTGTATCGACTTCGTCTACGCATTGATCCTCTACTACTTCAAGATTGTCAGCAGTATCCCGATGAGCACTACCTGGGTTTTTATCGGGCTTTTGGCCGGTCGCGAACTCGGCATCACCATCTCGAGCAAAGGTGAGAATCGCACTCGGACTGAGACCGCTAAAATGGTCGCCCGCGATGTGGCCCGAGTGAGCCTGGGACTGTTCATTTCGATCGTGTTGGCTATGGTGGTCAATCCCGTGATTCGCGAAAGTATCTTGGGAGTCTGAACGCTCTCTCCTCGACATCCTCGGTTCACGACCAACTCCAATTGGAGTTGTCGACAACCTACGACCTGAGAGGCGAAGCGGGGGAGCAACAGCGGCGTTATCAGACAGACATCTATTTCTTTATCCCTGTCAGTTTTGGCCTGGACGCCTCCAATTACGGCCCGGACAGCTTTTTCCGTCACCGAACCAGTTATTTCCGCCTGCGGACTCCTCTACCGAAGCGTTGGTTGGAATAACCCGCCTCGGCTTTTCAGCTGGAGTCAGCCGAGCGCTATTTCGCCGACCATCTGACCACCGCCACCCGGGCTCGCTTCGGACCGGCCGTGGTTGACGAGACCAGGCTTTTTGGCAACTTCATGCATACTCGCCTGAAGAAGCTCCAACGACGGGTTAAGGATTTCTCCCGCAGTCAAGGCGAGGAGAGAAGCAAGCTCGCTGTCGCTATCGAGCGCCGCCTGAAACGCTGCCTCAGTCTGATCAAAGTCTTCCGAGAGCGCTACGTTGAGCGCCCCCAACGAGAAGGCATCCTGGCTGAAACCGATGTCTTGAGTGCGCTGAAGCTTAACGACGAGTACATCTCCTTTCGCTTGGAGTTCATCCTGACCACTTTGCTGCGCCATCTGCGTCCCTCAGATTCCTGGCCAAGCTGATCGGCCTTCTCATCACGCTCTTCTTCCTGCCGTCCTTCCTGGGGGCCGTCGAACAGTTGGTCGGGCTAGTGTTCTGGCAAGCCCAGCCAGCCGTGTTGCTGGCTGGAGTACACACCCTCTTCAATCTGCTCAACGTGCTGTGGTGGGTGCCCCTTCACGGACTCTTGTCTCGTTTCGTCACGGGGGTGTTTCCCAGCCCCGTCGAGCTTCGCTCGGGTCTCCCCCGTTCGGTGAGGGCGTTGCTGAGCGAGGCCCCGGAGCGTTCACGGCCCGAGGTGGAGAAGCAGTTCCGCCATTTAGAACTCCTCGTGAAGTCGATATACGACCACGCCACTCTGGCCTTGAGCGAAACGGCTCAACCGACTGAAACCGCCCAAGCGGCTTTTCTCAAGCGGGCTCTGGAGGAACAGAAAGAAACTCTCTACGATCTCCTTTTTTCTCCTGGGTTGGTTGGTCTTGAGAGTTGGCAGCAGCGCAGGAGACAGCTGGTCGTTCGCGTCGAGGCCTACGCAAAGGTTGCCTCACACTGTCTGTCATTGGCTGAGCTTCTCGACCAGGGAGTCACCCTCCAGGGGCTGGTTCTCACGCCAGAATTTCGGGAACTGTGGAAGTCGCGCCTCTACTCCCTCGACCGACTCTGGCGTTCGATCCTCATTCCGGATGGCAAGTTCCAAGCTTCATCGGAGGGGGAGCAGCTAGCCCACCTGATGACCAAACTTGGGGCGGCCCACCGAGACTATCGAACCTGGGTGCTGGAGGTGGCCGGCTGGCTGGAGACCCTCGAGCAAGAACTCAGACGGTTAGCCCATCAGACTTTCGAAAGATAAGAGCACAGTTTTGATACATCTTCTTGCTAATCTGTCAGGGTGAAGAACAGGATCGCGCAAGACTCTACGCCTCTCATCCGAGCTATCCAGGGCGGTCGATTCGAAGATGTCGAGTTCTGGCTCCGACAGGGGGCCGACCCGAACTTCGCTGACTCGACCGGTCTACGGCCCCTGGAGGCCGTCTTCGAGACCGACTTGGCCGGGCATCAGAAAGCCGCTCTGGCTGAACTTCTGATTCGTCATGGGGCGGGAAGCGGCCAACCGCGGGCCACTTCCAACCTGGCTTTCGCTCCCAGCCCCGGCCAAGCTGGTTGGGTGGTGGCCGCGGGGTTAGCCTTGCTCCTCTTTGCTAGTGCAGGCTTTATGGTGGGTCGCCGAGCCCCTATGCCAACTCCGACCTCCCGGGTTGTGACTCAGAGGGTTGGGCCTGAGTCTGAGGCCTCGCGCCCCGCGCCTGGACCTTCCAAAGAAGCTTCTCAACGGTTGAGTAAGACTCTCCTCGAGAGGCGGCGTCAAGATCAGCAACAAGAATCCTCCGGGGAGGTGACCATCAGCCCATCGCCCCAGAGGAAGCCTGAGACTCTCCCTCCTCTTGTCTTGCCGAGCCCCAACTATCCGACCTACGATAAGCCGCAAGAGGTGGTGACTGCCAGGGAGCCAGAACCTATGCGGTGGAGTCAGGTTCACAGGCCTCAGGACTCGGTCGGTCCGGCCGCTCCCCTGCCGCCTCCGCGT
>CAYRFU010000323.1:0-7857 GCA_964423525.1 uncultured Burkholderiales bacterium | reverse complement strand
CGGCCGCCGCTCGAACCCACTCTCGACGCTGAGCCCCGCCCGACTCGAAGCCTAGCTCCTCCAGAATAGGCCAGACCCAGGACTGCTGAAGACCCTCTTCAAGAAAAGCCAGACCGGCCACACGGTCTCGCGAAAGGCGTCTGGAGCGGCACCAGATAGTGCGACAAAGCACCGGTAAGCTGGACTCGTTGAGGCGAACCAGAACCTCGGTATCTCGCCGTAAACGCTCAGCGAACTTGAGTCGCAAACCCGTGGGCCCGATGTTGGTGACAACCGAGCGAAAACTGGCCGGCCCAGCAGTGACTTCGACGGGAAAGTGACAGACCAGGCGGACTTGATCACGACGTTCACTGAGAGCATCGCTAGTCCGGCCCGGGATCAGGCTCTTCATACCCTCCAGCAGGTCACGCAACATCTAAGGAATCAGGACGGAAGGGACCTGTTGAGGTTCGAGGGTGGTCTCTTCCCGAGCTTCGTATTCGGACTGGACCACCAGTCTGACAGGATAGTTACTACCCGACTGGGGCAGAGTCTCGATCACCACTTCCCTGGTCTCTCCCGGCTCCAGGGTCCAGCGGCTGAGCGGTATCCGAGTTCTCGAGTTACCCATAGCTACATCCATCAATTGGCGATCGACTAGCACCACTCCTCGGGCTGGCCCTCCGCCAGGCACGAATTCGAGCCAGGCCTCTCTAGGAATCTCAGCTGGGTTGTGGAGAACCAACTGGACCCGATAGACTGTCCCAAAATTCCCCGGCGAGCTTTCTCCTGTCTCCGGGTCCTCCAGGAAAGGCTCGCCCCCCAGGTCGATGTAGGTGTAGCGGCTGCCCAGAATGTGGCTGTACGCTTTCTCGAGGTCAGCCGCAAAAAGGCCCCGGGCAGTCCTCGTGTTGGGAGGTGTCACCACATATTCATCACGGAACGGCTCGCTGGGAGAGACCACCCGCACTCTCAAGCGCAACTTGGCTCCATCGAGAGGTGTGAGGTGGGCCATCCCACTGATAGTCCAGCCGGGTTTCATCTTAAGCCGGTCGATCACCCGTGACTGACCCGGTTCGATTCGCAACACCTGGCCCTGCCTCTGGAGGAGCCTCTCGACAAAACGAAGAGTGGCGATGTGGCCCACGTGAATCTCGTCTTCGGAGGGTCCGAACGAGGCGATCACGCTGTGGAGTCGAGCGGTACGGGAGTCCTGATTGTCAACCACCACCTCAACGTAGCGCAAGACTTCTCCCGGGTTGTTGCGGTGATGGAAAAGAAGCCGAGTGGGCCCGGCTGGGAGAAGTCGGTCGAAAAGCCATCCCGGTGACCCGATCTTCTCGGGTCGGTTACTGAGAGCCAAAGCCTGAGCGGGTTCCAGAGCCAGACTAGAACGGGAAAGGGTGAGTCCGACCTCGCGCTCGACCGGCAGTAACTCCCAACCTCGGGCCCTAATCGTGATGGTCTGCCCGCCCTCCTGAAACTTCCCAGGCAAAGTCAGTTCCACGGAAGCGGTGGGGTGAACCGAATCGAGGAGCTCTCGTAACACGGCCTGCCTAACCGTCTCGTGGGTGGCTGGCCCGGTCAGACTCAGATCGATCCGCTGGGGAATCCGACCGGCCCAGTAACGGACCTTATAGGGTAGCTCCAGTCGGCGCTCTCCCCAATCGAGAGTCACGGTGCCCTGCCCCGGCTGAAGACCCCGCACCTGGACCTGTTGGCCGTCAAACTCCACCTCGGCGGTGTGGGGACTGTCATTGGTGAGGACAGGCTTCTCCGTTGGCGCTCCCTGAATCCGAGCGGTGCGGTTTTCATCGACCGGAACCACCAGCCCGTCTGGAGAAAGGGAAAGGGGCGGAGGTCCCTGATGAGCTTGACGCAACCGTGAAGCGAAGGTCTGAGCCAGGCTGTAGGGGGTGGTGTTCCAACGCGAGGCCTGGTCGGGCTTGATATCGGCCAGTTTCTGGTCGGCCAGCCATAGGACGGCGTCAGAGCCTTCTATCGTGACCTTAACCGGTCCGGGCTGACTCAAGAGTTTTTTGGTGTGAGCCACCTGTTCCGCAGTTGGTTGATAGAGCTCCAGGACCACTTCGCCCCGGGCCGAGAACCGGCTACGGTCGGGCGAATCTAACAGGTCGACCTGAATCTCAAGAGCGGTGGCCACCCCAGCCAGGGCCAGCCAGAAAAAGAAAAGAACCCGGATTATCATCGGCTCAGATTTTTAGGCGCCAACCAGCGGCCTACCTGCCACGGAAGGTATCATGCCAGCAGAGACAAATTCCGAGAGAATGAGCCTCGGTCCACAGGCCTTCCGTCATAGCTGGGAGCTTCCAGACGGGCGGCAAGCCTTAATGAGACGGGCCGCGGTGGACGACATCTCGGCCATCCGCCAACTCTACTTCGACACCTACGGCGACCGCTACGGTCTCCCTGAAGTGGTGGATGACACCCGTTCCCAAGAGGTGTTGACCGACGACGGCTGGTTCTGGCTGTTGACCGAGGTCGATCACCAGATCGTGGCCTCTCTCATTTTCGGCCTGGAGCCCGACCATCGTCTGGGCAAGACTTTTGGAGGGGTGGTCGAGCCCGGACTACGGGGCCAAAAGGTTATGCAAGAGATGCTGCGGGAGGGGCTCTCGCTCTTGCTCTGCCAGGGGGGCCCTTTCGACCTGGTCTACGCTGTCGTCAGAACCTTTATCTCGCTCAGCTTTCACCGCGACCTGTCCAGGCTGGGATTTGTCGATGTGGGGGTCTTCCCCAATGTCCGTAAGGTGCAACGCTACGAGACTCACGGCCTCAAGGTCTGTCTCGGTCAGGAAGCGATCGAGCGTCGGCGCAAGCGACCTCGACTGATTCCTGAAATCGCCACCCTCTACGACATCACCCGCGAGAAGCTCAAGCTGGAGCCGGCCGAACTGGTTCCGGTCCGGCCCAAACCGATTCCCCTCGACCGCATCCCGTTAACAGTCAAAGCCGAGGTGGGCCAGGACATCGACGTGGCTCGCATGAGCTTTCTTTGGAAAACGACCCGAGACCTGGACTACGGATTTTTTCCCCTCCATCTACCCAACTTAATTTTGACCGACGAGAGCGAGACAGTGCGGGTCTTTCTCAATCTCCAAGAACGTGATGGCCACGCCAGCATCCTGGGAATTCGAAGCGGACACCTGGACAAAGCCAAAGTGCTGCTTTCAGTGGCCGACTTCTGCGAAGAGCGAAGAGCCGCCTACCTGGAACTTTTGGTGTCGGCGTTTTGCCCCCAAGATCAACACCTCGCCTATCAAGCGGGTTTTCTTCCCTGCGCATACTTTCCCGCCGCCGAACTCGACTCGCAGGGTCAGCGATGTGACGTGGTGGTGACCTCGAAGACCTTCGTCCCGCTTCATTTCCGGGGTCTTAAACTCCCCGAGGCAGCCAAACCCTACCTCCTCGAGTTCTTTAAAACCTACGCGGCCTACCTGTGGGAGGAGCTCATGGATGCGTGATCTAGCTCGGGCTCGCGAAGTGTTACGCACCAATCGGGGAGCTACCGACCAGCTGATCGGGGGCAAACGAGGCCTTTTGGTCACCAACCGTGACCGAGCCGTTTTTCTTCGAGCCATGAAAGAGGCGTTCGCCCACCACTATCTGGGCAGCCAGGGGTTCCGCGCGCTGTGCCACCGACGCGGCTTTTTGCCCCAAGACCTGCGGCGCCAAGAGCAACTTCCCGAAATCCCCTACTTCTTCGTGACCGTCCTCAAGTATCATCGCTTCCTGTCGGTGCCCGAAGACCGAATTCGGCTAACCCTGACCTCGAGTGGGACCAGCGGTCAGAAGAGCGCTATCTATCTCGACGGGAAGACTCTGACCCGCATCAACCGCATCGTTCGCCATATCTACGGAGATCTGGGCATGGTCAACCGGCGGCGGACCAGCTATCTGTGCTTCACCTACGACCCCAAAGTGGCCGACGACCTGGGCACAGCCTTCTCGGACGAATTGTTGACCGGACTGACTCGGGTCCATCACGTCTGTTACGCCATCCGCTGGAACGGAAACGACTGGTATGTCGACCACGAAACGGTGGCCGAGTCGCTGGAACGCTATCAGCAGGCCGGAAAGCCCCTGCGGGTGTTGGGCTTCCCAGCCCACGCTTGGGAGGTGCTGGGCCAGCTGGTCGAACAAAGGGGGCGACCCTACTCCTTTGGCCCCCTGAGTTATGTGATCACGGGCGGGGGTTGGAAAACCTACAGTGGCGAGGAAATCCCCAAACCCCTCTTTCGCCAAAAGCTAGGGGAGTGGCTCGGCATCCCGCCCCAAAACGTGCGAGACCTCTACGGCATGGTGGAGCACGGAGTGCCCTACTGCGAATGTGAATACGGCCGCATGCACGTGCCTCGCTACTCCCAGGTCTACGTCCGTGACCCCGAGACCCTGGAGCTTCTGCCCGATGGGGAAAAGGGGATCTTCCAATTTCTCACTCCCTATCTCCACTCGTTTCCGGCCATCTCGCTTTTGAACACCGATGTCGGTCATCTGGAACCGGACTGCCCCTGCCAACGCCGCTCCAAGGTGCTGGTGCTGGCGGGACGTGGAGGCGTGACCAAGCACAAGGGCTGTGCCATAGCCGCTCTTGAGGTATTAAGATGAACCACTACCTTTTCGGTCAGTTCCACCACCAAGAACTCGACCTCGAGGCCGTCAGTTCATTACTCAAGCGGGGTCAGCAGAGTGAGCTGATGAGAGTTCCGGTGCGAGAAATCGTCGATCTGTTGGACCGGGTTGGGAGTCGCTGGCTCGATCCCAACTATCCCCTCCGCCAGGCCGTTTGTCAGCAACTCCCCAGCCTGGTTGGCTTCTCTCAGGCCATGGTCGAGAAAGGTCTTGAGGAACTCGGTCGCCTTCTCAATCGCCACACTTTGATGAAAAAGACCCGGGTCGAGTTAGGTCGTCTTTCCTCACTCGACGGCTGGGTTTGGAAAGAAGGCTACGAGGGCTATCTGCGCGCTCTCCCTCTAGGGATCGTGACCCACGTCTCCCCCGGGAACGTCTTCCTGGGGGCGGCCGACTCTTTGGTTCACGGTCTGTTGACCAAGAACACCAACCTTCTCAAAGTAGCCAGCGGCGACCCGGTCTTTCCTCTCTTGTTCGCCCGCAGCTTGCTGGAGGCTGATACCGATGGAACGGTCGCTCAAAGTTTTTCCATCCTGTCGTTCGGCCGCGAGTCAAAGGCCGTTTCCCAAGCTCTCAAGCAAGGCTCCGACGGCCTGGTCGTTTGGGGCGGAGCCCAGGCCGTGAAGTGGTGGAGTCAGGACCTTCCTGGCAGCTGTCGCTTGATCCCTTACGGACCTCGATTCTCGTTCGCCCTGGCCCGCCTTTCGGCCCTCGACAGCGCCGACGCCCGTTCTTTAGCCCTCGATATGGTGATGTGGGAGCAACGAGCGTGCGCTTCTCCCCAGGTCTTATTTGTGGAAGGCGAGGTCGAGCGTTGGCGTCCCTTTCTGACTAGCCTCGGTCAGGAACTCGAAGCCCTTTCGGTCACCCTCCCTCAAGGCCAACTCGAACTCGACCAGAAGATCGAGATCCGTCGAGAAAGGGAGCTGGCGCATTTCGCCGGGGAATGCCAGGGGCCCGAGACCAGCTTCCGCTGGACCATCCTCGTCCGCGACTGGAAAGACCATCATACCAGTCCTCTCAACCGGACTCTGGTGGTGGTCCCTTTCAGCGAGATAGCCCAGATAGAGGAGTGGCTCCGACCTTATCGCCATCAACTCCAGACGGCCGGCCTCAGCGTGGCGCCCCCGGACTGGCGAGCCCTCTCCCTTCGTCTGACTCGTTTGGGTGTCACTCGGGTGACCGAGTTCGGCAAAATGCACTTGGCCAAACACGGAGCGCCTCACGATGGCACCTTTCAGCTCTCGCAACTGGTGCGCTGGGCCACCATCGAATCTTTGCCACGACGCTTTGATGCCGGCAAGCGGCTACGTCCCCCCCCGCCCTCCAAAACCCGCAAGCTGGCGAGCCTGATTGAATACGCCCGAGCCCACTCGCCGTTCTATCGCGAGCATCTTCCGGAAATGCTCATCACTCAGGCTCGTGATGTAGAAAAGCTGCCCACCCTGACGGCCGAGACTCTCCGCCTTCATACCCCACCCCTCAGCCGCGACCTGTTGACCGGACCTCTAGAGGGCGCCTACGTCTTTGCCAGCGGCGGATCCACCGGAGCCCCCAAATTTTGCCTCTACTCCTATGAAGAATGGGAAGAGGTCACCGATACCTTGTCGGCCATCTATCTGACAGCCGGATTGGAAGCGGGCGACACAGTGGGCAACCTTTTTATGGCCGGAAATCTCTGGACCTCGTTTCTGGCCGCCAGTCAGGCTCTTCAGAAGCTTGGCTGCGTGACTCTACCGATAGCCGGCAACGCCCCCGTGACTCAGGTTATGGAGTATCTCAAGCTGTTCCGCCCCACCGTCCTGCTCGGCCTGCCTTCCTTAATCGTGCGAGTGGCCGAAGAGGTGGCCCGCTCCCGTATCGACTTGAAGGTTCCCAAAGTCCTTTATGGCGGGGAGCACTTCTCACGCGAGGCGAAGAGGTTTATAGGCCAAGCGCTGGGAGCCGAGAGGGTCATCTCGGCGGGCTACGCTTCGGTCGACGCGGGCCCGATCGGCTTTCAAACGGCTCCCGACCAAGGTGGGGTTCATCACCTCCTCTATGACTATCAGTTTCTGGAATTCCTCGACCCCGACACCGGCCAGCCCGTCCCTTCGGGACAGGTCGGCGAGGTGGTGGTCACCTGTCTCAAGCGTCGCTTGATGCCCCTGATCCGCTATCGCACCGGAGACCTGGGCCGTTGGGTCGATGAGGACCGCTGGATCCTGGAACTGAAGGGTCGCATCGGGGACCGTGTTCGAGTGGGCACAGCCGACCTCTACCCGGACGATATCTCTCAGGCTCTCGATGGGTTAGCTGGTGTGAGCCGGCTTTTTCAGCTGGTGATCGATGGTGACGGGGCCAAAGATTGCGTGACGGTACTGGTCGAGAAAAACGGAATCGAGTCTGCCCCTTCGGCCGCCGAACTCGAGCGAGCCATCCGGGAGCGCTCTCAGGAACTCGACGAAGCTCTCACCGAAGGCTGGCTGAGTCAGCTTCAGGTCAAACTATTGGAGGTCAACGAGTTGCCTAGAGTTCAACGCACCGGCAAAGTTCGGGCCATCGTGGACAAGCGGTCCTCTTAGGGCCGTTGTGGCCGGGCCGGGTTTTCAGGGTAGCGGAAGCCCTGATCGAGGGAGAGGGAGAGATCCCGACCTCTTGACGGAAGCCATCCAGAGCTTTCTCAACTCCAACGACAGCCTCTCCAAATGCTTCGAGGTTCTCCAAGGTCGCATCGACGGTTTCCAACAGGTGGTGGACGAAACGGCCGCAGAATTCGAGAAAAAGGGGGAGGAGAATCGAACAGCCAGCCCCCCAGAACAAAATTTCGAGGCCACGGTTGAAACCCTGGGAGTCAAAGGCTTTGAAGGAAATACAATTCCTGTGCTGGAATTTATTCAAGCTAAACTGTTCGAGAGAATCGGAGGGGCTGTGGCCAAAGCCAAAAGGAAAACCAAGAAAGCCCAGAAGGGGAGTGGCCGTTGGCTAGTCTTCGCCTTTTTGGCAGTCGCTTTGATCAGTTTCTCCGCCGGGATCTGGCTAGCTCTGGAAAAAGCCCCAGAGCTGCAAGAGCTTCAGGCCTTCTGGAAGACCGAGACCCCGGACGTGATTTCCCCCACCAGCCCAACCCCGTCTCCTCGACCCGATTCGGTCCCGGCCCCCCCGCCTCAGCCCCAGCCGAGCCAAAAACCGGCCGCGGAAAAAGAGCCCGAACCCGCCCCCCAAAAACCCCAGCAACCTTCCCCC
>CAYRFU010000322.1:0-7911 GCA_964423525.1 uncultured Burkholderiales bacterium | reverse complement strand
AAGCCCCATGATTACTGACTTTGAGTGCAGGGCATGAATTTGGGGTTGCTCCCAGGCCAGACCGGCGCAAAACATCTTGAAGCAGAGCACAGGCTGCGTCGAAAGCGTTGTGGTTGAAGGCCCAGGCGAGGCGTCTTCTTTCACCGACTGCGAGAATGTCCCAGGGATTGGCGCCCGCGTGAACCTGGCTGCTCCCCCCGAGCACGACACCCTTTCCCCCTTTGTCTCGTTCACTACCGCCAACGTAAGAGAAGGTGTACCCCCTTGCCACGGTGGCTAGAACCAGAGCCGCGGAAATGCTCTTCGTGCCGCCCGTGTAGTCCACGATGACATCTGTCGGAGCAAAGCCCTCAGCCTCGACGATGCGCCCGCACTCCATCGCTCGCTCATAGCAGGCAACCAGGTCGTTGATGTTCGTGACGATGACCTTTCGGTCAAGATAGGTGCCTCCCGCCATCGACTTTACGAGGCCGATATCCTCGACGCACTGCTCGGAGGTGAAGAAACAAACAAAGTCCGGTTGGTGGGTCTGGATCGACTTGGCCACCGGTTCGGCACTGCCACCGAGCGAGATGATCAACGCTTTCAATAGGACACCCTCCTGGGGGCGGTTCGTTCAGAGGAGTACACCTCCTACCCTGGGCGCACTAACAACATCTGCCACCCTCTCTTACTACAGTAGAGAAATCGAAGTAATCCCGAGGGTAAGAGCGATGAAAGGAGAACGTTTCGTGCCATGGAGATGACTGCTACAAATCTAGAGCAGATCGTCCCGGGGGCTGTGGTGAGGGGTATCTTACCGAACCAACAGGTGACGGTGGTGAGCGTCACCTGGTTTGGCACGGAAGCTCTTGAGCTGACTTACAAAACCCAGGACGGTGGCGTGGCCAACCGCCTACTGTATCGCAATGACGAAGCGAGTATCGCTCTCGTCACCGAGCAGGGGCGTCCGTGGGGGTTCGAATCTAACGGTGAGCTGTTTCGGCTTGTCTCAGAGGCGATGCGAATCCGCCTGGCCCACCTGTTCGACCCGGTGCTGGCCGTTCACACCTCGCTAGTGGAGCCCTTGCCCCATCAGATCACGGCCGTTTACGAGTCCATGCTGCCGCGCCAGCCGCTCCGTTTTTTGCTGGCCGACGACCCCGGAGCAGGGAAGACGATTATGGCGGGCCTCCTCATCAAGGAGTTGATCGCTCGTGGCGACCTGAAGCGGTGCCTTATCGTCTGTCCGGGCAGCCTGGCCGAGCAGTGGCAGGACGAGCTGTACCGTCGCTTCCATCTCCCCTTCGAAATCCTCACGAACGATAAGGTGGATGCCTCGCGCACCGGCAACTGGTTTATGGAAAACGATCTCGTGATCGTGCGCCTGGACAAGCTCTCCCGCGATGAGGACCTTCAGGAGAAGCTGAAGGTGCCAGATGCTCGCTGGGACCTGGTAGTGTGCGACGAGGCTCACAAGATGTCGGCCACCGTGTTCGGAGGAGAGACGAAGTACACCAAGCGGTACCGACTGGGGCAGCTCCTCTCCACTGTCACCCGCCATTTTTTGCTGATGTCCGCCACTCCCCACAACGGAAAGGAGATGGACTTCCAGCTCTTCATGGCTCTTCTCGACGGAGACCGATTCGAAGGGCGCTTTCGAGATGGCGCCCACACCTCGGACGTGTCGGACATGATGCGCCGGATGGTGAAGGAAGATCTTTTCAAGTTCGACGGTAAGCCTCTGTTCCCTGAGCGCCGCGCCTACACTGTTCCCTACCGCCTCACCGACACTGCGGCCGCGCTTTATAAGGAGGTCACCGAGTACGTCCGAGAGGAGTTCAACCGCGCCGACGCTTTGGAGAAGGACCGCCGTTCGGGCACGGTGGGCTTTGCCCTCACCATCCTCCAGCGCCGCCTCGCCTCTTCGCCGGAAGCGATCTATCAATCGCTGCGACGAAGACGGGAGAGGCTGGAGAGCCGCTTGCGAGAGCTGGAGGTGCTACACCGGGGCGGTCAGGTGACCCGAGGCCAGGATTTCTCACCGGTGTATTACGACGAGGAAGATCTCGAGGATATCGAGGACGCTCTAGAGACGGAATGGGAGAAAGCTGAGGAGGAGATTCTCGATCAGGCCACCGCCGCTCGTTCCATCGGGGAGTTCAAGATCGAGATCGCCCGGCTGCAAGAGCTGGAGGCTTTGGCTCTTCAAGTGAAGACTCGCGGAGATGATGCAAAATGGCGGCAGCTTGCGAGCCTTTTGCACGAGATTTTCAGCGAAGGAGGTTACGTCGACCGCGTGGCCGAGCGAACGCCACCCTCCCCTTACGACCAGCCCGCTGGCGTCACGCCTTCGGCCAGCCAGAAAATCGTTATCTTCACCGAACACCGAGACACTCTGAGCTACCTGGAATCGAAGATTCGGACCCTCTTGGGAAGTGAAGAAGCCGTCGTGTGTATCCACGGCGGTGTGGGGCGGGAGGAACGGCTCAAGGTGCAAGAGGCGTTTCGCCACGATCCGGCGGTGAAGGTGCTGCTGGCGACCGATGCCGCTGGTGAGGGGATCAACCTGCAGCGCGCGCATCTTATGGTGAACTACGACCTCCCTTGGAATCCGAATCGCCTGGAGCAGCGTTTTGGGCGTATCCACCGGATCGGGCAGACCGAGGTCTGTCACCTCTGGAATCTGGTCGCCGACGAAACCAGAGAAGGTGACGTCTACCGGCGCCTGCTCGACAAGCTTGATCAGGCGAACCAGGCCCTGAAGGGGAAGGTGTTCGATGTTTTGGGGAAGCTCGCGTTCGAGGGCAAGCCCTTGAAGGATCTTTTAATCGAGGCGATCCGCTACGGGCACCAGCCGGAAGTGATGGCTCGACTGGAAACCGCCGTGGATTCGGCGCTCAATCAAGATGAACTGCAGAAGCTCTTCGAGGATCACGCCCTGGCTCACGACGCCATGGACCACAGCAAGCTTCAGCGGATTCGAGAGAAGATGGAGCGAGCCCAAGCTCGTCGCCTGCAGCCCTTTTACATCGAATCCTTTTTTCGCGAAGCCTTCACGCTGCTGGGAGGCAAGCTCTTGAAGCGGGAGCCTCGCCGCTATGAGGTGCGGCATGTGCCCGCTCTCATACGCCAGCGAGACAGGATGATCGGGGTGGGTGAGCCCGTGCTAGAGCGGTACGAGCGGATCGCCTTTGAGAAGACGATCCTGAGTGTTGCCGGCAAGCCTCCTGCGGCTTTTGTTTGCCCTGGTCATCCGCTGTTGGACTCTGTGTTGGATCTCACACTGGAACGACATCGGAACCTGCTCAAGCAGGGTACGGTTCTGGTGGACGACCGGGACCACGGCACCGAGCCGAGGCTGCTCTTCTACCTGGAGCACAGCATTCAGGACGCCGTCCGAACTCGCAACGACGACAACCGGACAGTCTCCAAGCGGATGCTGTATGTAGAGCTTCTGCCCGATGGGACCACTCGTCACCTGCAGTACGCACCTTACCTCGACTATCGAGCCCTGAGCGAAGGAGACCCTACGACCGAGGAGATCCTCGAGCATCCCGAGTGCGCCTGGATCGACAGTAGCCTGGAGAAGAGGGCGCAGGAGCACGCCGTAACCCAAGTGGTGCCGGAACACTTTAAAGAGGTGACAGAAGCCAGGATTGGGCTCATCGGGAAGACTCGGGCGGCCGTGGAAGAGCGGCTCAGTAAAGAGATCACCTACTGGGATCACAGAGCTCAAGACTTGAAGATGCAGGAGCAGGCCGGTAAGCCCAACGCCAAGCTCAACTCAAACGAGGCGCAGAAGCGAGCGGATATGTTACGGGCGCGATTGCAAAAGCGCCTGGAAGAACTCGACCTGGAGGATCTGATTGCGTCCCTACCACCGGTGGTGATGGGCGGCGTGCTGGTGGTTCCGGCGGGCTTGTTGATGGCCATGCGGGGGGAGACCACCGAGACCGTGGAGCGAGCCGACCTGCAGGCTCGTGGGGAACGGGCGCGAGCCATCGTCATGGCCAAGGAAAGGGAACTCGGCTACGACCCTGTGGACCGGGAGAGCGATAAGCTGGGATACGACATCGAAAGTCGCAAGCCAAAGGGCGGCCTTCGTTTCATCGAGGTGAAGGGACGGATAACGGGCGCCGAAAGCATCACCTTTACTCGCAACGAGATCCTGACCGCGCTGAACAAGCCGGAGGATTACATCGTGGCCATCGTGGAGTTTCTGGACGAGTCGAACCATAAGGTGTATTACCTGCGGGAGCCGTTCAAGGTGGAGCCGGATTTCGGAGTGACCAGCCTAAACTACGCCTTCAAGGGATTGTTGGAGAAGGCGCAGGCGCCAAGCTAGAACTGGGAATTGGTGAAGAGTAAGAGTATGATGAAAGCCCACACGGTTTCCCCCGCACGAATCGAGTATCTGCGAATCGTGAACTATCGCGCGCTTCGTGATATCGAGTTTAAGAATCTCACGCCCTTGACAGCTCTCTTGGGTCCGAACGGCAGTGGCAAATCGACTGTTTTCGACGTTTTTAACTTCTTGTCGGAGTGTTTTCAACACGGATTGAGATATGCATGGGATCGCCGAGGCCGGGCGAAAGAGCTGCGTACGCGAGGCCAGGACGGCCCTATCATCATCGAGTTAAAGTATCGCGAGAGACCCAAGCAGCCCATTATCACCTACCACCTGGCCCTAGACGAAGGAGCCAAAGGTCCCTTTGTGGCTGAAGAATGGCTGCAGTGGCGTCGCGGCTCCAAAGGCAAGCCGTTTCGCTTCCTCGACTATAAGAACGGTCAGGGCCGAGCCGTCAGTGGAGAGATGCCCGACGAGCAAGATGCCAGAGTCGAGAACCCCCTACGCTCACCCGACCTGATCGCGGTCAACACACTGGGACAGTTTGCGGAACACCCTCGGGTAGCCGCGCTCCGCGAGTTCATCACCGACTGGTACGTTTCTTATCTGTCCATAGACGATGCTCGTGGACAGCCGGAGGCCGGGCCCCAAGAGAGGCTCAGTAAGTCCGGAGACAACTTGCCCAACGTCATCCAATATCTTAAAGAGCAGCACCCTGAGCATCTCGACGAGATTTTCCAAACTCTTCGCAGAAGAGTCCCTCGCTTGGAAAAAGTCCTGGCCGATGCCATGCCGGATGGGCGCTTGCTGCTCCAGGTCAAGGATGCCCCGTTTGATCGCCCTGTCTTGTCGCGGTTCGCCTCCGATGGAACCCTGAAGCTCTTGGCCTACCTGACCGTTCTTCACGATCCGGGGCCGCCCCAGTTCATCGGTATCGAGGAGCCCGAGAACTTTCTCCATCCCCGATTGCTTCCGGAGCTTGCCGAGGAGTGTCGAGCTGCCGCCGCAAGGGCCCAACTGGTGGTCACGACACACTCACCTTTTTTCATCGATTCGCTCAAGCCCGAGGAGGTGAGAACCCTCTTTCGAGATGAATCCGGCTACACCCAGGTTGTCCGGGTACTCGATATCCAAGGCATACCGGCGTTCGTGAAGGCCGGTGCGACGCTCGGCCACCTGTGGATGGAGGGCCGCTTCGGCGTCGGTGACCCCCTTGTGAACTCTGGTGCCCCTATTCTCAAGGGACGTCGCTGATGCTTGTTTCTCACGTTGAGATTTTGGTCGAAGAGCCGTCGGCCGAAGCGATGCTGCGCATCCTCTTACCCAAGATACTGGCCGGGCCAACGTTTGAAGTGTACCTGTTTCAAGGCAAGACCGACCTGTTGCAGAAGCTGCCTCAGCGGTTGCGCGGCTACGCAGAGTGGCTTCCCGATGATTGGCGCATCGTCGTGCTGGTCGACCGAGACGACGATGATTGTGTTGATTTGAAAAATCGCCTGGAAGATATCGCCTCGAAAGCCGGATTTGCCACCAGGACAGCGCCGAGGGACGGACGCTTCGCTGTCGTGAATCGTTTAGCGATCGAGGAGCTCGAGGCCTGGTACTTCGGAGACTGGCAGGCCGTGCGACAAGCCTATCCGCGCGTCAATGCTCACGTCGCATCTAAATCTCTATATCGGGCCCCAGACGACATCAAAGGGGGTACCTGGGAAGCCTTCGAGCGGCTACTAAAGCGCGCCGGGTATTTCCAAGCCGGGCTAAGAAAAATCGAAGCGGCGCGGGCCGTGGCGAGCCACCTCGAACCGTCCCGCAACACTTCGCCTAGTTTCTGCACATTTCGAAACGCACTGGCGGAGATGAGCGCCACATAGATGTGGCTAGGTCTTTCCCGCCATCGCCAAGAACGCTCTGAACACAAAGAGACAGATTGAGGGTTACGGGAGATGAAAACACGTAAGAAACTGATCGAGGTGGCTTTGCCTTTGGAGGCTATCAACGTAGCAAGTGCGCGGGAGAAGTCGATCCGGCACGGGCACCCCAGCACTTTGCATCTCTGGTGGGCTCGGCGTCCCCTGGCCGCGGCTCGCGCTGTCATCTTCGCTCAGATGGTGGACGACCCATCGTCTTGGCCTGAGCAGTTTCCTACCGAGGCTGAGCAGGAGGCCGAGCGGCAGCGGCTCTTTCGGATCATCGAAGACTTGGTGATCTGGGAGAACACCACCAACGAGCAGGTTCTGGAGAAGGCGCGCGAGGAGATCCGCAAGAGCTGGCGACGAACGTGTAAAGACAACGCGGACCATCCCGAAGCCGAAGAGCTGTTCAACCCCGAAAAGCTGCCCGCTTTCCACGATCCGTTTGCCGGAGGTGGTTCATTGCCACTGGAGGCCCAACGACTGGGAATGGAATCGCTGGCCACCGACCTCAATCCTGTCGCGGTTCTGCTGAATAAAGCCATGATTGAGATCCCGGCAAAGTTCGCGGGGCGTCCCCCTGTAAACTCAGAGATTCGCAATGATGGTGAACTTTTTCAGAAGGTTTGGCGAGGCGCTGAGGGTTTGGCAGAAGACGTACTCCACTATGGAGGCTGGGTTCGTGATCGAGCGGCGGAAAAGCTGGAAAGCTTTTATCCCAAGGCTCTAGTCACAGACGAGATAGTCAAAACACAGCCAGAACTCTCACCGCTGAAGGGGCAAGAATTGACAGTCATCGCCTGGATGTGGGCGCGGACCGTCGAAAGCCCCGATCCTGCTTTCGGTGGGGTTCACGTCCCGCTGTTGGCAAGCTACTGGCTCTGCAAGAAGAAGAACAAGAAGGTCTGGCTTGAGCCGAGAGTAGACAAGGAGCGACAGAGATGGCAGTTCGAGGTAAAGAGTGGCCAGCCGCCCGAGGAACTCGCGCCTGGAACGAAAACGGGACGAGGGACGTTCAAATGTCTCTTCTCTAACGCACCCATAACCCCGAAATATCTACACGAGCAGGGTAAGAAAGGTGAGATCTGTTACCGACTGATCGCGCTCGTAGCGGACGCGGGACGAGGACGATGCTATCTACCGTCCTGCGCTCCTCATGAGGAGCAAGCCGCCAGAGCGACCCCTTCTTGGCGAGCGGAGACCGAATTGGGGACAAACACTCGTCATTTAACACCGGTAGCCTATGGATACACAACTCACGGGACGCTGCACACACAACGCCAACTCGTGGCTCTCAACACCCTTTCCGACCTTGTCAGCGAAGCGCGAGAGAAAGTTCTCCAGGATACCTTGGCAGCTGGTATCGAAAGAGGTGAGCGTCTTAGCGCGGGAGGCACCGGTGCCCTCGCCTACGCTGACGCCGTGGCCGTAATTTTGGGGATCGCAGTGAGCCGGAGGCATGACCGATGGACTGCCTTCAGTATCTGGCACACCTCCCGAGAAAAATTGGAGAGTCTGATCAGACTCTCCGCGGTTCCGATGACCTGGGAGTTCGCCGAGGGCAATCCCTTCTCGACCAGCACCGGAAATTTTCTCGACGGCGTCAAGCTCACGGTAAAGGCCTTCCAAGCGCTCGGGCAGGGGGTCCCCGGCAAGGCACGCCAACAGGAC
>CAYRFU010000321.1:0-7979 GCA_964423525.1 uncultured Burkholderiales bacterium | reverse complement strand
GTGGTCTCCGCGCTCTCCGTGTTAAAACACACAATAGCTCAACCAAAGGAAAGAAGGCAGTGACGGTCGTCGCTGATTGTCAACACGCCCAAAAGTCTTTAAGGTTCTTTAAGGTATTTTTCAGCCTGCGATCTAAAATGTAGACCTCCGACACCACACAAAGGGGACCGTATGAAGATCCAACCACTCACTCACCTGATGTCGCACTCAGCGACAGCCCCAGCCTCTCGACCCGAGGAGCAGCTTCCTATCGTCGTTGAGGTCGATCCGCCCGAGGATGAAACCACCATCAAACCTCGTCATCTGGCTACCGCCGTCGCCGCCGGCACCGGGGCCTTGCTGACTACAGGTCAGGTTTTGGCCACCATCGCCAGCCAGACGAACCCGGCAGCCATGGTAGCAGCCGGGGCCCTCTCACTGGGTTGCCTGGCAGCAGGCTATGTCGCGGCTGATTTCGGAAGCGCTATCTTTCATTGGGCCATCGACAACTATCCCAACGGAGAGACCCCCGTGCTTGGGTCCATCGCCGACGCCTTTCAGGCTCACCACGACGAACTGAGAGACCTTGAACGAGAGCATGTCACCAGTAATATTTCGGGCGCCTCGGCCATTTTTGCCGGACCTCTGCTGGCAGCCGCTTTGCTCAATCCAGGGGTGGCCCTAGGGAGTGCTGCAGTAGGATTTTGCGGCGGTCCCATTCTAGCTCAGGCTAGCCATCGCTATACCCATATGAACCGTCCGCCCGGCTGGGTCAAAGCGCTTCAGGGCACGGTGCTTCAAAGCAAGAAAGACCACCTGAAGCACCATCGCCAACCCCACGCTGGTCATTACGGAATTGTCAACGGCTACTCCAATCCGCTGCTGAACCGAACCCATATCTTTCGCCACGCCGAGCGGCTCGTCTACCAGGCCACCGGCAAGGAGCCCAACAGTTGGAAGGATCCCAACCTGAAGGCTTTCGCGCTGGGTCAGATCAGCGAAACGGAGTATCTTGACCCGAGCAACCAGCGAGCCGGGCGTAAGATCTTCAACCAGGAAATCCAGAAGGTCTATGAGGAGATCTACGCTCGTCGCGCTGCAGCCGCCGCGGGGGCGAAATGAACGGCATCCAGGGTCATTGGGTTCAACCACCCCAACCGGGAGCGCCAGCCCGATTCGTGCGAGAAGGCGAGTTCGGCCAGGGAGTAGAGAACTATACTGGTCCCAAAGATGGAAAGAGCCATCCCGTCTGCCCTCGTCTGATGAAGTCCTTGAATCACCTGATGGTGACGGCCGAATACCGTTGCCAGGTCGAAGGGACCGAGAACTTTCCCGAAGAGGGGGAGGGCACCTTCGTCTACGCCTCTTCTCACCCGACCGTTTTCGACCCGCCGGTGGTGGCTGATGTGGTTCCCGGGCACAACCTCCGGTTTGTGGCCGCCGAGAACGTTTTCGAGACTTTTCGAGGTCGCTATATGACGGCCGGCGGAGCTTTTCCGGTCGACTTGAATTGGGGTCGCCTGACCACCGTACGCCATGCCATCGAGAAGGTGACCGAGGGGCGCAAGCTGATCATCTACCCGGAGGGGAAGATCTCCCACCAAAGCCAGAAAGTCGAGCGCCTAAAACGGGGAGCGGCTGTCATCGCCCACCACGGGGGAGCCCGTGGTATTGTGCCGATGGCGGTCGACTATCAACCCGACCCGTCGGCCCGACCCACGGAGCGCTTGGTAGGCGCTTTGCTGGCTGCCGGATTGGGAGTCGGGGTGGCTATGGCTAGTGGGGCGGCCCCCCTAGCGGGAGCGATCGGTTTAGGCACTGCCGGGTTCCTAGCCGGAGGCAAGGCGGCCCGTTGGTGGTATCCCAAGTCGGCCCAAGCCTCCTTCCAAGACCCCTTCCCTCGCTACTTCTCTGGTCTTGACGGTTCCCTGAAGGGGGCCGGAGTTGGTGCCCTGGCCGGAGCGGCCGTGGGTCTTTTGGCACCGGCAGCCCTACCTGGGCTGGGACTGGCTGGCTCCCTCGGGGTGCTGGGACTCTCAGAAGCCCTGGCCAGTCGTCCGCTGGCCAGAGTGAAGATCGGAGAGCCGATTCTGCTTGAGGATTACTTTCGGGAGGGGGTTTCTGATCGCGAGGCCAGCTTCAAACTGACCGAAGAGCTTCATCGCTCGATCGGCAAGCTCAAAGCCGACCTGACCGGAGTCCCCTACGATGAGCAAGACAAAAAGGTGTTTACCCTCGACGAACCGCTGGTGGGCGAGTGAAGGTGAAGCCTCGTCAAGCGGCCGCAGTCGCCCTAACCCTCACAGTGGCTTGCCTGGAGCCTGGTCCCAGGCCAGCCTGTTACCCTTCCGAGCCTTTGGAGGAGTCCCGTCTAGAGCAGGTGATGCCACCTTCCCGACGAGCCGACTACGTGACCCTCTCCAATTTCCGCGATCGCAACCAGCCCGAACCGCTGCCGCCGGAAGGCTTTTACCGCCTCGACTCGTCCCATTCCTTAGAAGGTTTGGAGGAGCTTCTGGCCGCCAGTCGCAACGACGAAACTGGGTTTGATGCGCAGTTTTATCTCCGCGATAGCGGCGAATTCGTGGTCGCCTTGCCCGGCGTTCTGGAATGGAGTGACTTTTTCAACTATGTTAACCTGGTCCAGGGCGGAGTCCCGGCTCAAGCTTACGATCTACTCGAACTAGCTGAGCTTGCTGAACAGTTTGCCGAGCGCCATGACCTTCAAGAGCCTGTTTATGTCGGTCATTCTTTAGGTGGCGTGTTGGCTCAACTTTCTCCTCGGGGTGTCAACGTGGCGGGCTCTGGAGCCCTGAAAGCTCGCCAGCAACTGGTGGAGGCCGGAGCCTATGAAGAGCTTCCCGAAGTGGCTGACTGGGTGTTGAATGTGGGCTTGACCAGTGACCCCATCTATAGCTGGGTGGGTCCAGATTCGGCTCACGTGGCCGGTCAGGCTGGCGGGATTTTCTACCTCGCTTCCCCCGGAGGAGAAGCTCTCGGCGGCCACACCGCTTGGGAGGAGTTAACCAACAGTCAAGAGGTGATGGCCCAAAACGACCAGACCTGCGCCCACCGGGAGGCTTGGAGGTCTCTTCTTTAGCCAGCCTGACTCGACATCACGAAGGCGAATCCCAGCCTTGCTATTTTAGGAATTTTTCCGAGGAGGGAGTCACAATAGGGTATGCGCAACCAAACTCTCTGCCTGCTTCTGCTGTGGCTGGTGGGATGCTCCCCTCCGTCCCTCTTCCCCTCGACTCCCCTCGAGGTCAGCTTTCCTAACGCTACCACCCGCTCCCACACGGTGGAGGATTTGAGTCGCCATCTTGAGGTGGCCACCGTCAAGGTCGACGCTGACCCGATCTACGGCAAGCCTAAGACCTTCCGCGGCTTCTGGTTGCGGGACCTGATGGAGTTTTACGGCCAACAGGAGGCCGTTGAGGTCGTCTTCCATTGCCGAGACAAGTTCGCCGCCGCTACCCCCGTGGAGGCGTTCCAAGACGGCCAGGTCCTGCTCGCCTTTGGGGACGAAACAGGAGCGTCTCTGGAAAACTACAGCGGCGCCCTGGCCCTTAAGAAGCGGCGCCAAGACTTAGTACAAGCGCTACGATTCGCCAAAGAACAAGGGCTGATGGAGCGTCATCGAAAGGCAACCGAAGAGCTCGACCAGGTCGCCGGCATCGAGAAGGAATTCCAAAAACTTGGCAATCCGGGTCCGTTCTACCCCGTCTTCGTGGGAGATCCTCCGGAGCAGTGGCTTTCTCCTCAGGCGGTGGCTTCGCTCGAATTCCGAAGCGGCCGGACCGAACTTGAGAATCCAGCCTCTCGAGGGGCCTCCTCTCAAATCCAGCTAGGTAAAGACCTGTTTCAAAGTCAATGTATGGCCTGCCACTCGGTGGGTGGCCCGGGGGGCACTGTCGGGCCGGATCTCAATACTCCCAGAAACGTCACTGAGTATTTCCACGAAGACGCGATCAGAGAGATGCTCCGGGGTCCTCAGCAGTTTCGCAAGAATGCCAAAATGACTTTGCTGCGGCCTCTTGAAGAAAACGAGATCGAGGCACTGGTGGCCTACCTGAAGTGGCTAGCAGCCCAGAAAGAGCGCTCTCCGGTCACCTAAGGCTAAGACCATAGGCCCGTTCCAGCAGCGTGGCCGTAGCCAGGAAGGTATGAGCGCTGGACCATCCCGGCCCAGTCTCCTCCAAGCTTGCTAGCACGGCTTGACGGTCGAAGATGGAGGCTGGCTCAAGCAGGTATTCGCGACAGTCCAAGGGCGGCAAGAGGAACGGCTGTTTTGGCCGCTGGCGCCAGCCGTCGGGTAGAATTCCTGCCAAAGCTGAGCGCAGCCACTTCTTACCGACCTTCCCGGCTACCGGCAAGCGGGCAGCCTCCCACCACACTCGATGATCGAGAAAAGGCGGTCTTCCCTCCAGCGAATGAGCCATCTCTGTCCCGTCCCCAAGCGTTCTGAGGATGTAGTTAGCCAAAGCAGTCTTACACCAGAGATAAAGAGTCTTTTCGGTCGGGCTGGTCCCGAGCACCTCCAGGGGGTAGTCACACTCCCTTGCGAGTCCGACCAGAGGGGCGAGCTTTCGACCCAAGGCAGCCTTCGCCGGAACAAACCCTGGCAAAAAGCCGAGCCGTTTCTCGAGTCGCTCGGTCGACAGACCCTGATCGCGGGTCAACATAACGCCCTGGTAGTTGGGATGAGCCGATCCCGACTCTAGAAAATCGTAGCCACCAAAGACCTCGTCGGCCCCTTCCCCGGTAAGAATGGCCCGAAAGCCGTCGGCCGAGACTTGTTGGTGGAGGAGGTATTTGGCCGGCAGATGACCGTTAATGGCAACCCCCTCGCAAGCCTCCCCCGCCTCCGGCAGACAGGCTAGGAGGTGGCTAGGAGCCACCTCGACCACCCGGTGCCGGGCCCCCAACCAGCGGCATAGCTCCCTGGCTTCGGTGGTTTCGTCCCAGGGGTGCCCAGGATAGGCTACCGTATAGCAGGTTGGAGTAAGATGGCTAGAGGCTAGCGCCACCACGGCCGAGGAATCTAGCCCCGCCGAGAGCGAGAACGCCGGAGGTCGCTCACCCCTGAGGCGCTGATGGACGGCTTTCTCGAGGGCTTTTAAAGGCTCACTTTCCCCCTCTCGCCAGAGGGGTAAGTCCCAATACCGCCTAGGCTTTTCCTGGTCGATCAAGAGATGGCCCGGGGGCACTTGAAAGATGCCTTCAAAAAGCGTCTTGTCGGGCGCGAGATACTGGCTCGAGCAGGCCTGAGCTAGCGATTCACGGTCCCATCGGGCGGGCCAGCCGGCCGCCATCAGAGCCTTGGCTTCCGAGGCTAACCACAACGACGAACCTCGGCGGGCATAAACCAGCGGCTTGATGCCGAACCGATCCCGAGCCGCCACCAGACGACGACCATCCCACAGGATCCAGGCGAACTCCCCGCACAGAGACTCCAAGCTCTCCAGGCCGTATTCCTCGTATAGGTGAATCAAGACTTCGCAGTCGCTATTGGTACTAAAGCGATGACCCTTGAGCAGGAGTTGAGAGCGCAACTCCTGGTGACCGTAGAACTCACCGTTGACCACGGCCACTACACTACGGTCTTCGTTGTAGAGAGGCTGACGAGCTCCGAGAATGCGCAAGTGGCGATGGCCGAGGGCCACCCGCTGGTCCCAATGATACCCCTCGTAGTCAGGACCGCGATGACTCAGAGCTCGGGTCGCGCGACGGACCAGCTCCGGTGGAGTCGGACCGGTGAAGGCGGTAATCCCACACATCAGAGTCGACTGTCAAAACCTAGGAAGTCTTTACGCTTCTCGGTCCGGTCAAGACTCAACAAGCGAGCCTGCTCCTCGGGGGAGTAGACCTGGCCCAAGAGAGGTTCGACTGCAAGCCCTTGGAGCATCAACTGAACAGCCTGCTGAAAATCGCCGTAGTAGGCTCCCCGAAAGGTCAATTCCTTGGTGACCGCCTCTAACATCGAAAACCCTGCCGGACGGGGTAGCCGACTCTTGAGAATGACGGTCCCTCGGGGGCGGACGGCCCTCACCAGTTCCGGCAACCGATCGGGGTCAGTCTCAATGCCGGCCTCAAAGGCGTCCCTCTCAAACGGTGGCCCCACTACAACCTGCCTGTATCCGAGCTCTTCCAAGAGAACCCGGGTCAGTCCGGCCAGACGGCCGTCTCCGGCAATCGCGATACCGGCGGGAGGTAGATACTCGGTCACGGCCAGGGCGGCGGCTAACGGCTCAAGATAGGCCGTCTTCTGCCAGTCTAACTCCTCGGGAACGGGAATCAGGTTGGCTTGAGGCACTCCCACTAGTTCGGCGAATCCTCCGTCGCGATGCCAGCCGAGCATCTCGGCTCGCTGACAGCCGTGATAGAGACCCCTTTGGCAATTGACGCAGCCACCGCACCAGACCCAGGGAAAGACGGTGACCTTTTGACCCTCGGCTGTCCTTCCAGCCAGTTCGTGACCTAACACGCGGCCGGGTTGGGCTTTCAATTTGCCGTTGGCAACCAGTACGTCGGTGCGACAGATGCCGGTCAGGGCCACCCGCACTAGAACCTCATCGGGCCCAAGCCTGGGTGGCTCGAGATGGCGAAGCTCAGCTCGCCCGTCTTGAGCCACCACAGCTCTCATGCGGCCAACGCATTCTCCTGGAGAAGCTCATTCCAACCTTGCAAGTGAGGAGCGAAATAGACCGAGTCCGAGGCCAGCTGCTGACTAACCCGGAGGTTTTGCTGAAGCTCGGGAAGGCGGGTGGATAGCTCCTTATGGTGAGTTCGAGCTTGACCCAGAGACCGGATGGTCATCCCGGCCGCTCCGGCCAGGATAAGACCGGTGACAGGGTTGGGCAGCAATCCTCCCAGGATCAGCGCGCCGGCGGTGGCCCCCATCCAAGCCACCGTTTTGAGAGCGGCTCCCCGATAATCCCCCCGCAGCTGAGCTTGTTCGTCCTCGAGACGGTCCACTTCGGTTAGAGTCTCGCTGGCCACCGCTCGGGTGGCTTTCTCGAGCTGACCGATGGTGGTCTCGGCGGCCACCCTCCGAGTGACCTGCTGAAGAAGCTGGCTGACCTCGGTCGCTTCCAGGCGGTCGAGTTCTGCGTAGGGGTGGGGCGCATCCGGGTCGTCGAGATGACGACCGCAAGCTTGGTCTAATTGGGTGACCGGGCACCCGGATGGGTCAGGTGGACCGGGAAGGTGATTCTTGGCCGCCGAGGCTAAAGCGGCGGCACGATTTCGAGAAATGAGCATTGCTAACTCCTTTGTTGACGTTTGCTCCAACCTAACCCAACGGTCTCAGACCGGCTGTTTCCTCGGTGTTACCATTTAACGTTCTGTTTTAACGATCCTATTGCAGGGGTTGGCTACGATTTGGGAGCGGGAGTTTGTCTCCCTCGATAAGGAGTGTAAGAGAATGGCGATAATGAATAGACTCCCGGGAATCTTTCAGGGAACGGGAGCCCAACGAGCCGTCCCAACGGCCCCAGCGCCCCCCCCGACCACCGACGACAGTCACGTCGACCTGAGAGATTCCCCCCCTGACAGCGAGCTACGGGATTTGATCGGAGCCGAGCCTCCTCGCACTGACCCCGATGTCGAGATGGCCAACATGAAGCGAGGTGCCCTCCAGGGGGCTATCCGAGGAACCCTGGGTGGGCTGGCTGGAGCAGCCTGTTCTGGCCTGGCAGCCTTGGCTTTGCTCGGATCGGTTGTCGGGATCGACTCGGGTAAAGTTGGCGATTTCCTTCAGGATAAAGCCCCCCGCGTGTCCAATTTTTTGAACAAGAATAGCTTCAGCAGCGTTTTCCAATCCAGCGCTCCCTCCGGTTTCCAGAAGGCTTTAGGTGGCGGCACCGGCTTTCTTGCCACGGCTGCCCCGATTGTGGCCGGCCTGGTCACGGTCGCCAGCGGAGGTAGCACCTTGGCTGCCTTCCGAATCGCCACGGCCCTGGGTGCCGGGATCGGAGCTATCGGCGGCGGTATCGCCT
>CAYRFU010000320.1:0-7980 GCA_964423525.1 uncultured Burkholderiales bacterium | reverse complement strand
GCCGCTCAAAGTGACTTTCCGGCCGGACTTCTAGTAGGCCTCCCAACACACTCCCGCCAGGGTTGCGCTGCGGGACGGGTCTTCTGGGGGGCCGGCTAGGGCGTTGGGACAAGAAGAGTGGTCGGATTCGCATGGCCCGGTCAGGCTAAGGGTGGACTTTGAAAAAAACCTGAACGGCTCTAGAAGGCGTTCACCGAAGACTGGTCGAGACAGGTGTTGAGTTGGGTGAAGTCGGTCAGATGTTCAAAGCTCTTGAGCACAGCATCGTCGTGACTGACTAGCAAGAGGGCAGCTTGACATTCGCGACAAACCTCGCGGATCAGGTCGAGCACCTGGTGGGAATTGCTGGGGTCGAGATTGCCGGTGGGCTCATCGGCCAGGACTAGCTTGGGACGATTGGCTACAGCCCGAGCCACGGCCACCCTTTGACGCTGACCTACCGACATCTGAGGAGGACGGTAGTCGAGGCGCTCCTCAAGACCAACTCGGGTGAGAAGGTCCCGGGCTCGGCCCGAATCCACTTTTCCGGCAAAGCCCATAGCCAGTTCAACATTCTCGAGTGCCGTGAAGCCGTCGAGGAGGTGAAACGACTGAAAAATGTAGCCGATGTTTTGGGCCCGAAAGAGATCGCGCGCCGATTCCGGAAGGTCGGGCACGGCCACCCCGTCGACGGTGACCTGACCATGAGTGGGCAGAACCAGTCCTGCGATCAAGTTGAGAAAGGTCGTCTTACCTGTGCCGCTTCCACCTCTCAGGGCCATCTCTTGACCTGGCTCGAGGGAAAAGGTGTCAACCTTAAGCACGGGCACGACCTCGCCTTCGGGTGTCTGGTATTCCTTTTCCAGGCTTTTGGCTTCGACCAGGCTACTCAAGCGCTCGCAGCCTGCTGGTCCAGAGTTTATCGCCGGGACGGACTTTGAGGAGCTGCAAGATCGCTTGCCGCTGTCTTTCCTGATCCCCAGTCTTTTTGGAAGCTTTGTAGAGAACACGGCCAGCGTCCAGAGTAGCGAAATCGTTCTGGGCATACTGGAGGGCCTTTGAGCCGGGTTCGACGGCCTCCGGAAAGCGCTCTAAATGGTTGAGAATCATCGCCTTGCGAAAATAGAGGAGGGAGCTTTCAGGGTTGTTGCTCAGGCCCTCGTCCAAGATTGCGAGAGCGTGCTCGGGCTGGTTGTGGCCTTTCCAGAGGTCCCAGGCGATGTTGTCAAAGGCATCAACAAAGCTCGGGTCCAACAAGCTTACCAGCCGCAGCAGCGGCATAATCTCGGTTTGTTGCTCATTGGCGAGACCTTCGTCGTCGAGTTGCTCGTGATAAAGGTCCATCTTGAACCAGAGCGTCCGGGCGATGACCGTGCGAGCCTCGCCTAGCACGTCGAGGAGGGCTGCCTGGCCGGAGCGCTCGATGGCCAACTGACCCTCATACCATCCGGAAAGAACGAAATTGCCCAACACCAGGAAGACGAAGAGCGGGAGCAGCTTGTTCATCGTCGGCGACTCCTGGAGAAGAACCAGGCCAGCAAGATCAGGTCGACTCCCAGCACCGGAAGAGCCTGATTGATCACCTTCTCGGCTCCACTCTCGTAGCGCCAGGGCTGAGAGAAGAAGTCTCGGATCATAAATTCAAACATGGCTGGCTTGTCGATTTCCCAGGCGGTTTCGCGGTTCCGGGCGCCGTCCAAGCCTCGCTCTTTAATGGTAGGGGTCTCGACAGCCAGAAGGCGGACCTGCATGGTGAGGGTTTTGTCGTTCTTGAGGGACACTTTGATGTTCCTCAATTCGCCTTCGACCATTCCCACGATGCCCTGCTCGACTTCCTCGAGCACCTCGCCGGAGCCTAGGAGAAAAACATAAGGGTCCCCATCTCGATGAGTGTTCTCGATCGCCTTTTCTTCGTTAACGCGAGCTACGTAATGAATCTCAACGTAGTCACCCATTTCGGCCGTGGCTCCTCGTCCCGGCTGGACAGTCTCGAACTCGACGGCGGCGGTAGCGGCCAGGGAGAGGGTCAGAAAAAGAAAGAGAATTCTCATACGTCCTTCCTCTCAAACACGAGGTTAGCCGCCAGCATAAAAAAGAGGGCCCAAGCCAGTCCATAGAGACTGACGGCAGGAAGGTAGCCTAAGGGGAGGTCGATATTGTGGACCATCGGGTCCTTCAACCGGAACACCTCAAAGTTTGGTAAGAACCCTTTAAAGAATCGAGCCAGCCCGGCGTTTAATTGACTGCCCCGGTCTTCGACCAGAAAGAAGCGAATGAAGGCGTTTGAGAGTCCTCCTACCAGATAGATGAAGGCTCCCAGGACGCCGGCTAAAGGTGGGCTAGCGAAGGTCGAAAAGAAGAGGCAAGCTGAGGTCAACACCAGCGACATCAAGATGTAACCCCCTGTCGCGATCAGGCAATCGAAATCCCACACTTTGGTGAGAGCTGACACCGAGACAGTGAGGCAAAGACCCAGTAACCCCAGGCTAAGAGCCAGCAGTAGGGTGATCGAGGCGAGGTGGGCCGTCACATACTGGAATCGGGTTACGGGTCGGGCCAGGATGGGGAAAATCGCCTTCGACTCGGTATCTCGCGAAATGGCGCTGCTCCCCAGCAGCAGGGCCATGCCGACACCGTAGAACGAGATCAGAGTGAGACCAAAGTCCTTGGCCACCCTCTCAAAGGCGTTGATGCCGAGACTGAAGGTGTTGATATAGGCCGGCAGCATCAACAGGATGACGGCCAAGAAAAGGGTGACGAGGTGGACTTGACGACGAATCTCGCCCAGAAAATAGAGGCGAGCCAAGACTTGAATGGTTTTCATGCAGCCGCCACCTCGTGGAACAGATCAGCCAAGCGACCTCGGTCGGCCCGGTAGTCTAGCACTGTCGAGCCCTCCGCCGTCAATTCTCCCAGGCGTGTTTGAGCCAGACTCGCTTCCACCTTTTCTTCGTTGACCTCACCGTCTCGCGAGTAACGGATGGTGAAAGAATCTTGCCCGAGCAGGTCCTCCATCTTGCCGCAGCGCCGGATCAAGCCAAGATGAATAATGGCGGCTGAGTCACACACATTCTCGATCTCGGTCATGTGATGAGAGGAGAAAAAGATGGTGATCCCCTGCGACTTCAAGTCCGTCAGGATGCCCATCAATTCGGCCTGGGCCAAAGGGTCGAGACCCGAGGTGAGTTCGTCTAGAATCAAAAGTTTGGGCCGGGCTATCAAGGCTTGAGCAATGCCGAAGCGCTGTTTCATCCCTTTCGAAAATTCCTTGATCCGGTCGCCTCTCCGGTCTTTTAGGCCGACCAACTCAAGCACTTCGGCGCAGCGGTCTTGATGTTCGTTAGCCGGCAAGCCGGACAGGTGCGCGTGCACCCGAAGCAACTCGTCAGCGCTCATAAATTCGTGGTAGGTCGCGACTTCGGGCAGATAGCCGAGCATAGAGCGACAACGGCTTTCCTGACAGGAATGACCAAAAATCCGGGCCTCCCCTTCGGTGGGCCGCGTGAGGCCCAGCAAAATCTTGATGGTGGTCGATTTCCCCGCTCCGTTAGGCCCGATAAATCCGAAAACTTCCCCCTCTTCGACCGTGAGATCGATCCCTTTCAGCGCTTCCTGGGACGACCGACGGCTGCGATAAGTCTTTTTAAGACCGATTAACTCGATTGCTGACATGGCTCTCCCTTCTCCGAGAGGTGGCTTCACTCTCTATTTTTCCCAAATCTTGAACTTCCTGGACAGGTCGGCTATCATCGGCCTATGACGCGTCTTTTGGTTTTACTCTGTCTTCTACTAGCATGCGTGGCTCCTAGCTTCGCCTGCACAACCTGCTTTGGCCCCCCGGCTAGCCGCTTTCAGTTCGAGCGCCTCCGGCGAGCCTACCCTGCCAAGTATTACAATGTGAAGGTGGTCGACAAAGAGGCTAGGGCCAAGAAAGAGACCCAATCGAAGAAAAAAGACAACAAGCCCAAAGAGGTGCAGAATAAGCCTCCTCGTGAGGCCAAGCAACTATAATGAGTGCCGGCGCCGACCTTCGCCACCAAAACGTCTCCAAGTTTTTCTCCCACCTCGGCGACTTCGACTGGAGCAACGTCGAGCTAGCCGACTACAAGCCCCAGGACGACAGCTGGAAAGGGGTCTCCCGCCGGGTTTTCGTAGGCGAAACGGGCGAGTCCACCCAGTTCCACCTTCGCTACTTCGAGGTCGAAAAGGGAGGCTACACCACCCTCGAGCAGCACCTCCACGAGCATGTGGTTTTTTGTGTTCGAGGTGAGGGGGAAGTGGTGCTCGGTTGTCGCGAGATGACCATGCGGTTCGGCGATGTGGTTTACGTCGCCCCTGACGACCCTCACCAGTTTCGTAATGACGACAGCGACGAACCTTTTGGCTTTCTCTGTATCGTCAACGCCGAACGGGATCGCCCCCGAGCAGCAGAAGCAAACTTCTGCCCCATCTGCGAATAGCCGTAGCTAGAAAACAGGAGGCCTTGGCCCCAGCAGGAAAGGGTGGCCCGTCATGGTCGATTTGCCTTTCCGTCCCCGACGTAATCGAGTTTCTGGTGCCCTGAGAGAACTGGCCAGAGAGACCCGGCTTCATCCCGGCGATTTCATCTGGCCGGTCTTTATCCAGGAAGGCGACAAGTTGCGCACACCGATCGGAGCGATGCCCGGCATTGACCGTCTCTCTATCGACCTATTGGTAGAGGAGGCGAAGAAAGCGGCCGACCTGGGCATCCCGGCCATCGCCCTTTTTCCGAAAGTCGACGATTCTCTCAAAGACTCCCTGGCTCGCCAGTCCCATAATCCTAAGGGGCTGTTGCCGCGGGCGGTGACCGCTCTGAAGAAAGAGGTTCCCCAACTGGCCGTCATCACCGACGTAGCCATGGACCCCTACTCCAGTGATGGCCACGACGGAATCGTGCGAGACGGCACCATCGTCAATGACGACACTCTGGAAGTTCTGGCCAAAATGGCCGTGTGCCAGGCTCAAGCAGGAGCGGACGTGGTGGCTCCTTCCGACATGATGGACGGTCGGGTTGGCTACCTTCGTTGCGCCCTCGATGGTGCCGGCTTCGACCAAGTCGGTATCCTCGCTTATTCGGCGAAGTATTGCTCGGCTTTCTACGGCCCCTTTCGGGAAGCTCTTGACTCGGCGCCGCGAGGAGGCGACAAAAAGACCTATCAGATGGACCCGGCCAACTGGCGCGAAGCTCTACGCGAGGTGACTCTCGACCTGGAGCAGGGGGCCGATATGGTGATGGTCAAACCCGCTCTGCCCTATCTCGACATTATCTGCCGGGTGCGAGAGCTCACCGACCTCCCGGTGGCGGCCTACCACGTGAGCGGCGAATATGCTATGGTCATGGCTGCCGGTCAACAGGGTTGGTTGGACGCCCACAGCTGCCTGATGGAAAGCTTGCTGGCTATCAAGCGAGCGGGGGCCACGGCCATCTTGACTTATTACGCCTGCCAAGCGGCGGAAAGGCTTTAAAATGGGGACTATCAAAAAAAAGGAACTACTGAAGACGTTGTTGGGAGTGGCTACCGCTGACGGAGCTTTTGGCCTCGAAGAGCAAGAGGCGATCGCCTCGGTCATGGCTCACCTGGGCCTGACCGAGAGCCCCTCCGAGACCGAGCTTCCCGAGTCCAGTCAGGACAAAGTCGACCTCTTTCGTAGTGTTTTGAAAGTAGCTTATGCCGACAACGTTCTCACGGAGAACGAGCGGAGCTTCGTGGAGAAACTGGCCACCGACCTGGGCTTGACCCAGTCAGAGTATCAGACATTGAGGGCCGAGTTCGCCTCTTGAGGGCGGTTTTCTGCGCTCTTTTCCTGCTGTTGGCGCCCGCTTGGGCCCACATCAGCGACGACGCCTTCCTCGAAATCCGCATCGTCGACCGATCGGCCAGCGTCGACTGGAAAGTTCCGCGAACCGTGTTGGACCCAGCCGACCTGGATCAAGATGGGGAGGTCAGTAACCAGGAACTGGCCCAGTTCGATCTGGCCGGGCTGCTGAGGGAGCGGTTTACGTTCCGTGCCGGTGACCGTTTCGCCAAGCCTCGTTTACTCTCAAAAACCCTCGAGCGAAGCCCGACTCACTACCAGTTCACCTTTCTCTTTGAACTCGATCAGCCCGCCGAGAGCGGCCTCATTCATTACAGCCTTTTCCCCCAAGCTGATTCGGTGCCGCGATGCCTGGCCGTGGTTCATCGGGGTGAGTTGTCGACCAGTCTTCTTTTCACCCCCGACTCGACCGAGGCCGAAGTGGCTTTGGCCCGAGGTCATCAACCGTTTCGCTCTTTCGTAGCCCTGGGCGTGCAGCATATCTTGGAGGGCTACGACCATCTTCTTTTTCTGCTCTGTCTCTTGTTGCCCGGAGGACGGTTCTCGACCCTTTGTAAGGTCGTGACATCGTTCACGGTGGCCCATTCGGTCACCCTGGCCCTGGCTGTCTTTGATATTGTCAGCTTACCTTCGTGGTTGGTAGAAAGCGTGATTTTGCTGTCGATCGGGGTAGCCGCCCTCCTGAATATTCTCCACCGTGATCAAGAAGATTACGATCATTGGAAGTTAGCCGCTGTCTTCGGGTTGATTCACGGCCTGGGCTTTGCCTCGGTGTTGCGCGAGATGGAGTTAACCGGGATGGCGGCAGCCCTTCCCCTGGTGGGTTTCAACGTTGGGGTAGAGCTGGGTCAGCTGCTCCTGGTGGTGCTGGCCTATCCCCTTCTGGCCAGAATGCAGGAGCAAACCTGGCGTCGTTCCCTGGTGGGGGGGCTATCGGGAGTCATCCTGGTGATCTCTTGCTTCTGGCTGGGCCGATTCGTTTACCATACCTGGAGGATTTGAGAACGATTTCTCAGTATTGCCCGACCATGCGATATTTGGTTCTTCTCTTTTTGCTCTTGTTGGCTGGCTGCCAACAACCTACGACCGCCCCCCCTGTGGTTGCTACCGCTTCGCCTGAGCCGGCCCACCATGAGCACACTGCCCCTCACGACGGGACCCTGATCGTCTTCGGTGAGGAGTTTGCTCACCTCGAACTGGTTCTTGACGGCCAGGCCGGCAAGCTGACCGCCTATGTTCTCGACGGCGAGGCCGAGAATCCCGTCCGGCTCGAGGCTCCCCAGCTTGAGATTCGCCAGGGCGAGGAGGTGCTCCAACTACTGCCGGTGGCTAATGAACTTACCGGCGAGACGGCCGAGTCGACTTCCCAGTATGAGGTCACCGCCGACAGCCTGAAGGGGGCCACAACCTGGAAGGGATCGGTTGTGGCTATCACTCTTAAAGGTCAGTCGTTCGAGGAGGTGGAGTTCGACTTCCCCGAGGGGAACGAGCATCACGAGGGGGAGCACGGCGACCACGGAGAGGAGCACGAGGGCGAGCACGCCGACCACGAGGACGAGCATGGCCACTAGCAGACCTGGGGACGTCGTCAGAAGAAAGAAAGAAGCCAGGGAATCAGGTCAGACAAAGGATAGGCTAGCCAGACGATCACGATGGGAGTCAGCCAAAGATTGTGGGTGTCGAGGACTCGTCCCAGTCTCCAAAAGCCTTTTTTGACAGCCGTGTGAGGGCAGATGACGGGAATGTTGCCTTCGGCTAAGACGTTCCATGCCTTTACCAGGTCCTCCCTCGTTTCAAAACGATCCTCGGGAGCTCTCTCTAGCATCCGCTTCAGCACCACACTAACCTCTCGGGGAACCCGGCCGTGATGAGCAATCAGGTGGGACTCGGCCGGCTTAGGATCCTCGCTTAGCATAGACCCCATCCGGCGCTGAGCGGTCTTGCCCTGGTGGGCCTTCTGATGGGTAAACAGTTCGTAGAGCACCAGCCCGAGAGAATATTGGTCGGTGTGGACGGAGTGAGTTCCTGTTAGCTGTTCAGGGGCAGGTCACTCCGATCTCGAAAACTGGCTTCGACCACCACAATTCGCGAGAGTCTTCAAAAGTTCCACTAGAAGTCCGGCCGGAAAGTCACTTTGAGCGGCGGAAGCAAGTTCCGCCACCC
>CAYRFU010000319.1:0-8015 GCA_964423525.1 uncultured Burkholderiales bacterium | reverse complement strand
CTCTTGCATCCGAGCCGAACCGCTCGGTGAGTTCCGCCACTGTCTCTTCGAAGGCTGCTTCTAGGCGGGGGTCCCAATCCGACCGCGGTTCCTGTTCTAAACGGTCCAGTAGCCAACCGGTGTAGCGACCAGTGTGACCGGCCATCACGCTGAGGGGGTTGTTGGCCTGGCCCAGGAACTGAGCCGTGAGTTGTCGACCCAGCTTAGGCTCAAGCCAGCTCTTGAGAAGCCTCAAAACCATGACCTGGTAGAGGGCACCGGCTACGCTTTCGGGCCCGAGATGGCCATCCCACCGACCCAGCAGCTCGACCAGATCGGGGCGAGACGTCTCAAGCCCCTGGCAACGAAGAGCAAAACGGGCGCCGGGGCCCGAGTAGAGGTCGCACTGAAAGGTAGCGAAATCGTCGACAGTATGGCTATCGCTCTCCCGCAGGAGCTGTTCGATTCTGTGGGCCCGAGCCGAGCCCATGAAGTCGTGGCTCAAGAAATGGCCATAGGACTCGTCCACCACCGGGTTGTTGGCGTTGACCAGGTAGCCGCACTCGGGGTTCAGGCTGGTCGGCATTTCGGCGGTGGGAATGAGACCGGTCCACTGGTAGTCGCCGGTCCAGCCCGGCACCGGGGTCAATCCCGTGCCCCGGTTTCTGATAGGAACGGCCCCCGCCATCACCATGCCGATGTTGCCTTCGACATCGCCAAAGAGCACGTTGATGGCGGGAGTATGCCAGCCGGCCAGCGCTTCCTTGAAGAGTTCGGCCGAACTTGCTTGGTTCATCGCGCGCAGAGTGGCAACAGGATGAGACGGCTCATAGGCCGTCCAGCGAAGGGCCAGGCCGAAGCTTTGATCTCGCTCCAGCAAAGGACCGTGGCGCGTTAGGGCTACCTGTTCGATGACCCTCTCGCCGCCTCGGACTTCGATCCGTTCTTCTCGGAACTGGAGTGTTTTCCAGCCCCGTTCCGTCAGGTAACGGTTTCCCTCCAACTTTTCCAGATAGAGGTCTTGAACATCGGCGAAGGCGTTGGTGATGCCCCAGGCGACCCGGTCGGAATGACCTATGACGACCAAAGGGACGCCGGCGAAGGTGACCCCAAAAACGTCAAGCCCAGGGGCCTCCAGGTGAACTTCGTGCCAGATAGAAGGGAGGCGGCCCACCAAATGGGGGTCACTGGCTAGAAGGGGTTCGCCGGTTGCGCTTCGTTGACCCGAGACGACCCAGGCATTGCTGGCTCCTGGTAGGCTGCCCTGAGGGAGAAACTGTCGGGCCTGGTGATAGAAATCAGCCAGCGACTCGAGGGTTCGATGGGCGCCTGGAGGAAGGCTTACGAAAGCCTTAGCCTCCTCCTGGTGGAGGCGGGCGGCTTCTTCGGCCCCCACTTTCTCCAAGATTCGACCGCGTAAAAGCTCCTGCTCCCAATTGGAGCAAAGGTCCATGGCCATGACTTGTATCCAAACCAAAGTGTCCAGCCGGGTCCAGGCTTGAGGGCGAAACCAGAGCAACCAGAACTCCACCGGAAGCCAGGGGCCGAGCGCTCTTATTCCCGCGTTCACCCCGCTGACATAGGCCTCTAGTAGCTCTCTTTCGGCCTCGTCTTGAGCCTCCACATCGGCCTGGGCGGCCTCGGCCAGGCCCAAGCGGCGCAGAAAGCGGTCGGTTTCGACGGCCCGATTCCCCAAGAGAGCTGCCAGTTGACCTCGACCAACCCTACGATTAAGTTCCATCTGCCAGAGGCGGTCCTGGGCCTGAACGAAGCCCTGGGCAAATACGGCGTCGCTCAGACTAGTGGCTTCGATGTGAACCACTCCATGGTCATCGCGTAAGATCTCAACCGGTTCTGTTAAGCCTTCCACCGTCAGCCGTCCACGAGTGACCGGTAAGAGTTTGTTCAGCCAGGCTCTAGCCAATCCGACCAGGGCCAGCAGTCCCAGGAGTAATCTCATGGTAGGGCTCGAAACGAGTGAAGAAGGTTGAGAGCTTCCGTCTGGGCTTGGCTAGAGACCTGGTCGTCTCCCAGGAAGTTGCAGGCCAGGCCGATGACACGGTCCTTCACCGGGACGTAGGCCCACCACTCCACGTCTTCTCGCTTGACCACCCGAAAAGCCTGGCTCTCTCCCAGCTCCAGGCTTTCGACCTGGTAGGCTTTGCCGGCTCGCTCCAAGACCCAATCCTCGAGGGCGCTCGGCTCAAGGTCGGCTACCGGAGCGATTCGAATCTCGGCCAGGGTCCCGGCCACGACCTCAGACTGGTTGACCTCGGCCTTCTCGCCGTTGTCGCGGTCGAAGACCCTTTGGAGTTTCAGGGCTCCGGAGCGATTAAGAGGTTGAGACTTGTCCTCCCGGAAGATTTTCCATCCTTTTCGCTCAAGACTGTATTGGTAGGCCTCGTTAACATAACTGGTGGAGACCTCAGGGACGGTGCACGCCAGCAACAACATCAGCAACAGAACAGGTAGACTAAGCATCATTCAGCTTACGACCCTGAGACCGTTGCGGCCTTTCGGGTAACTCAGTTGCAACCGTGCCGGCCTAATTTGGCGTCGAAGTCAACCAACAAACGGAAGGTTAAAAAAAAATGTTCTTAATGACTGAGATCACCAAGCACCAACTCGAACTGGCTGGCCAGCTCCAGGAGCAAGCCCAGAAGTTCTTCACCCTCTACGTCGACACTCTGACCAGCCAGCAGAACCAGTGGATCGAACTGCAGCGCAACTGGCTCGAAAAGACCCACCAGGCTCAGAACGAGGCTATCGAGAACCTCAAGAGCCTGCAGAAAGCCGCTGTTGAGACGGCCACTGCTGCCACCAAGAAGTAGTTTCTCGGGGTCGAAAGTCAGCCGACTTAAGACTCCCGCTCCCAAACGACCACTCGGCAGGGTGGTCGTTTTTAGTTTTCCTCGGGCTGTTCGTCCTCTTCTGGGGCGGGAGGGGCGGGTTCTTGAACCCAGGCTGTCATGATGCGTCGATTGTTTTCCTCGTCGGATTCGCTGACCAATTTTTCGGGGTCGACGATCACGAGCAGTCGCACCGACTCCTTGTTCTTCACCTCGACCCCCTCGAAGAGGGCTTCCCGCTTCTCTTGGAAGCGCATACCCTCCACTTCGGTGAAGTAGCTCATCCGATCTCCGCTTTGGATGACCACCAACTCCACTTTCACCTTGCCCTCAAGACTACTCTCCTCGGCTTTGTTCTCGACCACCACCTTAACTTTGTTGGTGGGGCCACAAAGAAGCCCGTCCGGAGTTTCGATACTGGCCGCCCAAAGATCGGGCGGGGGAGGAGCGGGTTCACCCTCCTCTTCTTCTTGGGCAAAGGCCGGAGTCAAGAGAAGAATGACGAGCAGCAAGAGACGATATAGCATGATAAGTCGGAAGTTTTTCACTGACGCGCACTCTCCTCCAGGGGTTGAGTGGGATTCGAAGGAGGGACCGGCCACACAGAGCCAGGGCGTTCAAAGACCTGTTGGAAGAAGTCGAGAATTCCAGGCCAACGGTCGCGGAAGTGGGCCCAGTTGTATTCGGTCACTCGGGGGGTGAAAAGATTTCCGTCTCGAGGAGGCAGGGCCCGCTCAGCAAACTCGGAGTAGCTCCAGGTTAACTCGCGGGTGGGCACCAGCACACCACAGGTCATGATCTCCATCAACAAGGCTCGGTCGACCTCGCCCGGCACCACTCGTCCGGGGGTGAAGGCGGGCTGGGCTGTGTCTTGTTGTTCTCGATGAGCCAGTAGGATTCCGGCCAACTGGAGGGTCCGGTCTCGCCGCCCAGGGTCGGCCACTGAAGCCGCCCGGTGATAGAGGGCATAGCCGGCGACCAGAAGGTTTCGATGGTCGGTTTGCTCGGAAGGGAAACGCGATTCCCAGTCGGTAGGCAGGTCCCCTCCGTTTAGAACGGCCTCCCAGGCCGAGTTATAGAAGGCGCGAGCTTGCTCCGGTCGAGGGTCGGCCGAGAGGCTGAACTGGTCCAGGATAAGATCGGTGGTCAGGTTCTCTCCCTGCTGACGGCCGAAGTGACAAAAGGCCTGGGCGCTCACGCCGAGTTCTGAGAAGATGCGTTGGTTACCGTCTTCGAGCATATTGCGAGCCGTTTGGGCCACGGCTATCAATCGACTTTTCAGGTTCTCTCCCGGAGCTTGCGCCACCAGGTGAGCCAATCGGTCGAGATTGATGACAACTGTTCGAGGGTCGAGAGCCCCACCGGTCAAGCTCAAGAGGAAATAAGCAAGAATTCTCCCTGTCCCAGTTCCTTCGAGGTCGGGTTGATTGGGGAACAGTTCCTGACAGCGGGCCTCGAGTTCCTGGTCGTCTTCAAAGTCTTCGAGGAGTTCCACTGTGCGACCGGCCAAATACATTCCCAGTCCGGCTTGGCGAGAGGCAAAGCTTCCGAAGCTGAACCAGGAAGGGCTGGTCGAAGCCAGGCTGGTGCTCCCGTAACTCGGGTCGAACTCTTGTTGGAAAAGATGAGCGAATTGAGAGTAGCTTTCGGTAATCTTCTCATTCAGCTGCTCAAACCGTAGGTTCTGCTCGAGAATTCCCACTACGTCGGGGATCCAGTCCTGCCGGGGTGAGGGCGGTGGTATCAAAGCTAGGGGCTCGGGGGCAGGTTCAAAACGGTCTAGCGAAGGAACGGCAGAACGGAGTTCTTGCCTGGTTCGAGTTGAGGGTGGCAGGGTGGCGATGTTCACCCGACCATGGCATCTTGGCTTGGGCGGAAGTCGGTTACAGGGAGGTTAAAAGTTTGCCGTCAGGGACACTGGCTACCAGGCGCACCCGGTCCAGCAGCCAGTTGTCTCCATCAAACAGCACCACGTAGTGGCCGCTCATCATCTGCTCGAGCCCGCTGGGGGTTCTGACCAGGAAGGCCAGGCTGATCTGGACCTCGCCCGGTCTCAGAGCGCGTAGCCCACGAATCTCGGGCTCGGACACGGTTAGACCATACCAACCGTCGCAAAAGTCTTGAAGGCAAAGCTGCCTCTGCCAGGTGGGCGTCATTCTGTGGTAGGCGGCGCTGTAGGCCCCCGACTGGATGGCCCGATGGTAGTCGACCACGGCTTGTTCAGCGTCGCTCAGGCGGGCAGCGCCGTCGGTCAGGTCCGGAGTGAGGTCGTGGACCATCCAGGTTAAACCGAGGATCAGAACCAGAAGAGCGGTGGCTGAAGCCAATAAGGTCCATTCGTCATGATTAAGCTGTAGGCGACCCGACTGCATGACTCTATTTTAGGAGTTCAGCCTTTCCCCATACTCCTGATCGGGTGGGGAATGTTACAGAGCTGTTGAGATTGTGTTACAAACCTTCGCCTCACTCCACAGGTGGGTGGTCATGGTTCCTTTCCCCTTGACCTCGATAGTTCGTTCGACGAAGCCCTCGGGGTTGGACAGCAATCGGTAGGCCTCGGAGGACAGATGGACGCCTCCGGCCTGACCATGTTTCTCCATACGACTGGCGGTGTTGACGGTATCACCCCAAAGGTCGTAGGTATACTTGTTTTGACCGATCACGCCGGCCAAGACTGGACCGGCGTGAATGCCGATGCGAATAGCTAGTACGGTCTGACGCTGTCGATTGACCTTTTCCACTGCAGCTAGCATATCGTGAGCCATGTTGACGGTTTGCTGGACCGGATTGTCGCAGGGAGCGGGAAGTCCACAGGCCGCCATATAGCCGTCGCCGAGAGTTTTAATTTTCTCCACTCCGTGAGCGGTAGCGGCCTGGTCGAAGAGGCGAAAGAGTTGATTGAGCAGGTCGACCAGGTCGTTGGCGTCCATACTGGCCGCCAGGGCCGTGAACCCTTCCAGGTCAGCGAACAAGACGGCCGCTGTCGAGTAGCGATCGATGATCCGCTCCTCCCCCCGTTTCAGTCTTTCCGCGATGGGGGCGGGCATAATATTGAGCAGCAGTTTGCTGTTCTCTTCGTTTTGTTGGGCGATGACGCGGGTCTTTTGCTGTAGTTCCTCTTGGAGGCGGGCGATGCGGTCACCCGCCACCAGCCGAACCCTCAACTCGTCAGGGTCGAAAGGCTTGAAAATGTAATCGTCTGCGCCTGATTCGAGACCGTCAATCAGGTCTTGCTTGCCGTCTCGACTGGTCAGCAGGATGGTGTAAACATAGGTGTCCCGGGATACGCTGCGGAGCTCTTTGCAGACGGCGGGGCCGTTCATTCCGGGCATTTCCCAGTCGAGAAGAGCCAGCCTAGGGGGGTCCTCAGCCGTCAACTTGGCCAGGGCGTCGACCCCGTTATCGACCATGATCACTTCGACCCCCCAGGAATCCAGGTTGGCTTTGAGCATCATCAGCGCAATCGGGTCGTCGTCGGCCGCTAACAGGCGGGTGCCCGGTTCAAGACGTGCCATCTTGTCTAAGTGAGCCATCGGAGCCTTTTCTCCTGTTGGCCGAGAAGATTGCCTCTACCACCCTCTCGCAAGTGGCCGGGGCCTGGGTTCGGGAGAAATAGTCTTGGGACCCAACGTGAGTACTGTTGCCGGCTTGACGAAAGGCGATTTTGGAGCGAGCTCGATTCCAGGCTGAGAAGTAGAGCCACCTCCAGCGTCCCGGGAAAAGGAGACGGCCCAGGTCGGGCACCCATCGATCTCGGTGACCTCGGAAATCGATCACTCTCTCCACCGCTTCGATCCCCTCGTCATCGGAGTAAACCCCGCCCAGCGACACCACTTGGAGGCGACAACCCAGTTCGGCCTGAAGATAGGGCGCCATTCCGACGGCGATCTGAGCCCCCCCACTGTAGGCCAACACCGAAATCATCTGGCCACTGCCAGGCCGATAGCCCCGCTGGCGCAGTCGGCGGCTCACCTCTCGGGCCACGCCGAGGTTGTAAAGAGGACCGTAGCGACGATCGGCGGAGACGAGGAATTGAAAGATGTTGCGAACCACGATCAAGACATCGAAGACGTTGTTGGGCAAATGAAGTCGTAGTCGGTGGAGCCAGGACCAAAGGACTCGGAGGATACGGTCACCATCAAGTGGATTGTTGTTGACCGAGAACGGGAAGACGTCGGCAACGATTTCTAGACCGGGGATTTGGTCCCCGAGACGCTTCAAGAGGCCGTGTTCTCGCCTGGCCAAAAAATCTCCTGAAAAGCCGGCCACACCGGTAAAATAGACGAGATAGTAGGGTGCCTGCTCGCCTTGGTAGCGAGTGGCCTGCTCTACCTGGCGGCGCAAGGGGCGTTCCCCCCAGCCGGCCCACCAACCCAGGGTTTCGAAAGGGCTCAAAACAGCCGCTGCCAGCACCAGCCAGAAGAAGAGGAGAACAAGTGTCATGGTCCGGCCAGGCGGGACATCAAGCTCTCCTGCAGCTCTTCGGCTCCCAAGAGCCGGGAGTAGCGAGAGGCCGCTTCGGTCAGGCCGCCGCCGCTGCAGCAGACGATGCTTCCGAACCATCCCAGCCAGGGCGAGAAGGCCCATACCATGGCCACAAAGACCCAGATATGGAGAAGGCGTCCCCAAGCTAGTCCGAAGTGGGGAACGATCTCGAAAACACTCAGAACGAGGGGGGCGTGACTCAGACCGACCAACACAAACACCCTGACCAAACCCAACTCTAGCCCGAAGAAGAGTCGACCCAGAGCCAGAATGGAGATGGTCCAGACGGCCACCACGGCGGTTAACAACAACCCGTTGAGAGCCAGGCAGAGGGCAAATCGACGAAGGGGCACCCGGTTGACAAAGAGGACCACGGACTGGCCCACCATCTGGGAGGCTCCGGCCACCAGGAGAACCGCCAGAGCCAAGAGGGCCAATCCGAGATTATTGGGTGGGGAGGCCACGGTAGGCCAGATATCCTCCCACGGCCGCGCCAGCTAGGCCGAAAGTGATCAGAGCGGTCGAGGGGCCTAGTGCGTAGGCCATCGTGCCCAGCACGCCTCCTGCGACCACCCCAGCCACGACCACACCGGAATCAAGCATCGCTCCTTTGGGGCCCCGGCTGTATTCGTCTCTCAGATCGGGGTCGTTCGGGAACAGGATGTCGGCGCTCCTTAGTCCGGCCACGTTGGCGGCTCCCAG
>CAYRFU010000318.1:0-8044 GCA_964423525.1 uncultured Burkholderiales bacterium | reverse complement strand
GCTTGACCTGTATGCCTTTGCTCGCCGAGACGAGCGGGCTGCTTGGGCCGGTCAGGCGGTGCTGGTGCTCGGGACGGTTGGGGTGCTCTTCACCTTCATCACCGGCAACTTCGCTGAAATCTGGGCGGCCCGCAGCCTGATCCCTCAGGAACCGGTAAAAAAGCATGAGAGTTTTGCCACCACCGCCTCCTGGGCTTTCATCGCCCTGGTCGCTTTCCGGTCGTTCCTGGGGGTCGAGAAAAATCGCCATCTCTTTCGCTACTACCTGTTGCTGGCAGCGTTAGCCCTGGTAGCGCTGGGCTTAACGGGATGGCAAGGCGGCAAGCTGGTCTACCAATATGCCGCCGGGGTTCAGGGCGTGCAACCCCCTCACGCTCCTTCGCCTCAGGATCTAGCCAACCTGAAACTGGAGAACACCGCCGACGAGATCGCCTACTCCGAAATGATGCACCACGTTTTCGGCTGGCTCGTGCTGGGGCTGGCTTTGTGGCTGGCCTACCAGATGTTTGACCTTCCCCACGTCGACAAGATCCGAGCCATGGGTCCGATTTTGCTGAGCGCCGGCGGGCTCTTCCTGATGATTTTCTCGGATTTTGACGCCTGGCCGCTATCAAGTGAGAAGCCGATCACCGACCCGGAGGTTCTAGCTCACAAGATCATCGCCACTCTGATGATCCTGATCGGAATCGGGACCAATCTGGTTCGGAAACGAGAGGGAGCTGACATCTCCTCCCTGCAAGCCCATCTGGTAGCAGTTCTAGCTCTAGCTGGTGGAGGGATGTTGTTTACCCACGTGCACACCGGGGCCCCCTATTCCGACACAGCGATAGGCGTCTACCTGCATCACTTTTTCCTGGGACTCTTGGCCCTAATGTGCGGCACCGTCAAGCTCTTAGAACTGTCGGCCCCGTCAAGAATCCGGCTCTGGAACGTGGTTTGGGTGATCTTGCTTCTGCTGGTATCGTTCTCTCTGATCACCTATAATGAGGGTGTACCCTGGTATATCCAGGAACAGCCGTTTGAGGTGTTACTGAGAGAATGATCTGGCTTTTGGCCCACGGAGCCGACCCGACCCCCTTGCCCTGGGATGAGCTCCTGGCCAACCTTGTGAAGTTTGCCGTCACCATCGGTATGGTGCTTGTCTTCGCCTCCCAGGTGGTGGGACCACTCTTTGACCGTCCCGGAAAAGAAAAGCGTCAGGAGATGCTCGGCTGGGCCGCCGTTTGCTCCTTTCTGGTCTTAGGAATGGGTTGGTGGCTCACCCGACAGAGCCTGGCCGAGGCGGTTGCCGAGGCCGCTCCTCCTGAGTTTCATCAGCATCTCGGGGTGAACGGGGGCCAGGTGGCCATGTGGGGAGACTACCATGTCGAGCTGGCGCGAGTGATTTCGGGAGAATACCGAATCTGGCTCTCGGACGCCTATCGGCGACCCATTCGAAACGACCATTATTGGGTGAAAATCGCTCCCCGCAAGGATGGAAGCGCGAAAGACTTCGTGGAGATGGAGGCGAGCCTGGGGGGGGATTACCGCTTCGCCTTCTTAGACCGTCGGGAGAAGACTGTCCAGCTCCATGTGGGGGTCCCGGGATGGGATCTGAAGTTAAACTTTGATTTCGATGAGAGTAACGGAAAGCGCACCCTGGTTCGTTGGTGCGGGACCTCAAAGTAGCTCAGTCGATCAGCTGGGAAATCTGGGCCAGCATCATACAGCCCACGGTCAGAATTAAAAGTCCTGAAGCCATTGTCTTGAACCTCCTCTCTGCTTTCATTCTAACCTCTGAGAGCCGCCCAAACTGTGAAGTCTGTCACAGTTTGTAGAAAAAATCGCAAGAATCTTCTCTCTCGCCGTAAGGACTCTCCGAAAACAGAATGGTCGTCTGGGGGACGAGAAATCGGCGAAAGACCCGCGATGGAATTCCGTAGCCGTGGGCAACGTGACCGGAACCGGCGACCACGACCATCGGGGCTCGGCTCGACCGAAGATGGTTCACCACCCCTGCCGCCATGCTCTCATCCCAGGTCAGTTGGACCAGGAAAAAGTTGACAAAGCCGTCGGCCGAGCCTCCGTGGTGGGCGTAGATCTCCTGAAGATGCTGCCGATAGGGAGCGGGCCCGACCAGAACTTCATCCACCGTCTCGAACAAAGCTCCCAAGCCGGCTTCTCTGACTTTACGAGTGACCTCTCGGGGAGCGTTGAGAGCCACCAACGGAAGGGAGGCCGATTGAGCTACCTCAAAAAGCGGTCGGTAAAGCTCCCAGGAATGGCCCCAGCGTTCTTCCCATTGCAGGGAGCGAGGAAGATTCTCAAGAGAAATTTCGCCGCGATGAAATTGGTCAAGAACTTCTTGGCGGTCGACGGCCACCATTTCCAGGCCGATAGCCGGCCTAACCCCCAAAGCCACCAAACGAGAGAGAATCTGGGCCTGGGCTTGATGATGCTCGCGAGCGGTATGGCTCTCGCCCAGATAGATCACGCGAGACTCTAATAACCGTCGGTCAAAAACCTCGTCATCGACCAGGCGACCGAAATCGTTTTCGATGGTCTGAGGGAAGGCTGGAAGGTTAAAAAGGAGCAGCCACAACAGAAAGAACTTGAGCTTCATTCCGTCCGGTTCGGGTCTGGGGGGCCTGAACCTGGCTGGTGTCGATAGAGACGAAAATGAGTTAGCCCCCAGTCCACCGGCAGACGGAACTCTTCCAGCAACAGCCAGGTGGGCTGCTCGATTCTCCAGTCGGACACGACCAACAGGGCGCCACGAGGAGCTTTCTGAAGCACCTTCAGGAGAAGCTGACGGGTGGCTGGAGAGAAAGCGGTCGAGGCACTCAGATAGAGGTCACCGTGGCGAAGGGTCAGCTCGGAAAAGTCGGCTCTGATCCACTCCACCGGAAGCTTGAGCGCTCGCCCCACTCGCCGGGCCCGCTCCACCATCTCCCCGTTCTTCTCGACCCCCACCGACCGGAAGCCCAGGCTGGCGGCGGTCAAAGCCGGCAAACCCCGACCGCTCCCGAGATCGACGACTCGACCGTGGGGATGAAGGGCCCCCAGCAACCTGGTAACCGTGATGGGGGGGATCTCACCATAGATTTGCTCCCGCACTTGAGCTGACTCGATTTCGTCAAAACCCCGGAACTCCCGGAAAAAAGCCCAACGCAACCGCCACCACCAGAGAAACCCTCCCAGATGGGCGAACTCGTAGAGAAAGAGAGAGCGTTTCCAGGCTGTGGCCCGAATCCGAGTCCAAAGGTCCATGTCGGCTCTCTGTTGAGCGGGGTCCCAAAAGGCCATCTCCTTCTTTTAACCGGAAAGCCCAGAGGTTCCCGCTCTCTTACAGGAGCTTCTCCCGAGACGACGTAAGGGCCGCTATAAAGAGAACACTTTACAACACAAAGTGGCAGTGTTATAGTGTCTAGCAGAGGAGTCATTATGGATGTATCCCAGGCCATGTCTCAACTGGCCGAAATCCACAAACACCTGACCCGAACCGAAGTGTATCGAGGCTATCGCTCCCAAACGGTGGCCGTGACTGGTGTTGTGGCCCTGGTCGGCGCCACTTTCCAATCAGCCATTCTGGATTCGCTCGGGGGTTTGAACGCCGTTCACTACTGGGTGACCATCGCTGTGGTTAACGTCCTCCTGGTGGCCAGCGACATCGTCTGGGACTACTACAGAGCCTTTAGCCCCCTGCAGCGCAAAATGACGGCGACCGTGATCGGGCAGTTGCTTCCCTGCCTGGCGGTGGGAGCTGTCGTGACGGTGGCGGTCGCCCTGAAGGTGCCCCATTTCCTGGGTCTCCTACCCGGCTTATGGGCCCTCCTTTACGCGATGGGCATTTTCGCCTCCCGCCCCCATCTCGCCCACGGAGTGGGCTGGGTCGGTCTGTTCTACTTTGTAGCCGGTAGCTGGCTGCTCTTGACCGCTCAGCCGGTCTTTCAGTCGCCCTGGTTGATGGGCTCCGTCTTCGGACTGGGTCAACTGTTTCTCTCCTCAGCACTCTATTGGAACCAAGAAAGGACCAGTCATGTCTGATACCCAAGGACGATATTCTTACAGCGGGCTCGACCGGGCCCTCCACGAGAAGGCTCGGTTAGGCATTATGACCTCGCTGCTGTCCCACCCTGAAGGCCTCTTGTTTGGGGACATCAAGGAGATGTGCGCTTTGACCGACGGTAACCTCAGCCGTCACCTTCAAGTGCTTTACAAAGAGGATCTCATTGAAATCTGGAAAGGTTTTGAGAATCGCCGTCCCCAGACTTTGTGCCGCCTGACCGAGAGCGGACGAGAACGATTCGTCTCCTATCTTTCCGAGCTAGAAAAGGTTATTCGGGACGCATCCAGGGAAAACGGAGGAAATGTGGGGGGTCCGGTTCCCGACGGTTGGGTCCCGGCCTAACTTTTTTTTAGAAAAACGCTTTACCGAGCAAATAAATTGCAAAGGAGAAGTTATGCTGGTTGTCAAGGCCGCCCACGCAGGGATGTGTTTCGGGGTCCGCGACGCTGTCGCGGCCGCTCGCCTTCACCCCGACCCTTCCCAAGTCACGATTCACGGTGAACTGGTCCACAATGAAACGGTTCTGGCCGAAATGGCCAAGCGAGGATTTCGCCAGGTCGATGAACACTCCCGAGAGCCCGTCCCGGAAACTCCCGAGGTTCTTATTACGGCCCACGGAGTTAGCGAGCGAGAGCGAGAGCGACTTCGGCAAGCCGGCAAAAAGCTTGTCGATACCACTTGTCCGCTGGTCACGCGGGCTCACAAAGCGGCGTTACGGCTCAACCGCCTGGGCTACTTCGTGGTGGTGGTCGGTCGCCACGGCCACGTCGAGGTGGAAGGCCTGGTGGGCGACCTCGACCGCTTCACCGTCGTCAATAGCCCCGACGAAGTGCGAAGCTGGGATCAAGCTCATATCGGCGTCATCAACCAGACAACCACCGGTCCCGATTTGCTCGAGACCATCCATGCCCGTATCCGGGCTCTCAACCCGGACCGAAAGATCGAGTTCGTCGACACCATCTGTAAACCAACGCGGGACCGTCAGGTGGCCATCGACGAGCTGGTCGACCGTGTCGAAGCGGTGGTGGTGGTGGGCGGCAAGAATTCCAACAACACCCGCCAACTCGGTCTAGTGGCCCAGAGACGTGGTAAGCCGTGGTGGCACATTCAGTCGGCTGACCAACTCCAATCAGAGTGGTTTGATGGCCTCCGAGTGGTTGGTCTCACGGCCGGCACTTCCACTCCCGACGAAACCATCGACGAAGTTTACCGCCGGCTGCTGTCGATCGCCGCCCTCCAAAAGATCCCGGCCTAGATTTACACACTTGTAACATCTTGGATGACGAAATGAGAACCGCCTGAGCCCGGGCCGGCATTCTAAGGCCAGATAAGAGAACGCGCACACACCCGTCTTATCCGACGAGATGTCAACGATGCACGATAGTTGAAACTTTGTTGATGGTGAGCTGGGGCGGGCGAGTCGGTGACCCTCCTGCACAACACACTCAACGCTTCGCCGCTCGGCGTCGCCGTCAGCAAAGCTGGCTCAGCGTGATGACACGGCCTGCCTTCGGGCAGGCCTTTTTTTTGCCTTTTTTCAGCCGCTCCGTCTAGGTTGACCTTATGATCATCGGCCCCAATCTCTGGCCAGCTGCCGCTCGTGTGGTTCAGTCTTCAGCGCCGGTCGCCCCCTCAGTGGATCTCTTCGAACGTCGCGACGACGAAGCGTTCGTGAAGACGACCAAGATGCCGGTCGACCCCAAGAAAGTGACCAGCGTAGTGGGTCACGATGGCGAGCCGCGTATAGCTCTCAGCTCTGACCGCGGTCAGACCTTCCTTCTGCTCAAGAAGGACGGCTCCATCGACTTTCGTTTTGATCTTCCTCAGGGGGAGCGGCTGGGCGGCTTTATTCACGAGCCTCGCCACAACTGCTTCTATTTGCGAGGTGGCCATCACTTCTGGTCGCTCGATGCCAGCAGCGGCGAGTTGCTGGGCCATCTCGAGTTCGATCGCCTCAGCTACGCTCGCGAGCTCGACTTGGACCCTTCCACAGGCCGACCGACGGTCTTCGAAGGTCAGACCATGATCCGTTGTAGTCCCGGGCTGAAAGTGGAGAAAGAGGTTCAGCTTCCTCACGAGATTCACTCTATCAAAAGGCTCTCGGGAGACATCCTGGTTGCTCTGACCGAGTATCCTGAAAAGCTACTCCACCTTAAAGACGACAATAGCGCTACAACTCTCAGCAGAGATCCCGTTTGGCGGTCGGTAGCCCAGTCAGCCGATGGAGACGTCTGGTTCACGGAGGGTCGCATCCGCCTCGGCAAGCCTTTGACCGTGGCTCGCTACTCCCCCGATAGCGGTGAAATTCAACGTTTCAAGAGTAGCCCCGATGCCTCGACGATCGTGCCTTTGAGCGATGGCCGGGTGCTGGTCTACGACGATAAATTGGCTGCTCCGGGCTTGATGCTCTACGACCAACAGGGTGATCGTCTAAAGCATATCCGGCTGGGCAAAGACCAGTTTCTCCGTCAATTCTACCTCGAACATCGCGAACAATCGGCCTACGCTGTGCTCGACCGCTATATCGACCAAGGTCCTAGCGAGTGGGAGTTGGTCCGCATCGACCTCGAAACGGAGCAAGGCTTCGCTGGCTGGTTGACTCAAACGGCCACGATGTTTGGCCAACGAGAACGGCCGGAGGCGATCTACAAAACCAAAGACGAGTCGTTCCTGCCCGCTCCCCTGGAGGATGGCTCCTTTCTCATTTTTCTCAAAAACCGAATCGATCATGTCAGTTCTGAGGCAGAGGTGTTGACGTCCTTCTCTGGTCCAGCGGAATTAGCCAAAGCCTTCCCGGAGCCCAAGACGACGGCGGTGGGAATCACTCTCGACCACACCGCCAAGTCAACTGTCGAGGCCGGATTCAGTAACTATCTAGCGGCGGCCACCGCTTGGTATGGCTACCCTACCAACCCGACCACTCAGGTGGTGGAGGGATGGGAACTCAGTGAGAAAGACCAGACGCTGAACCGACGTCAGAGCCTCCGGACCCGGGATGCCCTCGACGAGATGGGCCTGGAATCAGCTGACGACTACGCCAAGCTGTTAGCTTCGAACACGATCTTCAACACCGTCCTAAAGAACCAGATGGTGCCGTTCCCCGATTCTCCCGGGAGCAAAGTCGAAGTCGGAACGGATCGGACCCGGGTCTGGTATCCTGGTCCTGAGGGGATGATCGAAAAAAGCTTTCGCCTGCCACCTCCTGACTTTTTCACCTGCGCTCTTCCCTTCATGGCTGCCGGCGCTCCCAATCTTCTTCTGGGTCGTAGCGATGGGCTGCTCGAATGGCATCAGCTCGAGCGAGGCAACAAGCAAACCTTCGCCACTCAAGGTCGAGTCCAGGGATTGGTGGCTGGCCAGGACCGCGTCTACGCTGTGACGGAGTCAGGAGAGGTCTTGGTGCTGGGAGTGAAAGCTCCCAACTTCCTGGCCCCGGCAGAACTCTCTCTCAGACACTCTGAACAACCCCCTCCTCTCATCGACGAAATCGATGGCAATCTCCTGATCGGTTCCATCGAGATTGAGATCCAGGATTAGACGAGTCTCCCACCGGTCTGCCCTCACTTGAAAATCTCAAGGAGGCGGTCGCGGTGACCCCGGGTAAAAGCGAGCTGGCGGTGACAGAAGGCCACCGGAGCCCGACCTGGATCGATAAACATGACCGAGTCTTTGTCGACGGGGTTGTGAGAGGCGCTGAGAGCGATGGCGTGCCAGCTCTCATGAACAGCAGCGTTGGTGGCCAGACGTCGTTCCAGTTCACTCCAGCTGGCGAGGCCTTGCAAGCTGGAGCGATGTTTGACAATGAACCGTTGACAATCCTCCAGATAGACAGTGGCATGCCGTCCCTCTGTGAAGCCCGGGCCTGTGAGTCCCAAAAGACGGGAGGAAGGTGGAACGTTGGGATTGCCTTGGAGAGCGAAGGTTAGCCGGATCGAGACCCTCCCCTGAGAGGCATCCAGAGCCGCTGGTGCCGGTTGGGTGCGTAACTCCACCCTA
>CAYRFU010000317.1:0-8046 GCA_964423525.1 uncultured Burkholderiales bacterium | reverse complement strand
GGTTAGTTTGACCTTATTCACTTTAATCTGAGCGTTGAGCTGGTCGATGCGAGCGTCGATGGGAAGCTCAAGGTCACTCCAAGCGCCGGTGCCGGGGTTCTGAAGCTTCAGGTTGGTGGTCTCTTGGCCGTTGGCTTTGGCTTCCTCGAGCTCACTGCGCTCTTTCCCGAGGCCTCTCCAGTCGCTGATGGTATTGTAAGCCAGCACCGCTGCAGCCGGGGCGAGGCCGATCGGGAGGGCCATTGTTTGGGCCATCCCCAGGCCGAACATTCCGATAGTGGAGGCTGTTCCGCCGGCCATCATGCCGATCCAGACGTTGTTGCCCTGGCTCTCTTTCTTGATCTCTTTGAGACGCTCCTCAATGGGAACATCGACCTCGCCGACAGCCCTGAAGACGGGTTTGCCGGCTTGCTTAGATAGCTGAGGGTCCACCCGCTCGAAGGTCCTCTTAAAGGTGGTCTGACCTTGCTCTTGGAGGGACAGGAGTTCTTGTTTCTCGGCCGATAATTCTCTCATCTTGCCTACGAGGTTAGCCACCATCGCCCCCTGAGCAACCAGCAACCCTCCCCCGGCAATCCACGGGGCGGCGGCTCCGACACCGGCTAGGACGCCAGCCGACGTTACGTTGCCAATGTAGGGTAGCGTCACGCCTCCGGCGGCGCTGCCCAGAGCCCCAGCCTGCGAGGCCAGCCCGAGCACTCCTGCGGCTCCGGCAGCCATCGCTCCATAGGCGCCGAGCTTCTGGGTTTTCATCTGGAACAGTTGAGTAGAGAGGCGCTCTGTCTCGGCTTTGGCGGAGACGGGTAGGGAAAACTCGGGATTGACATACATCTCTACGATGTCGCTGTCGGACTTGGAGCGAAGGCGTTTGACATAAGCCATCTGGTTGGTCAATTTGGCCTCGTTTTCGGAGGCCGAATTGATAGCAAATCCTCCCAGCCCCAGAGCAGCAATGGAGGTGCCTCCCGGAAGATACCCGCTCAGCATCCCGATGTTAGCAAGCATGCTACCGAAGGCCGCATACTGATTCGTCACCGTTCTCTTTCGCTCCATAGCCAGGCCCTCGGGTGAGTGGTTCAGCTCGAGGTGATGAGAAGACGGGTTCAGCTTCTCGATCTCCTCGGGGAACATGACCTTAGCGTCGGGCGGCAAGACTTTGGCCGTCCAATTCTGGATGGGGGCGATCCCCGTCTCGGGATCGGGCTGCAGCAACTTCTCGTCAACTTCGAAGGGTTTGGCGATGGTCGCGTTGCCGGGAGCGGCCGGATGGAGGGGCACCATTTTGATCTGGGTCCCGTCCGGCAGCCCCTCGACGGAAGAGAATTCCTCAAACTCGGGCACTTCGACCAGCCCCTGAGCTTTGAGGTCTTCGAGCTTGTCGTAAGGCACGAAGGCCAGGTGGTGAGAGGTGTTCGTGTTGCCCTCTCCAAGACCGATCTGTTCGGGCTTGATGGTAAAGACCGCCCCCATTCGCAGGCGCTGGTTGGCTTTGCCAATGTCAGAGGTGTCTTGTTGACCTTCGGCCTGGATGTCAGCCTGTTCTACCTCCCTGGGGTCGGGCGTGGGTTGGGGGGCGGGGCGGACCAAATGGGCGCCTAAACTGGTCGGTTGTACCATAGCTGACTCGTTAAACTCCTAAGAAGACTAGGTCTCAGATTAGTCTCCGACCCTGAAAACGAGCTGAAAACTCGGCTGCTTCGTCACCTCTAACTCACCCCGAAAGCCTTGTGCTGAAGAGCATCGCACACTCTTATTACAAAAGTGTTAACTCTCCCCCAGGCTTTAGCGTCCCCGGTTCCCCCACCCCTTGAGATAGGCTATAATCAGCCCCGTGACTACCCAGGAACAGTTCTCCGATCACTTGCTAGATGGTAAAGTGAACCTCAAAGACCTGCTGCCACAAGAGCTTGAGCAGTTCTTTGAGTCTCTTGGCGAGCCTCGTTATAAAGCCGGTCAGATGATCCGTTGGGTCTACGTACGCGGGGTGGAAGAGTTCGATGAGATGACCGACCTCTCCAAGAAACTTCGAACCCAACTCAGGGAGGTGGCGGTGTTACCTCGGCTCGGCCTCCGTCGCTACCAGAGTTCCGAAACGCAAGACACCACCAAGTATCTCTTTGACCTACCTCAAGGCGGTGAAGTAGAGAGCGTGCGGATGCGCTACCTCGAGAACTTGGGCCCCGGTCGTGTAGCCGTCTGCATCTCCTCTCAGGTCGGTTGTGCCATGGCCTGCGACTTTTGCGCCTCCGGATTAATGGGACTCAAGCGCCACCTCAAGACCTGGGAGATTGTGGACCAAGTGACTCAGATTCAAAACGATATCCGAGCTCAAGAAGAGCGGGTTGCCAACGTCGTTTTCATGGGTCTCGGGGAGCCGCTCCATAACTATCAAAACGTGCTTAGAGCTATCCGTCTGCTCAACCTGGCTGAAGGGCTCGGAATCGGAATGAGGCACCTGACGGTATCGACCTCAGGGCTGGTCCCCCAGATGAAAAAGCTAGCCGATGAGAAACTGGCAATCCGTCTGGCCATCTCGCTTCACGCTACCCATGATGAACTGCGTTCGAAGATGATGCCGATCAACCGCCGTTGGAAGATCGAAGATCTACTGGCGGCCTGCCGCTATTATCAAGACGCTACTGGTCGGCGGATTACTTTCGAATACATCTTGCTCGACGGCGTTAACGATTCCGTCGAGGCCGCCAGCCAACTGGGTCAGATGCTTCGAGGGATCCACTCCCTGGTCAACCTCATTCCCTGGAATCCAGTTGAGGGCATCCCCTACCAGCGCAGTCGTCCCGCAGCAGTACGGGCCTTCCAGAACAAAATTGAGGAGTTCGGCATTCGCTGCACCGTGCGTCAAGAGAAAGGCTCTGACATCGATGCGGCCTGCGGCCAACTCCGTCTCCGCGACCTGTCGACCCGATGAGCGATTGGCTCGCCCGCTTGGAGCGAGCTCTCCAGGACGGGCTTGAAGGGTTCGAAGCCCGCACGGTGGCCGAGCACTGTTTCCATCTCGAGCGCCTTCTACCCCGGGCTGCGGTCGGTCGTTTTTGTCCCAATCGCGTTCTAGCACCGGTTCCGATTCCGGCTCTCTTCTTCCAGCAACTGGTGGAACCGCCCGGCTCGCCCCTGGCCGAGTGGCACAGTCAACCCGGCCCGACCGGCTGGTGCTTCGCCTATCCCTCTCGTTCACGGGCTTCTTTCATTCTGGAGGTTGTGGAGGGATTGGGCGAAGGGAAGGCAGCCCTGGTCGACGCCGAGGGCTGTCTTGTGGGTCGCTCCGCCAGGGCCCAACTCCGGCTGGGTTTTCCGGGAGTGTCTCGCCGTCACTTGCTCCTGATCGACCGGGTCGACTGCGTGGAGCTTCGGGGAGAGTGCCGGGTCAACGGCCAACCTGTTACCGAGACGGTGGTGAGGCCCTGCGACACCATCGAAATCCCAGGCAGTCGTCTCCTACTCCAGGCCATCGGAGATCCACTGGGCTAACTCTCGAGAATCCTGACATTCCTCCCGGTCGCCCTGACCGGCAACTCGGGTCCGGCCAGCGGCCACTCACTCCGTTCTCTGGCCCCCTCACCCGAGCGAGGCGGACAGATGGATCCTGCTCAGCTATCCTGTGGTTGGGTTGAATGAACGATGAGCACACGAGACGCGACCTCCTCATTATCGCGTCTCCCAAGCCCCGGCGACAAAGCCGGGGCTTTTTTTCGTAACAAAGTCTTTACATTTTTAACAAATTCGAAAGATCGAGTTGCGGCTGGGCGGCCTACCATTAGAGCAAGATCCTCTAAAGGAGACCAATCAGCTTGTCCACGCCAACCGCAACCGCTCCCAAACCACCTTCCCTCACGCCTCCACGGCCCAGAGCCACACCAAAGCCGAGCACTCCTCCCCCCCAACCTCCCGTTGATCGCGCCGATGGGCCTGCAACCGAAGCTGGGACTTCCGATGCGGGTGCGACCCTCAAAGATGGCCTCACCAGCGCCTTCGAAAACCTTGGCAACCTCGGAACTGAGGAGACTCCGGGCTTCGCGCCAAAGACGGGGGACCCCAGCCTAACTCAAAGACCTGGTGAAGGCCCCTATGAGCCAGCGAACTTCATAATCCCTGAGGACTATGACCCGCATGCACCCACGGTCGTGGTGGCCGACGATTTCAACGAGAAAGTCAGCGACCATGATGATGACGGCGAGGCTGATGGCACCCACGGCGGGAACATCGCCCGCAGTTACGCTACTCGAGGATTCAACACCATAGGCTATCAGACGCCAGTCGACGACGGCAATCAACTCGACCGCAACCTGCTTGGCTTAGCGCAAGACGTGGGTTCCGGAGCGATCGAGTTGCCTCCGGAGACCCTGTTTAATTTTAGTCACGGCCAGGAACGAAATTTCGAGACCATGAGTCAGCAGTTCGGACTGGAGTTGACACCAGAAAACCTGGCCTCCCAGCGAGAAGCTCTCCATGAGCGAATGCTCGAAGTGGCCGACCAGAGCTTCGATAATCCTGAGGCTCTCTATCAGAACTTCGAAGGCGAGCCCCCGGAGGGAGCCATGAACTCCACCGACCTGTGGCGCACCCTAGACCGGATCGACGCCACCAAAAACCTCCAGAGTATGGGCCACCGAGTGATCGCCGCCGGCGCCAACGAGGGAGGAAGCACTGTTTTCGACCCCGGCAACATGTTCGCTGACCGGATCACCTCAGGCATCGTGGACGCGAGCGGAACTCCCATGGAGGGGACCCAAAACGACTCCCTGACGACGCCCACCAGGAGCGTTTTCACCCCGACCCAGCTGACCGACGAGAACGGCCAACCGCTGGGCCTGTCGATCGACGGTGATGACTACAGCGTAGAATACCGACCCGAAGAGCTGAGTTCTGGTGGGGCTTCCCCTTATGTCCAAAATTTGGCGGGAAATTCCTACGGCACCCCAGCTCTGGCCGAGCATCTCTTTTCTACGGGAGAGTGGTTTCTCGACTATCCCGTTCTCACTGAGAAACCGGTCGCTCCCCCATTCTAGCTTCGCTGGAAAACCAAGAGGCCCGTGACGGCCCTTGCCAACCAAAGCGGGAACTTTAGGCTGCAACTGGTATAAGCCCGTCATGAGATGGTTTCTTTTCTTACTCTTGACTGGCTGGGCTCTAGCTGGCGCCGAGTCGATCGAAAACAAAATTCAAGCCGGACAGTATTCACAGGCTCTGATCGAGATCGACGAGGCGTTAAAGGAGGCACCTGACGAGCCTCATCTTTTTTTCCTTAAGGGAGCGGCTCTCGTTCACCCGGGTCGTTTTCCTGAGGCTGTGGAAGCTCTCGAAAAAAAACTAGCGAGAGACGGCCGCAGCTCGTCGGCTTGGAGTCTGAAGGGAGTAGCCCTGGAAAGGATGGAGCGACCGGCTGAGGCGCTGCAAGCTTTTGACGAAGCTCTCCGCATCGAGCCTAACGGCACCGCCAGTTTGGGTCGGGCCGCCGTCCATATTCGGCTGGGAAATGTTGGGGTGGCCCGACAAGATTACCTGGCCGCGGCCGACTATTTCTTGAAACAGTCTCCCGACCAGGCCCGCAGAGCTCTTCGACTCCTTGAAATCGTGGACGAGAAAACGGTAGCCTCGGGACAAACCTCGAACGGACCTTTCAAGCCTTTTGCGAGCGAGGAAAATCCGTCTCATCCACTGCCTTTCAGCTGGAATCTGATCCCCTGGAGAATCAGCCAGGCAGACTTCCGCAAGCTCTTCCACGAAGCCCTTCGAAGCTTCTCTCAAAGCTTCGAGGGCTCGGTCTACCTCCTGAAGAGCGGCTATGAAGCCCACTTCGTGTTTGTCGACGACAGTCTCCAGGAGGCTTTCCGGGAGTCGGTCCGCAAGTCTTCGAGGAAGCCGTGGAAACGGGTGAAGAGTATTGGCCACTGAAGGGCTCCACCCTGATCGCCACCAGCCGGGACGGCCGTCCAAGTCTGCGTCTGATACCCTACTACGAGCGTGACTAGCGAGCGAACTGACTGGTGTAGGTGTGGCTCTGGAGCCCTTGAGAGGGACGGTAGGAGGTCACTGTCACTTGCCTGCCCTTGACCGTGGTCAAAAAGGCGACCTGGCCTTGAATTGAAAGAGCCGAACGCTCACCACGACCCATACTCACCACTGCCCCTTCGCCGTGATTGCGCAGAATCATACGGGTTCCGGCTGCCTGGGCCACACTACCCGCATAACTAACGAAGAAGCCGTAGCCTGCTTGCATAGCTCCGAAGGTAAAGCCGGAAAGGGCTCCCCCACTGGCTGGCTGACCCTTCGCCCAGGCCGCCATGGCGCCGGCCAAAGTCTCGGCGGGAACCTGAAGACCGTTGAGGATCTGAGACCCAAGCTCGTTGGCTAGTTTGGTGTCGTGCTGGCCAACGTGCTGGATGAAACGGGCAACGTTCGTGAGGTCACGCGTAGGCCTGGTGGGGCGCGGTCGAGTCGCCGGTGGCTCTTCCTCCTGAGTGGTAGTGCGAGTCGACGAGTTCTGGGCCTCCAAGGAGCTGACTGCGTCCTGTTGCTGAGCCACCTCTTGGCGGCACTGTTCTTGATGGGCCTCTGCCTCAGACTTCTGTTCTTGCGCTTGACGCTCGGCCTCACGAGCCTCTTCAGCAGCCTGCTCGGCTTGCTCGAGCTGCTCCCGAGCCTGATCAAGAGCTTCTTGGGCCTCTTCTCGAGACTGCTCGCGCTCCTGCTCGTCTTGCTCACGTCGCTGCTCGCGGGCCTCAGAACCGTAGTGGGAACTCCATCGCTCGCTCAGTTCCTCGGCCGTGATGTCACCTTTCTGATACTCTTCCCAAGCCTCCTGATCGGCCTGCTCCTTCAAGCGGAGGTCCCGAGAGGTGACAGTTTCCCCGTTGCTGGAGACGGAGTCGCCTTCTGACGGAGGCCGATTGGCCTGGTCCAGAGCCTGCTCCGCCTGCTCTACGGCGGCGCGGGCGTCGGCCAGATCCTGCTCCGCCTCGCGGCGGTCCTGACTGGCTTCTTTCAAAGCTTCGTCAGCCTGAGCGACCCCGGATTGAGAGTTAGCCAACTCAGACTCGGCCCGAGCAAGTTGGCGCTCTAGCGTGGCCAGTCTCTGGCCGGGACTCAGATAGGTCGAGGGGCCATACATTGTGCCGCGAACCACCCCGGTTGCAGGTGGTGCAGGACTGGACTGGCCGCGGTCTTGGAAGATGAGCCCAGGCCCGTTGATCGTCTGGTGACTTCGAGGCTGAGCGGGGCCGTGTTGGCTACCAGGATGGCAGACCTCCGGGTTGGCCCCTGAGGAAAGGGACAGGCTTAGCAACAGAACACTGTTGATCAGGGTGTTTTTCATGGAAACTCTCATGACTCCACTATGCCAGCCGGGCAGAAGGTTCGCCGTGAAACCGCCCACTTTGTGAGCCGATTAACAGACCTCCGGGTCTTGACTGCTTGTTTCAGAACCTGGTGCGTGATGTCGTCTCGGGCCTCTTCATCATCAGGGAGAACCAGGTGGCCGTGGGCGACGTCGCCCAAATCAACGAGACCTCTGGGTTGGTTGAGCAGGTCAATCTGAGGACACTGGTCCTTCGGGATCTCTCTGGGGTCGTTCACATTTTTCCCAACGGCACCATCACCAAAGTCGCCAATATGACCCGAGGCTGGTCGGCTTCCGTCTTTGACATCGGCGTGGCCTACCACGAGGACGTGGATGAAGTCTCGGCGGTCATCACCCAGGTAGCCGAAGAACTTCAGAAAGACGAAAAGTTCAAAGAGCTGATCATCAACGACCTGGAGCTGTTCGGACTAGACAAGTTCGCCGACTCGGCCATCGTCATCAAGGCTCGCCTGAAAACCAAGCCGTTGCAGCAGTGGGCTGTCGGTCGGGAGTTTTATCGCCGCCTCAAGAAGGCCTTCGACCGAGAGGGGATCGAGATCCCCTTCCCTTACCGAACCCTGACCTCCAAGGCCGACTCTCCTTTGCCAGTCGACCGATTGAAAGCGATGGCGAACAACTAGAAGTCCGGCCGGAAAGTCACTTTGAGCGGCGGAAGCAAGTTCCGCCAC
>CAYRFU010000316.1:0-8094 GCA_964423525.1 uncultured Burkholderiales bacterium | reverse complement strand
CGACTTGAACCGGGCCTCCCTGGGGGGGGTGCAAGTTTAGGCGCCGCCAGTCCGCCCATCCGGCGGAGCGTACTCCGTGGCCTGGCTGGAAACTCGGGGAGTTGATCCGAAGGCCAACTCGCTGACCAACTGGCTCCAGTTGGGAGAGTCGCTCAGCTTCAGGTCGGAGTAGGCCGTCGCTACCACGGGGGCCAGGGGCCCTACCATCGGCGCCGTGGGGAGGTAGGCGGAAAGCCCCGTTCCCCTGTTCGGATGATGGGCTATCACGGCTGGTTCCCAGGACTCGAGCACCTCCAGATCCTTAAAATGGGATAAGGGAGGCTCGTGGGGCCAGAAGGAAGGACTTCTCTCCAGTTGCTCTCGGAGTATCGCCAGCCTACCCGGTTGGCTGAGGATTTGGCCGGCCTGGGCCTCCAGCCGACTGAGTGTTGACGGAATCTGGGCCAGGTCGATGGCCGACATCGTGGGTGTCCTGTCGGGGACGGACGAGGCCTCTTCGACGACGAGCTCGGCAGCTTGGCGAGGAGTGACCTCGGGTCCCAGCCTGGCCATCACCTTCTCCAGAGGGATGCCGCCCTCGTATTCACCGCCTTGAGAGGCGACCAGATAATCAGCCCGCGGCCACAGCTCGGCCGCTACCTCAAGCTCGGCCATCAGGCAAGAGTCAAAGACCAAAACGTCGGGCCGATGAACTTCAAAGCAGGTGGCCAGGTCGGGAAGGCTCATGAATCCTCTCTGCTGGGAATCGGTCAAAGCACCCAAGAAGCCAGCACTGTGTCCACCCAGGACCACCATGGTGTGTTCGGAGGGGAACGTTTTGGCACCCCACTGGAGGAAGTCCGTGAGGGCCGGAATCCGATTCATCTCGCCACTGAAGTGTTCCATACTCTGGCCGTTGAATCGGTAGATTCCGTCGGGTAGACGCTTTTGAACTCCCAGCTCGACCGCGTCGGGTCGCTCCAGTTCCTGAAGTTGACGCAATCCTTGGCGGGCAGGGCCAGCCAGGTTGGGAGGAGCGCAACTGTAGACCAAAACCGACCAGGACGTCATCGGATGACATCACGTTTCTCGCCTGAAAATTCCCTGAATCAAAGGTTGTTGATCATCTGGACCATCGGCATAACCGAAGCCAGAATCAAAAAGGAGACGACCACGCCTAGCACAATCAACATCACCGGCTCGAGCAGATTGGTGGCCTGCAAGATGGCGTAATCGGTCTCTTCGTCATAAACCTGAGCCAGTTGGCGTACTACAGGAGGCACTCGGTCGGCGCTGATCTGAGCCGAGTTCACGATCATGTGGATGGCCAGAGGCGGGAAACATTGGTAGTCAGCCAGAGCCTCCTCTAGAGAGTAGCCCTCAAACATGGCCTCTCGAGCATCCAGAAAGCGGTCGCACAGGACGGCGTTGCCGGTGGTTACGGAAACAGCTCGGAGGGCCTCCGAGAATGGCATGCCCGACTCCAGGGCCGCAGCCAAGCCGTAGAGGCTTCGAGCCGTGGCCACTCGGTAGTTCAGCGGACCCAGGGCCGGCAGGGTCAACTGCCAGCGAGCCCACCGCCTTTGCCATTCTCGGTCGGCCTGATACTTGCGACGAAGGGGACCGGAACAAAGCCACAGCGCCCCGCCTAACAGGGCGAGCATGGCCCACATGAGAGGATTGCGGACAGCCCCTGCCAGGGCAACCAGGACTTTGGTGGGCAGCGGCAGCTCGGCTCGAGCCCCGAACATGGGCTCCATCGTGGGCAGAATAAAATAGACAAAAAACACCACGCTCACCAGGCAGACCCCACCCAAGCAGGCAGGATAGGTGATGGCCGCTTTGAGACGCTGTCGCAGCGACAGATCCCTTTCCTGAAGGTCGGCTAGTTTGTTCATGATGGGAGAGAGGGTCGAACTTCTCTCGCCGACCTCGGTCAGCCCTCGGAAAACGGGAGGGAACACCTCGGGGAAGTCTCCCATCCCGTCAGCCAGGCCCCGACCGCTCTCCAGGGAGTTAAGGAGAGCTTTCCCGACTTTCCCGATCGCGCCGGGTTGGGCCGCCACCCCCTGCATAATCCTCTTGAGGGAGATGCCAGCGTTGAGCATGGTGGCCACCTGGCGGGTGAAGTAGGTCAGCTCATCGCCGCTGACGCGAAGAGGCTTACTGGCGAGGACTTTGGCCATCGCTCACGTTGGTAAAAGTGTGAACCTCGACCCGCGTCCGCTGTCCTTTGCGTTGATGAACGATGATGCGACTTCCGCTGGCTCCTTCGGCGATCTCTCGAGCCTGGGTCAGGAGAGCTGATTTCCCGTTGGGGCTTTTTGACCAGACCACCTGGAGGTCGGGGCTTTGGCGGGTATAAAAGGCGACCACTTGCTCGGCCGAGTCGTTGGTCTCAAGTGAGCGTCGTTCCTGGCTAAACGGTTTTCCGTTTTTTGGGTTCGGCGACGTGGTTGTCTCTTGCTCGAGCGTGTTACCCTCGGGGTAGGTTGGTAGGCTGGCTAACTGTAGGCCAGAGGGCTTGGTTGGGCTCGACGTCGACAGGGGCCTGGTTCGGCCTTGGAGTGGATGGCGATGGCGCCGATGTGAAGGGGGGCTGGGGTGGCGTTTTCTGGGGACAGCCGAGTAGGCTTAGTAAAAGCAGTATGAACAGTCCCCTCGTCATTTGAGAGGCTTCGCGGAAGTGGTCGCAGATTCTTGCCGAGATTGCTATCGCCACTGTGATGATCTTGCTAGCGCTCCTGTCGCTAGCGGCCCTTCACGCCGCCAGTCAGGCGACGGCCAACCTCCGCGGGATAGAGCAAGGCTGAAGCGACTCACCGCCAACGATACGCTGCTTACGCTGGGCTCCAAGACGCTCTCAGCCGCCTGAAAGGAGATTCGGGCTTTTCCACTGACCTCGACGAGAGCTTGCCGCAGCTCAGCGATGTTCGCTACCGCGTTCAGGTGACCAACAACGTCAGCGGTTCCGTAGAAGTTCTCAAACCTGTCGGCTTTGGCGGTCCGTGACACGCTCTCACCGGCGGTTGTCTTAGACGGGAGAATTCGGGTCGATGACAACTCTATCATCAGGGGTTACAACTCTCTCACGGGAGCTTCGATGCCAGCTGAGCTTCGAACCAATGCATCAGGCAACAGAGACGTTTCCCTTGACGATTATTCTCGGATTCTTGGTGATATCTTGGTAGGCCCGGGGGCCGATCTCAGCCAAATTCTCGAACTCGACTGGTTTTCTCGCCACGTTGGAACGCTGGCAGCCGCTGAAAGAACGGTCACTCTCCCGGCCCACACCTTCCCAGGACCGGTTGGGACCGACGATGTCGAAGTGGATTGGTTTCAGTCCGACACCATCACCCCAGGAAGTTACAGACGGATTCGGGTCGATGACAATTCGCTCCTGGTTCTCGAGCCCGGCACCTATGTGGTCGACCGTCTCGACCTAGACGATGGTGCCACCCTCCTGGTCAATGGGCCGGTCGAAATCTTTGTAGAGGGGAGGATCGATGTCGACTGGTTTAGCGACATGAATCGAACAGGCCAGCCCAACGACCTCAAGCTCTACACTCGTCCCTCGGGGAGAATTAGAGTCGATGATCATAGCCTGGTCAGGGCCGTCGCTGGGGGTCCCGGCACCCGGCTGGAAATGGATGACCAGGCCCGCTTCGATGGTTCTTTCGTGGGAGACGAGATGGACCTCGATTGGTTTAGCCGGTTCCGCCACGATCGAGCTGCCGACAGTCTCAGCGGAATGGACTCGAGTCCCGGGGAGTGGCGCCTGGAAGGGGTCAGCGGTCTGTGAGGCGAGGGTTTAGCCTACTGGAAACGATGATGGCCGCTTTTATCTTTCTGGCGGCGCTTTCGCTCATCGCCGGGGTTTGGCCGGCCTACTCTCGGGCCGCCGCTAAGAACGCAGGCTATTTAGCCGCCATGGACATCGCCTCTCAGGAACTCGAAGTCTCAATGGCTCAAGGTTATGATGGCGTTGCCGACCGGAGTGGGGATGTGGTGGTTGCTAATATCATCGAAGGCCAATCGGTTGAGCGTCAATTCCATTACGACGTAGTGGTATCAGACCTCTCCCCCACCCTGAGGGATGTCACCGTGACCGTGACCTGGTCAGACTTGACCGGGGACCAAGAGATTCGCCTTGAGACCCTGCTCACTTCCTAAAAGAGCCATGTCTCTCCTGGAGGTGCTGGTCGGCGCCTTCGTGTTGGCCATCCTCACCGGCTCGGTCTACGCCGTCTTTCTGGCGGGAATGCGGTATCACGAGAGAGTCTCGACCAGTCTCGAGCTGCAGCAGACCCTCTTGAGTGCTCGAGCCAGGGTGGCTGCTGAGCTTTCGGAGGCTAGCTCCAGTAGCCTGCGGGTCTCTACCAACCCCCCGGGAGTCGTCTTCGGCTCAGCCCGGGGAGACACCGGTCGACTGGTCTTTGACGCCGCTGGAAGGCTCCAGTGGCAGAGGCTGGTTTGTTTCTACCTCGACGACACCACTCTGCTCCGCAAGGAACAGCTCCTGGCCAGCCCCTCTTCCACTCCTCCAGTCATCCCAGCCGCCCGAAACACGGCCTACTTCCGGAGCCAGCCTTCGCCTCAAAAGACGGTCGGTCAAGACATCGCCGATTTGAGCCTCTCCACCGGTGCCACTCTGGAGATTTTCATCGCCGCCGAGCGGATGGCTCTGGGCAAGCAGTTCCGGGTAGAGACGCGAACCAGAGTTCTGCCGCGCAATTAAGGACTGACCACTCGGCCTACAAAGACCGGAACTTGTAGCTCGCGGTCCACCAGTAAGAACAGGAAAGGCCGGTCCACCTTCACTTCTCTCTCCGCCTTGGGACCTAGACTGCGCACCGAAGCGACAGCAGCGGTTGCAGCGGCCGCTTCCGTCCCCTTTTCATCCACTTTGACGAAGGCCTGATGGACAGCCGCGCTGATATAGAGAAGGCCTTGGCCATCCAAACCTTTCAGATTGCAGCGAGAACGATCGAACAAGTCTTCAACCCCGAGTTCTTGGAAGACCGGTATTAGGTCAACCCTCGTGCGTACTTCGAACTTAGGCAGGGCCAGAGCGACCATCTTGGGCTGGCTCTTTTTGAGGTCCTGAAACAGACGAGAGATCTTGAATCGAGCTTCGACCTGAGCCAGACCGTCCACCGCTTTGGGAACCACGAAAACCGCTTCTAGACTGGAGTTACGATAAGGTAAAACGACTAGCTCATAGGCCGGTGTCTCGAAATACTCCAGTTCTGTGACCTGATGCATGGTGGGCACCTTTTTCACCGGCTTCCCCAAAAACGGCTTGACTTGAGTCTTGTTTGCTTGAAACGGCACAACCCAATCACCTTGAAAATAGAGAGCGTTGGTCACCACCAGCCGAGTCAAAGGGTTAAGGTCGCTAGTCGAAAGCAGCTCGGGGATGGTATTCCGAGTGGCTTTGGCCACCCAGTCGTTGATGACTTGGGCGGCCCGTTCGGGTTGCGAAAAACTGAGATTCTCGAGGCGGGCACCGTAAAAGGTTCTGGCTGTCTTTTTGAAGCTTTCCAGGAAGGGGTAGGTCGGCTCCGCCCACAGAGCGTTGGCCATCTTCCAGTTCTCATCGTGGCCCTTCTCAAGCTTCTTCAGGAGCGTCTGAAACTGTTGATGGGCGGCCTCTTTTCGGCCCAAGGCGTGCCAAAGCTGGCTGGCCGTTTGACCCCGTGCCCCTTCGCCGACGAGGTGAAAAACGACGGCCACCGAGAGGGGCGAGTAGCAAACGTTTTTAGCCTTACGGGCTACGGGCCGAAAAAGGTCCCAGCTGAATTTTTGGAGCGATAGCTCAAGCTCGCCAGCGCCGGCTGTCAGTTGGAGGCATGTCAATAAGACCAGAATCTTCCTCATCTCGGGTCGTTCTGGAAATTCCGGCCCGTTCCTCGCTGGCCATCAGTCTTCGGAGAAGAGCCAGAGAGCAGCTTCCAGAAAGGTTCGGCGGCGCTTCTCAGCCCTCAAGCCCTCAGCCAGCTGATTCACGATCAAGAGATTGCCGCGTTCGCCCTGGTGATACAGTTTCACGACTCGATTTAACTCCCCGTGGTCCATCCAGATGCCCTGGCAGCTCAAGCAGTAGTCGAGCGATACGTCTCCCAGTCCAGATCTCTGGAGGCGGGTTCGACACTGGGGGCAGAGCCGTTCTTCTCGTTGGACCGGGCCGGCCGGGACGGCGGTCAGAGCGTCTTCCTCGAGAATGCGATTCGACAAGCCCGGGCTTTCGAAAAATCGTTTCAGTTCTTCCCCGTCAAACCAGAGGCCGAAGCATTCCGGACAGGAGTCGATCACCAGGCCGGTCTGGGCATCGCTGTAATCGAGCATGACTCGGTCGCCACAAGCGGGGCATTGACGCATCCCCTTTACTGCTCCAACGTTCGGTGACATCCCTGGCAAAAAATGAGTCGCGGCCGAAGTCTTGCGATAATGGGGGAAGGCAATCGTTACTCTTCGGTCGAGGCCAAGGTCTGCAACCGGGTCCACCGGCTAAGAGTTCCCGCCGGGGCGTATTCAAGGTGGAGAACTCTTCTGGTGGCCTCCATGCGAACAGCGCTACTGGCGTGAACCAGGAGGGGGCGCATCAGCAAGACGTCTCCGGGCTGGGCATGCAAGGTGACCTGCCGAGTCTCATCAAGGGAAGCCAGCTCGACCAGGTCGTGATGAGTGCCTGGCAAGACTCTCAGGGCCCCGTTGTCGGAATTGGCCGGGTCGAGGTGAATTCTCACGGTCAGCACCTGGCGTAAAAAGTCGATCGGTGGCTTGGCGTGCGGGATGCCGTCTTTGTTGGTCCAGTTTTCGAATCCCGGTGCCGTGAATCTTTGGGGAAAGCCAAGCACTCGGTCTTGGTGCCAGCCGAGTTTCCAGTTGGCGTCGGGTTTCTTGTCGAAGAGGATGGCTCTGAGGGGCACGGGGTCTTCTATCGGTAGGGTGAGCCCAAAGCCCCTCACCGCCTCCTTTCGAAGGCAGTCTGAACGGCGAAGCAGGCCTCGGCTACAAGGTCTTACCTGGGAGAGGCTTGCAATTTCTTTCTCTAGCGTCCTGAGTTTGGCAGCTTGAACTCCGCCTCGTAGCCAGGTGTATCCCTCTACCTCTAGTTGACTCATCGACTGACCTCCCTCTTCGCCGTACCCAATTCATTGTTCCCAACAAAGAGAGGAGGCACCCTCCCCCGTTGGAGAAGTTTGAAAGAGCTTGACAGATCCAGATTCCAGTAGTCAACACGACATCCTCGATGAAGTTTCCGAACTGATCTCGGACCTCGATGATGTCGTCGATGAGCTTCAGCTTCATTCTGAGGACGAGCTTTCGGGAGACGGAGAGCTCGACCCCGAGGTTCTTGAATTTCTCAAGTTGGTCGAACAAGCTCGCTCTGAGGCGGGCTTGGAGAGTTCCCACTTCGGGAATGAAGAGGAACCAGCCGAACCAACTGAAGAACCCTCTGAGACGGAAACGGCTGGCGCCGAGCAAGCATCCGCTCCGGAGGAGGCGGGAGTCACGGCGGACAGTTCGCACGGCGAGGAGACTGCTACACCCGAGGTTGATGAAGAAAAACCTGCCGAGCCTGAGCAACCTGTCTCCGAAGAAACGGCAGTCGGGCTAACTGAGGAGATTCCAACATCTAAGCCGGCTGATGTCGAGACTGGGCAAGCATCCGTGTCGGAGGAGGCGGAGGCCGCGGCGGACAGTTCGCACGGTGAGGAATCCGGCGTTGCACCCGAGGACGCTGAAGAGGAACCCACCGAGCCTGAGCAGTCCGTCTCTGACGAAACGGACCCAGTCGAACCAATTGAAGAGACTTCACTATCTGAGCCGGCTGATGTCGAGGTTGGGCCAGCATCCGTTCCGGAGGAGGCGAAAGCTACGGCGGACAGTTCGCGCGGCGAGGAGCGTGCTACACCCGAGCTTGATGAAGAGAAACCTGCCGAGCCTGAGCAATCTGTCTCAGAAGAAGCGGCAGTCGAGCTGAGCGAAGAACCCTCTGAGACGGAAACGGTTGGCGTCGAGGCTGGGCAAGCATCCGTGTCGGAGGAGGCGGGGGCCGCGGCGGACAGTTCGCACGGTGAGGAATCCGGCGTTGCACCCGAGGACGCT
>CAYRFU010000315.1:0-8114 GCA_964423525.1 uncultured Burkholderiales bacterium | reverse complement strand
GTCACCCTCGGTCATAGCCTCGGTCAAAGAAACCCGGACCGCATTCACTCTCTCTGCATCCTGCTCTTGAGCAGGGGGAAGCGGAGAGATCTCGACTTCAAGCTCCAAGTCGTTCGGAGCCTCGGCCGAGCCCTGGTCGATGGGCTCCGGTGTTCGAGTGGGCCTTGAGGTGGGAACAGTTTCGCTCGGGGCAGTTCGGTTGGCTACTGGAGGCACGGCCGACCTCCCAGGCAGTTCAGTGAGATGGATGGGTCTTGCATCGGTTGATACTCCTGTCTGTGAGTGCAAGACAAAGAATAAGAAACCTACCTTGGGCAAATCTTGAACTGAACGTTCAAGTTTTTTCCAACGACGGGTGCGGCCCTTTGGGCGACCTTGGAGAACTCAGTAGGTCCAGGCCCAGTCGGCATAGCCACCACCAATCCCGGTGGAGAGGAGCGTCCTGCGACTGGTTCCGTCGACCTGACTAACCACGATGTTACCCCAGCCAGTATTGCACACGAATTGGCCGTCGGGAGAAGGGATAGGCCCGGCGACCTGCCAGGTCTGTTCCGTGGGAGTTCCCAGGGTGGCGGTGGTCAGGTCAAGGGAAGCTCGAAAAGTTCGAGAAGTGGTCGGATCCCGTTCCTGAATGAAAAGAATGTCGTTGCTGTCGGGCAAAAAGCGAGGGGAAAACTCAAACAGGCCTGGGTCGTGCATCAGCCTGGTCCAGGGGCAACCAGGGCTCACCAGATCGACCAGGTGAAGACCGTCGGGATACTCATTAAAGCCCCCTCTCCCGTTGGGGCGAAGCAAGATCGGCCCGCCCGTTGTGAGCAGGTAGTTACCATCAGGGCTCCAAACGGGTTCACTCAGCACGTGAACATCTCGAGACATCCCGCTCACGCCTGCCTGGCGTAAGCCTGTGACTCCGGCGTGGGTGGGTGCCATTCCGATGTCCAAAGGTTCGCTACCATCCAGATTGATCAGGTAGTGTTCATAAGCGTCATCCGGAGACATTCCCATAAAGGCCAAACGCGTTCCGGTAGGGTCAAGCCTCGGATGCGAAACCCACCACAAACCATGGTCGGAGGGGTCCACTAAAGAGCGAACGTTGGAGCCGTCGCCGTTCATAATATAGATCCGGTAGTCGGCGTCCCGCCTGGAGCAGAAGACGATGCGAGAACCGTCCTGCGACCAGGAGCAGTAGAGGTCGTCGTCCGGGTGGTCGGTCAAATTGGTCAGGTCGGTTCCGTCGGCGTTGATGGCGCAGATCTCCCGATTTCCGTCGCCGAGAACATCAGCCACGAAGATAATCCGTCCTTCCGGCAGCACCTCGACCACCCCGGTCAAACCGATCCGACCCTGGGCACTGCCGCCCTGGTCATCCGTGACTTCGTATTCGAGAGTGAATTGGTCACCCGGTTGGGCCTCTGGTCCGGGCTCCCATTGATGGAGAGAACGCCAATTCATGGTGGCCGTATCCCATTCCATCCGAGTGCGCTCAGGGGTTGAGAAAGTCCCACCATCGGGTGTGCTCCACTCGATGAATAGAGGGTCCCCGTCTTGGTCCTCAGCCTCGACAGCTAACGATACGAAGCCAGAGAGTTTCACTGTAGCCGAAGCTCCGGCCGGCAAAGTAGCCGGATTAGGGTCTGGAAAGAGTGAGGCCGTGGCCACCGGCAGGTTGTTGCCTGCGGTGGTGGGATAATTCGAGGGCGCGGGTGCCGTAGCGGGGGGCCCTGGAGGACGTCCGGTCACAGAAGCCCCTTCGGGGATTCCCGAGATCACGGTGATCGTCCCCATAACGCCTACCCGCACAGTGTAAGGGTCAGCTGCCCGTTGGAGCAAGAAAGACTCCCGACCGGCCAGGCTGGCTGGCGAGTAATCGAGTCCATCCAGGCAGACGATATGACAGGCCTGATCGAAGACCGCCATTTCGGTCGCCAGAGCACCCGATGGCAGGAAGACCAGAGGGGTCCAGTCTGGGGGGGGTTGCCAGGAGGCGACCTGGAACTGGCTGCCGTTGAGATCCCCTCGGTCCGCTCCTATCTGATTGAGCCCGCCATTCTCCCAATGACCCACGAAAAAGTAGCTGCCGGGTGCCTCGTTGGCCAGCGAGACGACGCGCCGGACTTTCGGATAGCGAAAGCCCTGCAAAATGGCGAACGCTTGGCTGTGAGGCCGACTGTTGCCGTCGTTGGGAAAGGCTACGGCAGTCGGAATTCCGGTGGCCTGGGCTTGGGCTCTTGCGGCTCGCAACTCCGCCGCTAGAACCTGGGCGGCCAAACGGGCCGAACCGCGGGTGTCGCGAACATTGACCAACACCAACCCCAGTGAAAGAGCTATCAAAGCGATGGCAACCGCCAACTCAGCCAGGCTAAACCCATTTTTCACTAGATGCCTCCCTCGTCGATGACTCCAAGCCATTGGAAATAGCTCGGGTTGGTGGTCGGATCTCCCCGCAGGTCGAGAACGCCCTTGATGGTCCGTTCTGCCAAAGGGTTCTCGAGCGTTCCCAGAAAACCGGTCGAACGGACCTCGAGAATCTGGTAGGGCTGGGACTGGAGTCTCTGATTGATGGTGACCGAGTAGGCACCAACAACCGTCGTCCCATCAGGAGCCAGGACTGTTTCCGTGACCCGGTAGGCAGGCTGGTCGACGGCCGCCTTGGGGGGAAAGTTGTAATCGTGAATAAACTTCGCCCTGGCATCTTCCAGGCCGGCCCAGGCCAACTCCCTAGCCTGGAGCCCTTGAACAGCCGAGCGGGCGTTTCTGTAAGAGCCCGCTCGGGAGGCCAGAAAAGCCATCCCCATGACCAGAAAAAGAACCGTCATCAAAAGGCAAAGTAAAAGGACGGAACCTCGTCTGTTCATGGCTTGAAAACCTCCGTAGTAAGGGCTTGACCTTCACCAAGATTGAGGGCCACCTCGAGATTGCCGTCAGCCAGGAAGCGGCAGGAAAAGCCGGCAGCCTCGGGCACCAGAGAACGACTGTTCTCAGCAACGACCTCGCGAGTCATTTGGCCGCCAACAATTCGATAGACGACTTCGTCCAGGGCCACGGCACTCCAATCCCAGCCGGGAGGTGAAGGGTAAGGGGGTTCAGGAAAGAGATAGTCGCCAGCCATACGCTGTAAACGAAGTGAGGAAGTGGGCGCGGTTGAGCCGGGCAGAGGATCCAAGAGTTCCACGGCCGCTTGCACCTCGCTTCGGATCGAATCGAGGGCAATATAGGCGGCCTGGTAACCCCGGTCTTGCCTTTCTGAGAATCGCCACGAGCCGGAAACACTGGCCATCATTCCTGCCACCACTGCCAACACCAGGCCGATCAAGGCAAGGGAGACTAGGGCTTCTAGCAATGTCGCTCCCTTCAAGGCCCCCCCAGCACAACCGAGTCAGACTGGGCCGTCAGAGGTTGGCCGTTGTAGACAGCAGTGGCCCGGAGGAAGATATTGCCAGGCTGGACCCCCCAGGTGTCGGTCAAAAGGTTGTAAGCGTAGCGATTCTGGAGTTCAGCAAACTCCCCGCTACGGGCGGTGGTCTCCCTTAAGACGGTGGCGTTACCCGTCACTGGCTCCACCGCCCAGGAGAACATCACCCCGGGGATCCGGTCGCCCGAGGCGTCGACCAGCTCAGCCTCGAACGACACAACGCCGTCCCGCGGGACCGGATCTCCGGCCCCCCCACTCCGGCGCACCACCACGGCTGTAGTTGGGTCCACCTCTCGAGGGGGGGCTGCCACAGAGTGGGAAAAGATGGAAAAAGCTAGCCAGGGGACGGACACCTTCTTCAAATGGGCTTGCGGCTGCACAGTCGGCCTGGTGGCTGGAGCTGTCTTAGTGGTGATGGCTCTGGGCGGTGGCCTGATGTGGTTTGGCTGGAACGAGCTGGAGAGTCAGGTCACGGCGGCCCTTCAAGAAAACCCGGTCATTGAAAAAAGGCTTGGACAGATCCAGAAAATTGAGATCCGGTTCACGGAGACCGGAGAGTTACCTGATGACGTCTTCTCTTATCGTGTCACGGGGTCCCTGGCTTCCGGAACCGTCCATATCCGCGCCGATGATGTGGACGGGACCGCTGAACGGCTGGTGGAGGGAACTCTGTTCTTGGATTCTGGTGAAGAGTTGGACCTCGTGAGCGAGCAACCGGCGCAAGCGCTACCGGCAGAGCTTGGTCAACCACAGGAAGACACTCGGGCAGTCGAGCCTAGTCGGTAGGGTAGGCGGAAACTCGCCGACTTGGCCCCGGTTTTCGGCGTGTCGAGGGAGCATCTCCGCCGAGGCGGCGGAAACGGGCCGGCGGAGGGCCTTGTTAACAGAGCGGAAAAATCTTCGTCAAAGCCGCCAGGGTAGGCTCTCCCTAGGAGGCCCACCATGCAGATCCCATCCCAACGCGAAATCGCTTCTTTAGCCCAGAAACTTCCTCACCATGTCGGGGGGAGGTTCTGGTCAAAATCGAGCCGGGAAGCGAGGCTTTGTCAACGATCACCGACCAGTTCGAAGCCACCCAGCTCGAGCAGTTCGAATTTTGCCCAGAGATAGCCGACACCTTTGGAGGAGAGCTCTATCGTCTCAAGCTGCAGGAAGGGATGAGCACGGCCGAGGGGATGAGCACGGCCGAGGGGATCGCCCGCCTGGAGAAAGTGCCCGGGGTAGCTTACGCGGAAGCCAACCAGATTCTCGAACTCAAAGACCGACGAGTCCCCAACGACTATGGGCGGGCTCTCTGGGGCCTGGAGAAAATCCAAGCTCCCGAGGCCTGGACTCAAATCACGGGTGGCATCCATGCTCCGGTTGTAGCCGTCATCGATAGCGGCATCGATCTGGACCACCCCGACCTCGAGGCTAATCTGTGGCGTAATCCTGGTGAGCAAGCCGACGGGCGAGACAATGACCGCAACGGCGTGGTCGACGACCTGCACGGCTACAACGCCATCCGTCGCAACGGCGACCCTGATGACGACCACAGTCACGGCACCCACTGCGCTGGCACCATCGCCGCCCAAGGGGACAACGGCATCGGAGTGGTCGGGGTCAACTGGGAGGGGCAACTGATGGCCTGCAAGTTTCTCAGCGAGAGCGGTCGGGGCTCGACAGCGGCCGCCATCCGAGCCATCAACTATGCTACCGAACAGGGAGCCCGCATCGCCAACCACTCTTGGGGCAGCTCTAGCTGGTGGGGAAGCTGGAGTCTTAAGGATGCGATGCGCGCTAGCCCCATGCTTCATATCGTAGCAGCCGGAAACGATGGGGAGGACGTGGGCGAAAACCCTCAATACCCAGCGGCCCTGGATCTGCCGAACCTGATCTCGGTGGCCGCCACCGGACCCAGCGACCAGCTCACCGGGTTCTCAAATTATGGCGAGGAAGAGATCCACCTGGCCGCCCCCGGGCTCTCCATCTACTCCACCGAGCCCGACGGTCGATACGGATACAAGAGCGGAACCTCGATGGCCGCGCCTCACGTTACCGGCGTAGCTGCTTTGATCGCCTCACGCTTTCCCAACATCGATAACCCAAGCCTGCGAGAGCGCTTGCTAGCCTCCGCCGACATTGTAGAGGACCTGCGAGGGAGGGTTCAGACCTCGGGCCGACTCAACGCTCTCAGAGCAGTGGAAAACGATGTCATCCCGCCTGCGCCCGTGCGAGGCCTCCGGGCTCAAGCCGACGCTCACGGGCAGCTTGAGATCGACTGGACGGCGACCGGCGATGACGGCAGCGAAGGATACGCATCGAGCTACGAACTCCGGCTCCTAGACGAACCCCCACCCGGTCAAATTTCCAACAGGGAGAGAGGATTCGCACCCGAGCTCCTCGGGCAGCCGGCCATACCGAGTCGATCAACACCCTGGTTTTCCCAAGCCGAAGAGCCGAAACTCACTATCTGGGGCTAGTCGCTCGCGATAACGTGGGCAATGAGACGCCCATCACCACCACCTCGGTTACGATTCCGCCGGCCCGAGTCGTCTTTGACGACGACATGGACGGCCGGTCCAGCGACTGGACGGGGGACTGGACCCGCACCTTCAAGGAGGGTCGGGGTCGCGTCTGGACGGATAGTCGAGGCCAATACGACAACGATGAGCGCAAAGAACTCCGTTCGCCTCTTATCAACTTGCGGCGTGTCCGCGACGCCCGCGTCACCTTCGAGGCCAGCTATGAACTCGAAAACCGGCGCGATTTCGTCACCGTTCAGGCTCGGCGTCCAGGCGGCGACTGGCAGAGTCTTGGTCAGTTTACCGGATTCTCGGGTTGGGACCGCCACCAGTTGGACCTGTCCCACTTCGACGGCGGCTCCGTTCAACTACGGTTTCTTTTGGAAACGGACCACTCCGTTCAGCGAGACGGATTCTATCTCGATCGCCTGGTGGTTTCTGGTCGGCTGGGATAGCATCGTTGATACTACCCACGGGCCCTTAGTTCGCGTCGGTCGCCTGCTGACCACCAACACCTTGCGAGAACCCTTCGGCAGCAGGCCTAAAGGGGTGCCTGATGGGAGGGCGAACCGTCACCGATGCAGGTCACAGCCGCCTCCCTGGTGGTTCGGGCTCTGGAAGAAGAGGGCGTTCGTTTTACCTTCGGTATTCCGGGCACCCACAATATCGAACTCTACGATGAGTTAGAGCGCTCTTCGTCGCTCACTCCCGTGCTGGTCACTGACGAGCAGTGCGCCTCTTTCATGGCCGACGGCTTGGCCCGTAGCTCCGACCAGATCGGCGTGGTCAACGTCGTGCCCGGCGCCGGAGTGACCCATTGTCTGCCCGGGGTGGCCGAAGCCTACCAAGACAACGTTCCACTGCTGGTACTGACCTGCGGAGTCAGAAACGACACGGGAAAGTCTTATCAACTTCACGATATCGACCAATTAGCCATTCTAGCGCCGGTCACAAAGAAGACCTTCCGACCCGAAACGTTGGACGAGGTCTATCCTCTTGTCAAAGAAGCCCTCCGCCTTTGCCAAAGTGGCACACCAGGGCCAGTAGCGGTAGAGATACCAGGCAACCTCTACTTGCTTTCCGGTCCAGTGACTCCTCCGACCACTCTCTCTCCCAAACTGGTCCCGGCAGCCAGCCAGGAAGCTCTGGAACAGGCAGCCGACCTCCTCAATCAGGCTAAAAGACCGGCCCTCTATCTGGGCAGGGGGGCCCTGAGGGCTGGCTCTGACCTGGTCGAACTAGCCGAGCGCCTGGGGGCCCCAGTGGTCACGACGATTTCCGGCAAGGGGGTCTTTCCAGAATCGCATCCTCTCTGGCTATGGAACGGATTTGGCAGCTCGGCGCCCACCTTTGTCGAGAGGGTCATGCATCGCTGCGATGTCTGTCTGGCTCTCGGTTGTCGCTTCAGTCAACCAGCCGCCTCCCTCTATGGGATGGCGCCCCCGGAGCGGCTGATTCACGTCGACATCAACCCTCAGGTTTTCGACCGTAATTTTCCGGCCTGGTTAACCGTCGAGAGCGACGCTCAGGAGTTCGTGAAGGCTTTGCTTGAAAAGGTCGACAAAAGGCCTCCTGACCGGCTGCAAGACCAGATTGCCGAGGGTCATGCCCGAGTGCTCAAGAAGTGGAGCCGGCCTCCCGGTCAAGAAGGCGTGACGCCTTTTCATTTCTTCAACGAACTCCAAAAGCAAACTCGACCTGAGACCTATTACGTCAGCGAGTGCGGGGAACTCGCTTTCCTCTTGCTAGAACAGCTGCGGCTGGACCATCCAACCTTTATCGCTCCCGTCGACTTCGCGTGCGACGGCTTTTCTTTACCGGCAGCACTGGGGGTCAAGCTGGTTCAGCCTCGGCGAGAGGTCGTTGCCCTCGCTCATGGTCGTGCTTTGTTGATGACTGGTCTTGAAATGGTCACAGCCCGCCACTGCCACCTCGCTCCCCTCTTCTGTGTTTGTGATAGTGGGAGCCGGCTGGAGCATTTGGCTGATTTTGCCGGTTGGGAATATTTCTTGATCGAAAGGGATGCTCAGCTTGAAGAAGGCTTGAGTCTGGCTTTGGAGTTCACGCGGCGGAACCGTCCCGCCGCCGTGGAGGTCCGACTTGACAAGAGTCATCCGACCTACTTCTCCCAGCAAGCTTTGACGAGTCTCAGCTGGCGTCTCCCGCCCGCATAGCGCGCACCGCGGGCTCCGCCGGGG
>CAYRFU010000314.1:3369-8133 GCA_964423525.1 uncultured Burkholderiales bacterium | reverse complement strand
TTGGGGCGGGCAGGGGGAGGGCGGCGTCGCCGCAGAAGATCCTTTTCGCCGGGAAGCTTTCCCCGGGGGGTCAAAGGACAGGAATACATCCAGCCAGTATGTTCAAAGCGGTCCGTGAGCGCTTGCTCGATATCTCCTCGATCAGGACCTTGGGGAAGCGTTTGGGGACAGAACCGCGGACCCCCGATGGGCCTCACTGGCGAGCCACAAAGGAGGCTTTGAGCACGGTGGCGTGGGCCCGGGTGAGACGCTTGAAGGTCGGTTCTATCTCGAAGGCTGTCAAGATCTTGGCCATCTCAAGAAGCTTGGGGTTGTTGGGAAACCAGGGCGGTAAGAAAGGCAGCGTGAACGGTCCTCGGAGCACCGTTTTTTCGGGGTGATCCAGAAAGAATGTGTTGTGAACGTGCCCCACGCCCGACTGGATGTCCGACGGGGTGTTGCCGGGATAGGCCCCCCAGGGTGGGCTCATCAAGCCGAAAGCGACTCCGGGCCAAAGGTTGAGACCGATCGTTCCGTAAGCCAGCTCCTCCAGGGCCTCACCCAGCTGAGTCTCAAAGGTGCGCTCGGTGCGGGGATGGATGAAGACTGTGCAGGAGAGGTTGCCCCACAGGTTGCGGTTAGCAAAGGCTGTGGCTTTGAGAAGAAAGTCGCCAGGGTCGTCAGCGTCGATCGAGATCTCGGTCGTCAGTCCGCAGAAGGCTTCCATTTGGAAGGCTGGTTGGTCGCTTTCCGGCTTCAGGTCAGGGATGAAGGTCCAGGGGTCGTGGCGGACTGCCTGGGGATAGTGGTCGAGGAAGGTCTGACGACGGTCGAGCGCACCAGGATAGTAGGCTGGTCGCGAAGGGAGACGGCCGATCGCTTGGCGCAGAGCGGCTAAGAACTCCTCTCGTTGACCCCACTGGCGATGGAGGATCAAGACTTGGGGAGCCACGCAGTTACAGCCCGCGTTCATAGACATCATTCCGGCCAGCTGGCGCGCGTGATAGCGTAAATCGGCCTGGGTCCAGGAGCCGCCCACCAGGAGGACGGGCGAGACACACCCGAGTTCGGCCGTCAGCGGTTTGTCGACACTGTTTTTTATAGCCTGGTAGGTGTGGTGGGAGCCGGTGATATGAATGGTGTCAACCTGCGGATGAGAACAGGCTCGCGAACCGATGTCAACGCCTCCGTAGACCACGCGCAGAAAGCCGTCGCGAACGAGCGGATAGAAGACCTCCTCCAGGATGGGACCCAAATACTCGTTGACCGGATTCATCTTGAGTAGCACAACCTGGTTTTCAACGAACAGTTTATGCATCATGTCGGTAGCCGCGATGCTGCTGACGTTGCCGGCTCCCAACACCAGACAGGTCTTGCCTCGAGAGTCCCAGCTGGCGGTGTAAGTTCGACCCTGGCTGGCTTTGCCGTCGACCCAGACTTCGGCGTCCATCCCCAGCCACATCAGGCTCTCGTAAATCCCGCTGGGAAAGACTCGGACCACGTCTCGACCATCGATGCGACGGTGTACGAAGACCGGATGGGGGCGGCCTTTAGCCTGGAGAGCCGATTGCAAGAGCCGCAGACCACGGGCCACCACCAGAGGCCCTAGCATCCACTCTTCTCCGGCCAGGGCGCTGTCTTCTCCCAAGCCTTTGGCCAGGGCGGCCGTTTTGGCCCAGCGAGGGGCCAGGCGAGCCAGGGCTTGACGACAGGTTTCGAGATAGAGAAGGCGACGGGGAGTCCCCGTCTTGAGCCATTGGTCGCGGGCCTTGGCGAGACTGGCGATGGCCGAGTCGAGCGCTTCGGGCGAACTCTCCTTAACGGTCGACTTGCTCAAGGGCCTCCAAGACGGTGCTGGGTAGGATCACCTCCGGCAACACCACCGGCTCTCGCCCGCCACCCGGGTAGAGGACGTAGAGGGGAACTCCATTGCGCCCAAAGCGAGCCAGGGCCTGGGTGATCTCTTCGTTGCGGTCGGTCCAGTCGGCTTTGAGAGTTCGCACCTCTAACTTTTGCAACCGGTCGATCACCTTCGAAGAGGAGAGAGCTATTCGCTCGTTGGCTTTGCAGCTCAGGCACCAATCAGCCGTGAAGTCGATAAAGAAAGGCTCCTCACTCTGTTGTAACTCGGTCACCAGTTGGGGTGAGTAAGGTTCCCACTGAATCCCCGATTCTTTTCCGATACCGGCTACCAGGTTGAGACTGAAGGCCAAAAGGGCAACGGTGATAGCTTGGCCGATCCTTCGGGGCTTGACCTCAAGAGAGCTACCCCAGCGACCGTAGACCCAGCCCGCTAGGGCCACCGCGACCAGGGCGGCGAGTAAGGGGAAGACCCCTTCATTGTCGGTCTGGGAGCCGACCACCGAGCACAACCAGGCGGCAGTCAGGAGCATCGGAAAGGCCAGGAACTGTTTGAAACCCTCCATCCAGGCTCCCGGGCGAGGCACGAATTTCAGCAGGGCGGGCGAACCGGTCAGAACCAGGTAAGGAAAGGCCATACCCACTCCTACGGCGGTGAAGACGGCCAGCGAAATCAGGGCTGGTTGATTGAGGGTAAAGCCCACCGCCGACCCCATAAAGGGGGCTGTGCAGGGAGTGGCCACCAGGGTCGCTAGCACGCCGCTGGTGAAGGAGCCGGTGAAGCCGCTCTTGCCTTCGGCGGCATCACCCAGGGTGGTCAGCCCTTCGCCGACCTCGAAGACTCCGAACAGGTTTAAAGCGATCAGAAGAAACAGGATGGCCAGAGCGCTGACGAAGAGCGGATTCTGCAACTGGAAGCCCCAGCCGACCTGCTCACCCGTTGCTCGAAGCGCCAGGAGGGCTCCGGCGATGGCCCAAAATGAGAGGATGACTCCCAGGGAGAACACCAGGCCGTGGAGGATCGGCTTGGTTCCCTCTTCGTTGGCCTGTTCCACGAAGCCCAGAACCTTCAAGGAAAGGACTGGCAGTACGCACGGCATCAAATTCAAAATCATGCCCCCCAGGAAGGCGAAGAAGAGAGCCGCTGGGAGACCCTGGGTCTCCCCTGGGGCGGGAATGACGGCCACCGGCGCGGTCGCCTCCACGGGGACCGAAACTTTGAGGGCCCTCGAGTCAGGGCCCTGGCCAAGCACCAGCACCCCTTCCAGCCTCTCGGGTTTTTCCTGGGCCAGTTTATCGACAGTCAGGCTCAAGACGTTGCCCGAGCCGGCCTCGCTCAACACCTGGGGAGCAGTGAGGTTGACCGTCATCGGTTCACTGGTGAAAAAGTAAGGTTCTCCCTCGAAAGGAGGCTCGAAGTAAAGGGCGATCTGGTCTCCCTGCCAGCCGGCCTTGAGACCGCCGCCTTCGATGGGTAGCTTGAGTCGGGTGGCGTCGATGGCCTGGGCGGCTGGGCTGGGTTGGGGGAAACTGTCGCTCACCGGGAGAGTCAGGGTCAAGTCGGCTCCGCCGGGAATACAGGCCTCTTGGCAGGCTAACCAGTCGGCCCGAGCCTTCAGGCTGACCTCTTCCTCGTCGACTTGGGAAGGTGGGGTGATGTCAACCAGCAGATAGACTTCGCCTTCGTAGGCATAGCTGATCAGGCCGGCCACCTCGAACTTCTGGGGATGAGGCCAGCGGATGAGGCTGGCCTCAAAGCCGGGTGGGAGAGTCCAGGCCAGGGTGGTGGCCAATCCGGAGTCCCCAGGATTTTTCCAGTAGGTATGCCAGTGGTCGTCCATTTTAAGGCGCAACGCCACCGTGAACGGTTGCCCCGGTTGGATGGATGTCACCTCCGAGACCAGTTCGGCTTCAGTATGGGCGTCTTTGACCACCTCGGCCCAGCCGGGCAGGGACCACAAGAGTATTAAAAAGAGAGAAAGTAGGGGCTTGTTCATTCGTGTCTTGACCTCGACCCTTCTAACTTAGCTAGCGGGCCGCTGGTTCCCCCTGGCCGGCTTGGTCTTTGAACGCTTGAAGAGCTTTCTCAAGGCGGGCCCGCTCGGCTGGGTCGGAGGCTTCCGAAGCGGCCTGCTGGAGGCGGGCTACGGCTACGTCGGTTACCCCACAGACCAGCAGGGTCCAACTGACCAGGGTTCTCAGTCGCTGGGGTCTGGGCAACTGGTGGATTCGATAGTGACTCAAGTTGGGTCCGGGCCAGTCTACCGGGAGATCTCGCAACCTCTCTAGCAGATGGGTGTAATGGAAGGTCGCCTCCCCCCGATCCTCTCGTTCTAAAGCTTGCTCGAGAGCCTCGGCGATGTAGCGAAGAGCTTTTTCCCAACGGTCGGCGCGACGGTAGTGGTAGGCCAGGATGGCGGCTGGCCAAATGCCCGATTTCTCGTAGAAGCGGGCCGCCAGCAGGTGGAGACGTCGTTGGCGGCGCGCTGGGACTGAAGCGGCGGCCTGATCCCACAACATCGTGTTGGTGAAGCGATGGCGTAGCAGGCCGCCGGACCATTCTTCCTGGAGCAGTCCCTGACGCACCATCTGTTCCAGTAAGGCCTCCAGTTCGTGTTCCTCATAATAGGTCACCGCTTTGAGCGCATTGAAGCTGAAGCGCTCTCCTAGACAGGCGGCCAACCCCAATAAAGCTTCTCCCTCCGGGCCCTGCTTCTCGAGCTTGCGTTGGAGCAGTCTAGGCAGGGTGTCAGGAAAGGTGCCGGGCGCGGGATTGGTCCAGCTGGGCGCCATCCCTGTCGTGTTGAGAGCGGAGCCTTCCAGGTGTTCGGCCAGCAGTTTGATAAAAAGCGGGTTGCCATCCGTGGTCTTGTGAAACCAGGCGATGGCTTCTTCGCGAGTATCGAAGACGGACAGGTGCGCCGC
>CAYRFU010000314.1:0-3359 GCA_964423525.1 uncultured Burkholderiales bacterium | reverse complement strand
TCTTCAATGATTCGGGCCGTAGCTTTCCAGTCGAGACCTCCCAGCTCAAGCTGGTGTTCAGCTGAGGCGAGCACCTCCTCGAGCGACTCGTTGTTGAGTTGGCCGGGACGATCGGTGACCACCACCATCAGGGCGACATCCTCGACCGCCTCGCGCAGCTCGATCAGAAGGTCTCCTACTGACCCGTGAGCCTGATGGAGTCCTTCCAGAACCATCACCACCGGCATGACCGTAGCGCTTTCCAGGATCCGTTCGAAAATCGGCAGCTCTGGATCCTCAAAGCAACGGGAAATCGAGCCGAGATGCATAACCGCGTCGGCGGTCGACTCGACCCGTACCGTCATAGCGTCTCTTTGGCGGGCTCGATGAAGCAGTTCTTCGACCAGCAAAGTCTTGCCGGAACCAGCTGGTCCCGAGAGTCGGAGGAAGCTTCCCTGGTTGCTGTCAAGCCGGTCCAGGCACGCCTCCAGCGTCTCCAGCTCCGGTTGACGACCGTGGATCGGCCCGGGCGCCTGGGGGACCACCTCGAGCCCCGCTTGGCGACGCCGACGAACGAGTTGGAGCACTTCAGGAGCGGATTGGGGTCGTTGCTCAGGGCGGCGCATCAACAGCCGATTGACTAAACGCTCCAACCACAGCGGCACATCACCGCGAAGGGCGGAGAGAGTAGGCGGGCTTTCGTTAAGATGGGTCAACAGGTAGTCGGCGGGCTCTTGGGCCTGGGCCAGTGGACGCTGCCCCAAGAGATGAAAGAGGACGGCTCCCAGGCTATAAAGGTCAGACCGCTGGTCGCCCCGCACCCCCATCGACTGCTCAGGACTGAGATAGGAAAGGCCGTGATCGGGTTCCGGTCCGACCGCGAGTTGGTCTTCCAGGCGTCCGGCCAGACCAAAGTCGAGTAGCTTCGGCTGCTCCGTGCTCGTTTCCACCAGAATATTAGCGGGCTTGAGTTCTTGATGGACGACCCGTCGGGTGTGGGCGTAGTGGAGAGCGTCGAGCAGCTTCTCAAGCACCTCAGCCAGGGCCTCATAGTCCCGTTGGCGCTGGCTGAACCACTCCTGAATCGGAAGTCCGTCGATCAGCTCCATCACCAAAAAGGGCGTTCCGTCGTGTTCGCCCGTTTCCAGGCTGCGCACCACTCCTGGGTGGCGAAGACGCATCCCGGTGAGAAGTTCGCGGCGAAAGCGGGCCCGAAATTCGGGGTTTCGAGTGTGCCAGCGGTGGGGCAGCTTGATGGCGACATCGGTCGATTCGAGCAGGTCGCGGGCTCGGTAGACCTGCCCGATCCGTCCCTCGCCCAAAAGCTCTCCCAGACGGAAACGGTGGTCGAGGACCTTCACGCTGATAAACCCAGCTTGGGTGCTGCCTGCTGCATCGCCTCAATGCAGTTAGCGATGTGGCTATCGAGGTCGAGTTCCATCAACTCCGCTCCTCGACGAATATCGTCCCGGCTCACGGCTGCTGCGAAGGAGGCCGTCTTCATCTTTTTCTTGACGCTTTTGGGCTTGAGGCCACCCAGCTGGGTGGGTCGAATGAGGGCACAGGCGGTGATGAAACCGGCCAGCTCGTCGACTGCGAAAAGAGTTTTTCTGAGGGGCCGGTCGAGGGGGTAGTCTTCTTGGTTCCAGGTGGCGTGGGAAAGAATGGCCTCGACGACTTCGTTCTCGACCCCTCGCTCTCGAAGGATGGAACTCCCCTTCTGGGGGTGCTCCTCGGGCCATTTTTCATAGTCGAAATCGTGGAGCAAGCCGGTGACGGCAAAAAGGTTGGGGTCGTGGCCGTCACGCTTGGCGTAGAAGGTCATACACGCTTCCACGGCCAGTGCATGCTTTTTGAGGGAGTCACCCTCGTTGAACTCACACAATAGCTCCCAAGCCTGGTCCCGATCCATAAAATGGCCTTCCTAGCCTCGGCCAGGATTCCCTCTAAGACTCGTTGATGCTTTTCAGTACAAAAGGGCCGGCCTCGAACCCTGTCGAGGCCGGCGCGACCGGCTTGGCGTTTAGTCTGGCTGACTGTAGCGACCCGAGCAGAGCAGTGCGCCCGTCTCGTTGTCTTTGACAAAGAACATAAACGGCTTGTCGGCCACGAACTGCTCGGGCATCGAGATCGACAGCGACTCGAAGACAGCGCCGGTGGCGGCGGCGAACTCGGTTCCTTCCTCGTTGACCTTCACGAAGGCTTTGTGAACCACGCCACTGATAGCCACGCGCTCATCCATCATGTTGCTGAAGTCGGCATCGCCTCCGAAGGCCTGGTCCATCCCCATATCGCAAAGGTTGCCGGTCAGATCAAAGTCGGAGTTCATCTCGAATTTGGGGAAGGCGAGTTCCACTTCTTGCTCGTAATTCTCGGCCGTCCAGAGGTCGAGATTTTCGCTGGTCAGGTTCTCTTGCAGACGAGCCATTCCGCCCGATTCCTGGTTGGGCAGCAGAGCCACCATCGAGAAGCGGTCTCCTTCATAAGGCATCTCGATCACTTTGACGTCGGCTTCGCCCCGAAAGACTCGCTCGCCGTCGTAGTTGAATTTACCGAATTTGTAATCGGCTTTCTGATGCATCATGTCGACAGTGCCGGTGGAGGTGCCCTCTTCGGAGTAGAAGGGGACTTCACGGGTGTCCTTCTCGTCGAACTTCATCTTCCAATCGCCTTTGAAGTGAATGGCGCTGGTGAGAATCATCCTGGTGGCGGGGTTGACGGTCCCGTCGGGAAGGAGGTCTTTGATCCGTTCGCGGGTGTCTTGCTCCACCAGGCCGTTGATGTCTTGACGGGCCCCTTCCGGGTCGGCTTGATAATCGAGCGCCTCGGCTGCGGCGCCGTAGAGGTCTGAAGTGACAGCTTTGAAGCCTTCCTTCAGGCCAGCCCCGCGTTGGGGGAAGACGCGATTGGAGATGGCGATGTTGACGGCGCCGAAATCTCCATCGGTTTTTTGATTGAGGGCGCCCACGCTGGCGTGGACTCGCTCGCCCTGGAGCTGGTCGTGGCCGAGGCCCTCCTGGATGGCAGCGGCCGTCTCGCCGCCCGCTCCAGCCAGGACCATCGACATGCAGCCGTTCACATTGAAGGGTGAGCAGAAGAAGTTGCCCCCCTCGGAACCGGCCAGGCCTTTGTGTAGGTTGAGGGTGAAGGCGTTATTGGCGGCTACGGCCTGGCTGATTTCCTCAGCGGTGGCCGGGGCCACGGCCGGGGCTTCGGGAGCCGTTATGGCGTCAGGGCCGATCAGGCAGGGGCCTACAAATCCGTCGACGGGGCCGGTTGGGGGCGGACTTGCCGAATTGGCGGGCACGTAGGATGGGGGTTGGGGGCGAATTGAACTGATAACTGGTGTCATTAGGATCTCCTGTTTGGATGTGTTTTGC
>CAYRFU010000313.1:0-8197 GCA_964423525.1 uncultured Burkholderiales bacterium | reverse complement strand
GGGGGGGTTATGCGAGGTTGGACTGGCATAGTATGCAGGGCCGGGCCGGCGTAACTGGGCCGGCGGGGGCTATGCGGGGTTGAGCTGGCATAGTATGCGGAGCCTCTCCCACGAGGGGACCCACCTCTTCTAGACCGAAGGGCTCCCCCATGCGAGGACCCCTGGTTTCGGTGTTGACCCCCTACTTTGAGGATGCCGAGACCCTTCCTTACGCCTTTGCGTCCTTGAAGGCCCAGAGCTACGTCGATTGGGAGTGGATCTTGATAGACGATGGTTCCAGGCAGCCTCCCAAGGTTGAAAGCCCTGGTCTTCGCTTGCTTCGCCACGACCAGAATCGCGGCAGGGGATACGCTCAGCAGCGGGCTTTAGAGGAGTCGAAAGGCGATTACGTCACGGTGCTCGATGCCGATGACTGGTATTATCCTGACAAGCTGTGGGACCAGGTCGAGTATCTTGAGAAATTCCCCGAAATAGCAGCCGTGGCCGTCGGTATGGCGCTAGTGGAGAAGGAGGGGCGATTGGAAGGGGTGTCGCTTCCTAAGCCTGGACGCTTTCCTTTCGGGCCTGAAGACCAGCCTCGCTTCCCCCTGGCCCCTACCATGATACGCGCTGGCTTAGCCCGCCAGCACGGGTTCGACCGGACCTTTCGAAGAGGTCAGGATTTCGATTTTTTCCGTCGCGCTCTCGCTCATCAGACCTACGCGGTCTTGCCTAAGATAGGCTATGTCTATCGATATCAACGAGGAACGTCGGCGAGAGTGGTGTTAGAAGGGTTGACCTATACCCGTCGGGCGTTGCTGAAAAAGAGAGGCTACCGGTCACAAGTCCAGTGGATGGTTTGCTGGTTGAAGACCCTCGCTTATTGGTTCCTCGACCGGTGCGGTCTCTGGTCGACTTTGCGCCAGGCCCGTTTGACCTCGCCGACTCCCGAGCAACGCCGGGATTACGAAAAGGCCTGGTCGGAGGTTTCCGCCTCTCTAAGGCTACAGAGTTGAGGGTTGGGGGCAGCCTGAGTAAACGGAAAGGGCCAACGTCGGAGCCTTTCGAGCCAGTTGGGACGGCGCCACGACCGCTGACCCTGGCCGTCGTTTCGGACCGTCAAGCAGCCGTGGTGAAGGACCTCCCCACCTATCAGGCGGTAGGATTGGTGAATTTGGAAGGTAGCGCTCAGCCTTGGGTCGAGGGCGTCCAGGAAGGATGAGTCTCGAGTAAAGAGCATGAACAAACAAAGCCCGTCGGGAGCTAGAACCTCGGTCAGGCCGGTCAGAACGGCTCGGGTGAGTTGGCTATCGCCCACAGCGAACCGTCGGCCGGCACCGGCCAGGTCGGGGGGCAGGGAAGGGGGGTTACCGATCACCAAGTCGTAAGGAGGGTCGGCCTTCTGATAAAGGTCGCTCACCGCGAAGGTGACGGGGCGCTGGTTCAGACGGGCGTTGCCACGGGCCATCTCGATGGCCTGCTCGTTGATGTCGAGACCGGTGATATCGGTGTAGCGTTCTGGCAGGGTCAACCCCACCACTCCGCAGCCGCAGCACAGATCTAGAGCCCGACTGCCGGGGGCGCAGGCCCTTCGAATCAGTCGACCCAGGGTGGCCGAGTCATCTCCCAGATAGACAAACTCACCCGGAGTTCGGCCTGGTATGGAACTGAGGATGTAGCGACCCCAGATGGCGGTGACCTGAAACAGAGCTCGATAGCCGTCGTCGGTCTCTTCCCAGAAGGCTTGGGGGCACTTCGGTTGGGAGGGCACGGTGTGGTGCAGAAAGAGAAGCCGGAAGAGTTCGTAAGTAAGGGGATATCGGGCAGCGAAAGGACGATAGTGACGCTCGGGGTAGGCGGCCAAGGCCAGAGGCGACTCCAACCCGTAAAACCACTGGCGAATCTCGTGAAAAGGGTAGAGAAGCCTGGTGGAATAGGCGGGTAAAGCCTCGGTGCGGTAGTATTCAGCCTGGTCGAGAGCTTGGCGCAGCTCCGCGACGCTGTCATCATCCCAGTTCGCCAACAAGTAACCTCGCGTTTACAGTCTTTAACAACCGGAAGCATATCATCCTCGATGGACGGAGGAAAAAAAAATATGTCCATGATCAATCACAAGACGCCCCATCTCCCCCGGGAGGTCGTGGTCCTGCCCCGCAAAGCCGCCGACCGCGAAGAGGCGAACCAGCAACTCAGTGAAGCCCAGGACTTGTTTCAAGACCTGGGTGTCGAGATCACCAACGAAATCAAAGGAGCTGGCGCTCTTACCGCTCAGACAACCGAAGAGCAGATGCAGGCGCTCAAAGAAGCCGGTTTCCAGGTGGTGGAAAACAAGAAGGTTAACCTCGTTCCCAAGCAACCCACCCTCAAGAACCTTCAAGCCGGCTGGCTCGCTCAACCCGAAGCTCTTGAGGCCCTCAAAGATTTCCCCTTCTTGAACCCTTTCTGGCCCAGCCCTCGTCGGCCTGAACGTCGGCCCCAGGTTGACCGAAAGCCGGAAGGCCCCTCCGATTACGTGGGCCAGCTTCCCACCACCGGCAAAGGGGTGACCATCGCCATCATCGACTCGGGCGTCTATCCCCACCCCGACCTGGGTGAGCGGTTCCTCGGCAACGTGAGTCCGATTCAGCGCAGCCGCCCTTATCGCATCGGCAAAGACCCGGTCGGCCATGGAACCCACGTGGCCGGCGATGCGGCCGGTGACGGAACGCTTTCTAACGGTCGCATTCAGGGGCCCGCTCCTGAGGCCAATATTCTCGGCATTCAGGTGCTCGACGAGAGCGAGTACGAGACCGATGTTTCCCGAGTGCTTCAAGACTTCACCGACGGGATCGACTGGATGGTTGACAACCGCGACGAATACAACATTAAGGTGGCCAATCTCTCGTTGGCTCTCCCCCTCTTTATGGAGAGCGGTGGCTTTTTCGGTCCGGACCTCCTCTACGATCCGATCGGAGCGGCCATCAACCGGGCCGTTCAGGCTGGTATCACGGTGGTGGCGGCGGCTGGTAATGAGGGCCCCGCGCCGGGCACCATTACGGGAACGCCCGCCATCAACGAGAACATCATTACGGTCGGCGCTCTCGACACCAACGGGACTCCTCGCGACAAGCGGGATGACCGGGTGGCTGAATTCTCCAGCCGTGGACCGACTCCCGACGGTCGGGTGAAGCCGGACATCCTGGCCCCCGGGGTCATGATTATGGCGGCCAACTCTCCTGGCAGCGAGATCGAGCAGCAGAACGAGCTGTTCGGTAAGATTCAGGAGGCCACCAAGCGGGCCGGTCGGCGAGAGCTGGCGGCTATGGCTTACGCTCTGGTCGAAGAGGGGATCTTGCCTCCCGACGTTCTCTACATGGATATTCGCGACCTGAAAGAGCTGTTCGAAAATGGCTTGAAGCACCAGCCGACCATCGGTCGGCTAGAGGGCGGGGCCGCTTACATCGGGATGGACGGCACTTCGATGGCGACCCCTATCGTTTCAGGAGTGGTGGCTGCGATGTATGAAGCCAACCCCGACCTGACACCGGCCGAGGTCAAGGAGATCTTGAAAAGGACCGCCGAGCCGGTCGGTCGGGCTCGCCAGACCTCTCAGGGGGCAGGTGCTATCGACGCTCAGAAGGCCGTCGAGGTGGCTGCTCGTTTGGCTCAAGCTCGGGTCTAGCAATACAGACCCGAGAAGAGCTCTTGGTTTAGCAGCTCGAACTGATGACGGGTTGGTAAGGGCACGAGGGGTGGTCGTGCTCAGGCTTTTGCTGGGTCGCCCCCTCTGCACTTCAGGCCCGACCTTGCGGGCCGTTCCTCGAGATTCCAGTCCGACTTCGAGACTTAGCCTCTTTTGAGGATCCCGCTGAAGGGGATGTGGGTGCCATACTCCGTCAAAGCGTTGACGAAGTTGGCCACCACACTCTCGCGGGTCGGATCGTAGGTCTTGCCGGCGTGGGTGACCTTCTCGACTTTGCCGAGCAGGCAGCCCTTCGGCAGGACCTGGGCTTTTTTCTGACCGTCGTGGATGACCACCAGGTAGGCCTCGTCTTTGGTCATCTTCATTTTGATGAAGCGGCGCAGGTGGAGCTGTTTGTTGAGACGGACATAGAGGACATCACCGGCCTTGAGCTTGGTGAAGACGGTGGGCTTGAGTTCGATTTGAGAACCGGAGGGGACGAGCTTTTTCAGGTCAGAGTCGTGGACCGTAATTTTCTTGGATTTGCGAGATTGGGTGGCCTGGGCGGCTAACGAAGCCGTGCTGATCTCTTGAGCCATGCTCGCTTGGAATCCTCGGTAATTTCTGGCCATGAATCTCTCCCTTTTCCTCCGCGCCCCGGCTCCCAGTATAGCAAGCCTGGCCGTGCCTGGGAAATCGGCTATTCCTACTAGTTACTGTTTAAGGCTTTGGAGAGGAGGGCAAAGGTAGACGTTGAGAAAAAGGTTGAGGACCCACTTTTCAACGGAGGTTCCTATGTCTACCGGCAAACTAGTAACCATCACGCGCCATATCCTGGAGGAACAGACTCGCTACCCCGAGTCCACTGGTCATTTTACCAAGATGCTTTGGGATCTGATTCTCGCTTTTAAGATCATTTCTCGCGAGGTCAACAAAGCTGGCCTGGTGGAGATTCTGGGAGCTACCGAAGACAGCAATGTCCACGGCGAGACGGTGATGAAGCTCGACCGCTTCGCCGACGACAGGATCTTCAAAGCCATGGACCACGGCGGTCATTTGTGCTGTATGGCCTCCGAGGAATGCGAACACCTCATCAAGATTCCGGCTCGCTTTGAGAAAGGCGACTACATTCTCGTGTTCGATCCCCTCGACGGATCTTCGAATATCGACAAAAATGTCTCCATCGGCACCATCTTTTCGGTCCTGAAACGGAATGGCGGAAGTGGTGATGGGACGCTGGAGGATGTGCTCCAAGAGGGGGTTCAGCAGGTAGCTGCCGGCTACTGCATCTACGGTTCCTCGACTGTGTTGGTCTACACCACCGGTGAAGGTGTCCATGGATTTACCCTCGACCCGAGTGTCGGGGAGTTTCTGCTGAGTCATCCCAACATTAGGACTCCTCAAAAGGGCAATGTCTATAGTGTCAATGAAGGAAACGCGAATTTCTGGGACGCGGGAACCCGAGAGTTCGTGAACTTTCTCAAAGAGGAGGATGCTGAAACAAAGCGACCCTACTCGTTGCGCTACATCGGTTCGTTGGTAGCCGATTTTCACAGGAACCTTCTTCACGGCGGGATCTTTTTGTATCCCACCGACCGGAAAAACCCCGAAAACCCGCGACCGAAGTTGCGCCTCCTTTACGAAGCCAACCCTCTGGCTTTCATCGTGGAGCAGGCAGGTGGGATGGCCACGACGGGAGACAAGAGGGTTATGGAAATCAAGCCGACCAGTCTGCACCAGAGGGTGCCTCTGGTGATCGGCAGCAAATGGGAAGTAGAGAAATATTGCGAGTTTTATCAAGCGGCCAGGAAAGCCAGTCCAGTTTAGAAGCCGGAGGCCCCATGTCGACCCAGACCAAGATCTACCTCCTGGACACCAGTGTCCTGCTCCACCGTCCTGAGGCGATCTTCTCTTTTGGTGAGCACGATGTCGTGATCCCTATCGTGGTGCTCGACGAGCTGGACAACTTCAAAAAAGGCTCGATGGAGATCAACCGCAACGCGCGTCAAGTGATCGGGATGTTTGATGAGATGCGCAAGCAAGGTCCCGTCAGTCAAGGTATCGAGATCGAGACGGGTGGCACTCTCAAGGTCGACGTGGTCTACATCCGTAAAGCCGGAGAGCAGATGCCTCCCGGTTTCGGAAACAACGTCGATAACCTCATTCTGGCTACGGCCGTCGGCATCAAGAACGATAATCCGGGTCGCAAGGTCATCCTTGTCACCAAAGATATCAACATGAGGGTCAAAGCCGAAGCTCTGGGGTTGGTTGCCGAAGATTACAAAGCTGACCAGATCGTCGAGATCAGCGAACTCTACACCGGGCATCAAGAGCTGAAGGTTTCTCCCGACCTGATTTCCCGGATGTATGAAGAGAGAGAGCTGAGTCCTGAGGATTTGAATCTGAACGGGACGGTCATTCACCCTAACCAGTTCGTGATGCTGGCTTCTAACGAGTCATCCTCGTCGGCTCTGACCCAGTTTGACGGCGAACGGCTCCAGCTTCTTCGCGATCCTCGCCACGATATCTGGGGGATTCGGCCTCTAAATCGCGAGCAACGCTACGCCGTGGAGATTCTTCTCGACGACCATATTCCGCTGGTGACCCTGGCCGGAAAAGCCGGCACCGGCAAGACGATTCTGGCCATCGCCTCGGGCCTCCAAAAGGTGATGAACGAGAAGATCTATCGGCGCCTGGCCATCTATCGACCGGTGGTGCCGATGGGGCGGGATATCGGCTTCTTGCCTGGCACCGAGCAAGAGAAGCTGTCGCCCTGGATGCAGCCCATTTTTGATAACCTCGAATTCTTGCTCAATGAGGGCGACCGCAACAACAAGAAGATGGGCAGCAAGCTCGACTACCTGATCGACTCGAACGTCCTGGATATTCGAGCGCTCACCTATATCCGCGGGCGAAGCTTGCCTCAGCAGTTCATTATCGTCGATGAGGCTCAAAACTTGACTCCTCACGAAGTCAAGACCATCATCACGAGGGCCGGCCACGGGACCAAGCTGGTCTTGACTGGTGACCCTTACCAGATCGATAGCCCCTATCTCGATGCCACTTCGAACGGACTCACCCACGTGGTCGAGAGATTCCGAGGCCAGAAAATGGCCGCTCACGTGACTCTCCTCAAAGGCGAGCGCTCCCCTCTGGCTGAATTGGCTTCGACTCTGATGCAGCGCTAAGGAGCGCCCCTAACCGATTGCTGACTCCTCTTGACGCCGGTTTTCGAGCGTCGTTCAGGAGGAGCCAGACTTGTTCTTAACGGAGATTTAACGGGGTGGAGATAGAGATTCTGTAGCTTTTCAGAGCCTTTCGTTTAGGGTAGAGTCTTCCGAATTCTTATAGGGAGGCTTTGTATTCTTGAGAAAAATTCTTATCGCTTTGATGTTCGCTCTGGTGTTCGTCGGCTGTGGTGACAGCGGTGACGACGATTTGAATTTTGGTGGCCAGGGCCTGAACCCGGCTAACCAGGTACCGTTCACGGGCCAGTTCCTGGGGGCCAGTAACGTGACCGCCAATCAGGTCGGTCAACTCAGTCTTTCCGTGTCCCCTGCCGGAAACGCGACCGGGAACCTGAACGTTGGCCTGGTCAACCCCCAGACGACGGCTCCGGTGGGGAACTACCCGGTTAGCGGAGACGTGAATCTCGTTACCGGGGCTTTCACCGTGACCGGAACCGTTCCCGGTCTTGGGACCTTCACCATCACCGGAAATCTTGGCACGGGCACCTACACCTTCACCCTCAACGGACAGACGTTTGCCGGTGTGATCCGGCCGGCTAGCCAGGGGCAGCCCAATCCTCCCAACAACGGTGGCACTCCGCCTGGCGACCAAGGAGGAGGTCGATTGATCTCGGGCGGGGCTTTGACCAACTTCGTCTTCACTCCAGCCAACGGTTATAACGGGTCCAACCCGCCGGTGACGACCAACTCGATTATCAGCGGCGCTTTAGGCACGGGTCAGACCGGACAGACTTCGCTCTCGTTCGTTCTCACTGAGGTGAGCGTCGGACCGCCGCTGGTGACCCGGACTTTCGCCATCACAGTGGTTGATCCCAACGGCAATCCGATTGAGGCAGGAGACACCTTCCCGCTGGCCAGTTCTGATGGGGAAAGAGGAGCCGTTCTGGCCCTGACCGACTCGGAGGGTACGACGGCCACTGGCGGCTGGAGTCTCGTTGCTGGTACGACGGGTCAGGTTGAGATCGTTAGTCTTGACGACAACTCGGTCACCATCAACTTCACGTTCTCGGGGCTAGGACCGAATTCGGAAATCAACCAGAATCCGGCTCAGGGAACCTTTGACACTTCAGGCACCCTGAGGGGCAACTTCGCACCCAACACCTAGGCTGATTGCGGCGATTTGACTCTGGCCAGGGGAGTCCCCTGGCCAGAGTTGCTCTACTAACCCCTGCGGCGGCGCAAACCCCTGTGTGTCAAGATGAATCAAGACCAGCTCTTCAAGAGATTACTCAAGACCTTCCTTTGGGAGTTTGATGACCTCTTTCTACCTGACCTGGCTGCCATGTGCGACCCGAGTTCGATAGACTTT
>CAYRFU010000312.1:2264-8216 GCA_964423525.1 uncultured Burkholderiales bacterium | reverse complement strand
CGGTTCTCGAGCTGGAGGTGAAGACAGCTGTCCCGGCGGTGAGGACTGAACCGGAGGAGCGGCCGATGGCTGACCGAGAGCCGGCGGAGGTGGCGCGGGAGCTGAAGGTCGCTGACCGAGAGCCGGCGGAGGTGGCGAGCCGAATAGGTCCTCCCCAGAGCCTGAGGTTGGCGGAGGCGACCCAAAAAGATCTCCTTGTGGCTGCGGTGCCAGTTCCCGAGCCGGAGGTGAAGACAGATGTCCTGAGGACTGAACCGGAGGGTTTGACCCAGGCGCCGGCGGCGCTCCGAATAGATCCTCCCCAGCGCCCAGGGCTGGAGGCGACCCAAAAAGGTCACCTTGAGGCTGCGGTGCTGGTTCTCGAGCTGGAGGCGAGGACAACTGTCTCGGCGGCGAGGCCTGAACCGGAGGGGAGGCCGGTGGCTGACCGGGAGTCTGAGGGGATGGCGAGGGAGCCGAAGGTCGCTGACCTAGAGCCGGCGGAGGTGGTGAGGGGGCCGAAGGACGCTGACCGAGAGCCGGCGGAGGTGGTGAGGAGCGGGTCTCGTTCCCGGGCGGAGCGGCCAAGGAATCCAAGAAAGCCGAGCCCTGAGGGGCCTGACAGTCGCCGACAGAAGGTCCGGGCGGTGTCTCAAGTGGAGGGGGCAACTCTGGCAGGGGCGCCTGGAAGAGAGCATCAGTCTCGAGGGACGCACTAAAGAGGTCTTTCTCTGGAGGGAGTGGAGGAAGGTTGGGGCGCGGCCTCTCGGGCAGCGGGTTGAGCTGGTCATTCGACGACGGCGGAGCAGGTTTCGCCCCGCGCCCAGGCGGCGCCTGGAGCTCAGTCTGTTGACCTTGGGCGTCGGGCAATTGGAAAAGGTCCTCTTCGGACCCCCCGAAAAGTTCCGGCAGCGGCTGGAGAAAACTGTCTTTTTTGGAGTTAGGATCCATCCCTCACCACGTTTCCCTGACCGTTGAAGCCCCCTATTACCCCGCGCGCCAGGGAATTCAGAGCGTGCTAATCACCTCAACCAGCACCTCGACTAGGGAAACTTGTCCGAGCAGGCCGGCTTCTCCTGTTCAAGCCCTGGCCAGACAGGAAAAAGACTGCTAGAGGCGGGGTCCGGCGGCCAAAGGAGTGAGCGGTGGCTGGGCCGGAACCCGCCCGTGGGTTTCGGGAAGTGAGACGGTCTCGAACTGAGGCAGGACGTAGCGAGCGAAAAGCTCGCACTCGGTGAGATGAGGATAACCCGATAGAATGAAAGCTCGAATGCCCATCTCTTGGTAGGCCCGAAGCTTTTTGGCGATCTGGTCGGGGTCACCCACCAGAGCCATTCCGCAACCGGAGCGGGCTCTGCCGATTCCGGTCCAGAGATGGTCCTCGAGGTAGCCTTCCTGGTCGGCTTTGGAACGGGCTTCGGTCTGAAGTGCAACGCCTAGGGTCTTGGCGTCCTGAGCCCGTTCACGCAGCTCTGTGCCGAAGCTCTCGTCGAGTTTTGAGAGCAGGCGCTCGGCCGCCTCTCGAGCCTCTAATTCGGTCTCTCTAACCACGACGTGGACCCGCAGTCCGTAATCGATAATACGCCCATAGCTCGAAGCCCGGGAGCTGAGGTCCTCCATATGAGAGCGGAGATTATCCTTAGTGTCGGGCCACATCAGATAGACATCACAGTGTTCAGCACAGAGGTCTTTTCCGACAGGAGAATAGCCGCCAAAATAGAGGAGTGGACCTCCATTCTGCTGGTAGGTCTGGAGAGGCTCTGTGGTGGCCAATGAGAGCTTGTAGAACTCTCCCTGAAAGTCGATGTGGTCTTGAGTCCAGGCCTGCTTCAGGATCTCGATCACCTCTCGAGAGCGTTGATAGCGGGCCGCCGAGTCCAGCTGTTCCCCAGGCAAGTCCGACGAGATGATATTGAGAGTCAGGCGCCCTTCGAGAATGTGATCGAGAATGGCAATGGCTCGGGCCAACATCGGCGGGTGGACCTCGCCGCACCGAATAGCTGCCAAAAAATTCAGGTGCCGGGTTTGAGGGGCGACAGCCGAGACGAAGGTCAGTGTATCCTGGCCCACCTGATAAGAGGAAGGGCAGAGAATGTTGCGGTAGCCGAGCTGGTCGGCTGTGATGGCAATCTTGCTGGTGTTGGCGAAGTTCGACTTATAGCGGGGATCGAGAACGCCCAGGAATTCGCAGTCCCCATTGCAGATGGGGGCAAACCAGGCGAACTCGCTCCCGGTTGTGTGAGAGGAGCGGATCTTGATCACGGACAGCCTCTCTACTTCTCCGCTTGGCTCTGAACCTGCTACGGAGGTCGAGCACAGGACTTTGGCTGGCTCACAGGGCCCCTAATGACTCCAAGCGAACCCGCCTCTATGAAAACGGTGCAGATCAAGATCCATTATCCGGTCCCAGAAGGAGGAAGCCTCACTCTTCGTTCTTCACTCGATTGGGACAAAGATATCGAAGCCGAAACGGACTCAGAGGAGCCGACTTGGAGGTTGAGACTTTCTGAACAGCCCTATGTTGAGTTCAAAGCGTGTCTGCATCTGAACGACCAGCTTCACTGGTCTCAAGGCCCCAATCATCTGGCCACCCTGGGAGCTCGCTCCATCGAGATCTCTCCCTACTTCTTCTACGCCGGGGGAACTCTCTCAAGAGAGCCTCTAGTGCTGCACGATGAACTCGGCTACGAATATCGAGCTATTCTCTATCATCCTAGCGGCTACCACGAGAATTTCCAGGCCAGCTACCCCATCCTCTATTTTCAGGACGACCAACACACACTCTTTCCCAAAGACCTATTCTTTCAGACCAACTCATCTCTCACCCCCAATGGAGAGATGTTAGACCGGCAAAACATCCGTCGTGACCCTCATATCCCCGCATCACGGCGCGGCTCAGGCGGGTGCAGCTTAGATCGCCCAGAGGGTGAAAGCCACACTGTTTCATCTCCTCATCGAGGAGTGTTTTGTCCTCCTCGACCACGTGAGGAAGAGAGGTGAGATCGGCCCTGAAAAAGCGACCATAATCCCCATCGAGAATCAACTCCTGACCTGGAGGATCGGGAGCGGTCAGGGCTTGGCTCAACTTATCTTGCAGGCTTTGTAAACTGGCCTCAAGTTCGAGTTCTTCCTCCGTCTTCTCGGCCGGGGTGTAGTCCCAGGGTCCGTCTGGAAAAAGAGCCTGGAGGGCGAAAGGTCGAACCAGCTCCAAGCCGGTCAAATCCTCTGGTTGACCCTGGATTCCACAGGTCGCCATCAGGCCTTCGGCTGTCGCTTCGTAAAAAGTCCCCTCCAGCTCCTGGTTGGCCAGGCGAGCGGCCAACTGGGCCTGCTCGGCTGTCTCGAGCGTCACCCTCTCCTGCTTACCCAACTCGACAGCCCTCTCTAAGGTGGCTAGCGTGAGGGCTGGGTAGGTGTGCTGGACCAGAAAGACCCCCTTCTCGACCCGCCCCAGGTAGCGTTGAGCACTGCCAACACGCCGCCCGGCCGTAATCAACTCCAGTTCGACCCCGTCGGGGAGTTGGGCCAACAGGGCAGCCAGATCGTCCAGGTCTTGGAGGGCAGCAAACCGGGTGCCGCTCTCCTCGTGACCCACCACGACTCCATCAGGGAGCGGTGAAGCGTGCGCTTCGACCTCACTCCAATCCAATTCGGGAGCGGGAACCAATCGCAGAGCGGGATGAGCATCGGCGTTGCTAGCCATCCAGGCCACTCGGTAAAGGTCGGCGAGCCGGAGCAGTGGCAACTCGAGCGCCCCCCCTTCGAGAGGATGAAGGTCGAGGGTGGCGACGGCCTCCCAGACCGCCTTCGGTTCGAGCATCTCCATTAGCCGATCGCCTCCAAGTCATAAACGATTTCACTGTAGAGGATGGGGTCCAGGGACTGAAAAGAGAGCTCTTGATATTGGGGCGAGATGTAGCCCACCTTATCGAGGGTCTGCTCCCCCGATTCCCGGAGGGCGCCCAAGTAGAGGCCGGGCTCGAAGGAGAGCACCACCGAACCGCCGGGAACGATCTTCTCAAAGCTGAAGACAATCCCCCCGTCACCGTCTTCACTCCGCTCCCAGCCGCGATCCTCGAGAGCCAGCACGGCCGAGAAAGGGACCTTTCTCCCCTCGATGCGTCGATGCCCCTGGTCGTCTACCCGAGAGACAGGCCGATCGAGTTGAGGAAACGGTTGCACCAGCTCATAGTCTTCCAGCACCCGCTGCCAGGCTTGGCGCTCCTCAGCCTGCAGCTCCAAAGGGTGCGGCAGGCCTACGGTCAACTCCTGAGACAATTTCAATTCGTCGTCTTTCTGGTCGGCCAGGGTCTGGTCTTCGGCCACCCTGAAAGTCTCGACCATTTGGTCCCGGGCATAAGAGGCCCACACCAAACGCCGGGTCAGGGGAAAAACCAGAGATTCTGCTACCAACAAAGTTAGGAAGTCTTCCACCCTCCAGCGGCGCCGGAAGGTCATAGCACGTTCCAAACGGAGAACCTGGCCCCGGGCCACCTGCTTGAGATCCTTCTTCAGGGCTTTCCAGCGCTTCGCGGCCTCCTTGGCCAGCTTCTCATCGTCCTTCTGATTGGGTTTGGGAAGACTCTTAAGCAGTTTGCCCTCGAACCATAACTGGGGTCGGAGCTGCTCGTCGAGTCGCACCAGAAACTGTCGCGCTCCGAAGTCCAAGCCCAGCTCAGCCCGGCTGTCGAGACCGACATCCGGGACCAGCCGGTCAGCCAACTGGTCGCGGCTCAAGCCCCGTCGTTGGGCGATCTCGCCGATCTTCTCCCGAGCCTTGGTCTGGAGGGCCTTAAATTTCAGTTTTTGAGCGATACCGTGGAGGTGCATCAAGGCCACATCGGTGCCGATCGCTCCCAAAACCTCTAACCCGAGGACGGCCCGAGCATGAGCACTCTCTCCAGGCCATTTCCGCACCAGGGGAGTCAATCGCCGGGCCGTCTCGTCCCCGCCGAAATGGGCCAGCGACTGAAAGGCCCAAACCTCCTTACTGCTGGCTCCGGCCAGGAGCCAGGCCTCGGCCAAAGCCCAGCAGAACTCCTCGAGCGACTCCCGATCAAGTTCCGCGCGCAGAGTCTCAACACCAGCATAGGGCTCGTGGAGAGGGCAAAACGCCAACATCACCAGCACCTCACTCACCGCTTCGGAGGGCAAAGCCGCTCGCTCTCGCGTCAAGAGGGGTGGAAGGGCAGCCGGCTCAGCGAAGCTCGGCAACTTGGGCAGCTTATCGGGATAGAGTTGAAGGGGGTCTGTGGTCAACAGTTGCCGGACGGCCTGTTGCACCTCCTCAGGGTAGCTTTGGGCAGCCTCGCGGACAGCTGAGTCTCGAGGGAAAGCAAAGCTTGCTCGGCCGCCGCCCGCTCCTTACCGTGAGCTCCTACCGCCGCTGGGATCAGACCGATGGCGGCCACCTCGGGATAGGTCTCAAACCAGAAGCGCGCTGAGGCTGCGGCCGACTTCTTAGTCAGGCACAGGGCCATCACCGGAGCCACCCGGGGACAGACGATATAGGACAAAGCCTCGGCAGCCAGGTTCACCTTCCTGTCGACGAACTTGGCCAGGGGCCCCACCGCCTGGATTCCGAAACGAGAAACAAGAGGGAGCAAATCGTCCTGATAGATCGACCAGACTTTGGAGGAGGATTCCTCGAAGAACTGGAGCACGGCCTCATCTACGATCCGGTCGATCTCGAAGATGTTCATCGACTTCTGGCCCCGCAGGCGTGCCAACCCCGACTCCACCTTCTCGGAGGTGCTCTGCTTCGGAGGCCGGTCGTAAAAATAAGGTCGAGGCGGCTTCTTGCCCCGCCACTCGACTCGGCTCTCGAAAGCCGGCAGCGAGGCCTCGACCACGAGCCCTTTAGCCTTCTTCTTTTTTTGCCGCCAGGGCGGTGACGCGAGAAGCTTCGGGATCTCCTCAGCCGAGGCAGCCGAACTAGCCGAGACGACCTTGTTGAGCACCGAGGCCAGGCTC
>CAYRFU010000312.1:0-2254 GCA_964423525.1 uncultured Burkholderiales bacterium | reverse complement strand
TCGACTGAGCCGACGGGTCGAGTTCAGGCAGAAGCTCCTCAGCTCGCTCGGGTTTGGACCGTGCCAGCGAGGCAACCAGCGCCTCGGCCTCCCTACCCCGTCCCGGCAAGACCTGAAAGGCCAACTCGGGATACCGCTGAAAATAGTCTGTGATCTCCTTCTTGACTCCTTGGAGAAGCTTGCCTTTGAGCTGCTGGGCGAACAGGTCGGCCACCTCGACCGACCGGATCAAAGCCAGCGCCTGGACCACCGGCATCACCACATCGGCGACCTTGTGTTGAGCGAGAATCGGCCCCAGGATTTTGACCGCTCCAGCGCCAGCCATAGCGACGGCCACGAAAGGGAGCCAGGCCGGCCCGGCCTGGAAAACCACCAAGAGGTCTTTCAACAAATCAGGATCTCGCAACGAGTGGACCACCAACCATTGGGTCTCTGGAAGCCATACACCCCATGACGAAGCCGGCGGGTTCTTGAGGATCGCCTTGACGTCGTCGGCGGCCCACTCGTGTTCTTGCCAAAAGGCAAAGGCCAGCCCGCATCGAGTGGTGATAGAGGCGCCTTCTCTTAACTCTTCAGCGCGCTTTCGAGCCTCTTGGTAGAGGTCTGGCTCTAATCCAAGCAGATTCTGTCGCAGGCGGGCCCAATGCTTCTCCTGAATGAACCCATCGCCTATTGCACTCTGACCGATCCGGACCAGATAGCGCCCCTCTTCGAGCTCCATAACCCATAACGGCCAGACCCGGGGTTCCGGCCAGCGCCTCCACCGCTTTGTCGGGTTCTCGGCTGGCAAACCAGAAGTCGAGCAGATCGAGCGAGCCGCCCGAGACAGCCAGGAGCCAGGCAGGCTCCACTCCTTCGAGGTCTTTTTGCTCAAAGGCATTGAGGGCCGCCAGCGTCCGGCGCCTCACCGAGGGGGTGGCCACTCCCAGGGCCCTGCGCCAGGATTTCGGCTGAGATTTTTTGGCCGCTTTGGCTAGAAGCTTGTCGGCCGCCGGAAACTTGCTGGGCGCAGGCTCCCGAGAGTAGAGCTTCTTCTTGGCCGCCTCGGTCCAGACCACCTCGGGATGCTCCACGGTAGACAACCTGCTCGGGCTCGCTGGAGGAGCGACGGTTGTCACCTTCTGGGCCTCAACATAAACCTTCTTCAGCTTGGCCTGAGCCATCTTCTCTAGCTCGGCCTCGGCTTTCTGGCGGGTGGCGAACTCTTTCACTTTGGACTGGCCGTCGGTGCCGCTGCGGCCCCAACGAAGGTGAAGGGAGGTTTGTCTGACCTCAGCCTCCCAAAACTTGTTCGATTTCTCGCTAATGAACTCGAGCCGGATCATAGACTCCCCCTCTGGCAATCCATTTCCCTTTAAGAAGGCGGGCTCCTGGGCGCCCACTCTCGAGATTCAGTCCGGCGGGCCAACTCGCACTTCCACTCACTCTCTGGTAAGCTATCAGTATGGCCATCGTGACTGTGCCCCTACTCGCTTTGGCTACTTACGTTGCCTATCGCTATCTTAAGAAGCGCCGGCGGGACGGCCGAGATGAGATCAACCTGCGGGACGCGGCCCTGGCTTTAATAGCTCTGCCTCCCGAGCTGTCGGGGAAAGTTATGCAAGAACTGCCTGGCCCGGTGGCCGAGGCTATCGCCCAAGCCACCACGGAGCTGGCCGCTCCTGACTCCAGCTCGAAGAAGAAAGCCCTCAAGCGCTTGAGCCAAGCTCTCGGACCAGGACTCGATCCCCGCCAGGCCGAGCCAGGCTCCTTGGCCACGGCCATTATTCGACTCGTCGTCAGTTCCTAACCACCCAACAGCGGGAGTAGTATTCGACCAGACTCTTGAGCTGCTCTGAGCAAGCCACCGCCTGTTCAAGATGAGGCACCACCGCTTTGGCGTTCTGAGCCATCACTGCCGGCACATCACCTCGTTCTCCCTGGAGGGCGGCCAGGTAATTATCGAGAGCCTCCTCGGGGCATTGGATCCGCAGCTGGAGGGCTTCGGGCGTCTTGATCATGGTCATCTCGGGCGGAGGTTCTGTGAAAAACGACTCCCAGGGGTCGACCCAATCCCGGAATAGCTTGAGAAATCGGTCGTTCCAACTTGAATTTCGATGCATCGGCTGCCTCCTAAGTTCTATCATCCTACACCTCGGGAATGACAGGTCGTGTCATTGTAGCGGGCCGTGTCAGACGGCACAAGAAAGCAAACCTTCGCCGGGTGCTTCTTTTGTTCGTCGGTAAAATCATCCGGCCAGGAGCCAGACCCTCT
>CAYRFU010000311.1:0-8223 GCA_964423525.1 uncultured Burkholderiales bacterium | reverse complement strand
TAGCCCGTTGTTGGATGACGACGTTGAAATCCAAACCGTTGGCGACACTACAGACCTTGATCCAGACTTTGTCGACCGGGTGGAACAGGAAGTTGAAGGCCTGCCAGGCTTTCTGACAGACGGTGGCTTAGCAGTCAACGTCGGGGAGAACCAGATGGAACTGTCTGAGGTCACTAGAGACAACCCTTTACGCGGCATGCATCAACAAGGTTACATCGACCCCGAGCGACCCAATGAAATCAATCTGCTCGACGAGAGTCCCTTTCACCCTCAAGAGAACGCGGTTTCAGCGCAGCCGCCTGCCCAGAACTTAGAGGAAGAAAACCCACTGGGAGCCTTCATGGATACGATCGGATCCCTCAACGAGCTTTCTGGCGTCGAGATGGAGCCGGTTGATGGTGCCCCACCTGCGGCGACGACGCCACAGGATGATTACAACCAGCAGATCGAAGAGGTTCAAGAGCTCATGGACGCCGGGCGATTTGAAGAGGCAATCGACCTCGAGGCTGACGCAATGCGGGACCTGGAGGAGGCAGAAAGGCCAACCGGCAGCAATCTGGTTGAAACCGATTTGCCTGAAGCAGACATCACCCAAACAGGTCAACCACCGGCTACCGTACCTCCTGCAGAGCGCCCCCCAGCGCCGCCGCCTCCCAACCCAGTCCGACAGGCTGAGCGAGAAGCCACCCGGCAGACTCAAGAATTAAACGCGCAAAGAAATGAACTCGATGCCTCGATTGCAGAGCTGGAAGCACAGTATGCAGAGGCCAGGGAGCGCGACATGATTCGAAATATGCGCCAATACGAAGAACATTGGCAAAAGTTCGGTCGCCCAAGCCCCCACACCCAGGACCTGACCAACCAGCTCGATCAGGCCAGGGCCCAGGTCACGGCGATCGACACAACCACCAGAGCCCTGGACATCGCTGTGGCTAACGGGGAGTTAGAGAACCTCGACGGTCTCAATAACGTGCTGGGTGGCCTGAATGAAATCGGCCTGGGGCCCCAGGGCTCCACCGCAGATGATCCGGGGAGAGATCCTCAAAACGAACGCGCCTTCGCCGAGGCTGTTGCTGAAGCAACTGCAGACGCTACCACTGTCGAGGACTTCAATAACGCGGTTGCAGCCGTGCAATCGGACTTCTTCAATAGGGCCGATAACCCCCAAGACGTGGGAACAGAGAGTCGCGATAGCAGCGGAGGTGGCTCTGGTCAACACGAATATAGTGACCAAGTCGAATTAGGCCTCGAGGCCCGGAGCCCGGAAGAAGAGGGTTCGACTGGACTGGTCGACACCCTGACGGCAGCGTTTAGCTGGTAAGTAGATAGCGCTCCAGACGAGTCTGGAGTTCGGGCCTGAGCTGACAGCGGCGATGGAGTTCCTCGAGCAGGTAGCGGCTCACCGGGGTTTCTTGCTCTTCCACCGGTTGAAGTTCCATCAGAGCGTTGAGAATCGAGTCGGGCAGGTCTAGCTTTGAGGACACCCCCAGGTCTTTCTCGACCAGGGTCAAGAGGAACCGTTGAGTCGACTCTCTCCACTCCAGGCTCAGGTGATGAGGGACCTTCCGATGCAACTCCATCAATTTGCGACCGATCGAAGCTCCGTAGTCCGTCCCGACCTCTCCGGGACGCTGGTGAAGAGCGTCGTCGAGAATGTCAAACAGCGGCGTGTCGCGGCAAGCGTAGAGGTCCTCGCCTTTCTCAATCTCGGCTAACCAGTCTTCCAAAAAAGAGAACAGGCGGACCAGAACCATCCTATGAAGACGGCCGTCGGTCGCCTCATGGACGACGACCAGGCCGAGAATGCGTAAAGCAGAATCGCGGTCTTCTCGGTCCCACACCGTCGGCTCTAGAATACCGTCGCCCTCGCTGCTGTAGCTAAGAGCCTGGACCATCATGGTTTGAAGGTTGGCTTCTTTGCTTTTCATTAAGACGGTCCGACAGAGGTCGGCGACCAGCATCTGGGGCTCGACCAGAAACTCACCTCTTTGCAAAAGTCGCTCAAGTCCTGTCAAACAAGCCTTCAAGACGGACCGGCTGGCGCTCTCGGAGCCAAAAATGGACCGAAGTCTCTGCTCGACCTGCACCCGGCGCTCTTGGTCAGCACCGGGGTAGACCCGGAGTAAAGCCTCTACCTTTTCTTGAGGATGGGGCTCAAGTTCCTCGGCCAGGCGATCCAAACAGCCTTGCACTAGTTCAGCTCCTAGCCCTTCGACCGAGCCCAGGTAGCCCAATCCCAGCCAGACGTTGGGATGGGCCTCCTGGGAAAAAATCGGAAAATCCAGAATCTGGCCAACCAACTCTCGTAGCCGGCTCAAGTCGGAGCCCTCGAGGTCCAGATGGTAAGCGAGACGTCCAAAGAACAAGAGACGATGGGCAGCCGCAGCCGAATGGAGCGTTGCCTCCTGATGCAAACGAGCAAACGGTCGCTCGAGAGCCAGGGCGCCAAACGGTACGAGCAGCGGAAAGAGTTGCTCATCATCCGGCTCCTCCAACCGGAAGGCCTCACCAGTCAGGTAGAGTACTAACTCCTGGGGGTCAGACTCTGTTTTGAGTCGGTCTAACAAAGCAGGGTGCTTGAGCTGACCGGAGCGGACCAGGGCTAGCACCGTATCGCGACGACGATCCTGGATCGCGGCCAGTGCCAAAGAGATGAAAATCTCTTGAGGGGGTAGCTCTCTATCTTCTTCCCGAAAGGTGTTCCACAGGCCGATCACCTCGGACCGCTTGCCAGGCTCAAGCTGTTCCAAATACTCCGGCTGCGAGAGCCTTTCCAGGGCCACCTTACCGAAACTCAAGAAAATGGTCTTCAATCGCTCTTCCAGAGCGGTCTCAAGACCCTTCGAAGCGAACAGTTCCACCATGCGGTCCAGGCTCACGTCCCGTTCTTCGTGGACCAATTCGAGACGAGACAGGATGAAACCGAAGAACACCGCCTCTTGCGGACTACGAGCCACTTTCAGTTGAGTGAGGAGGTAGCCCGAGACGAAAGGATAGTGACAATGAAGGCGTTCGAGATAGCGACCAAATCCCAGTCTTTGGGCCGAAGTAAACTCAGGAAGAGTATCCACCAGGGTATCGAGGAAAGACTCCAACTCTTGAATGTCGCCCGAGGTGCGCCCGACTGTTCGTTCTAAAACGAGGAGAACTACCGAGCGTCCCTCTGGCCGAGCCAAGGCGGCCCTGAGAGCTGGCAGCAACAGCACCTCCAACACCTCCGACCAGGCTCGTCCGTCCTCCCCCAAGAGATAGTTAAGAGCCGACTCAAGAGGCTTGGGTTCGGCCGAGAGGACTGCTCTCATAGCTCTCCCTAACTCGCGGCTGAGGTGCTCCTGAACCTGACGAGCCACTTCTTGAGACAGTTCTGGCTTCTCTCGCTTGAGAGCCGTCACCAGCAAGCTCATCGGGCTCTGTCCAGTGGTGACGAGGGCCCTGAACAGATAGCGAAAACTCTCTATCAACTCCTGAGGGTCTTCGGCGTCCAGCAGGCAAAGCGAGGCTTTCTCCATCTTGCGCCGGTCCCAAAGAATCCCCGAAAAAGCGGCGGGGTCGGCTGAACCAGCTACTGAGGCAAGAAGAGACTCGGAACTCGGTGCCACCACCAGGGCTCCTTCGGCTGGAGCCTCATCAGGAATCACCACATGGACAACACCCTCGACCTCTAATGCTGAAGCCGGTCGCGCTCCGATCAGCTGGCGCACTGCCTCGACAGGAAAATGGTCGCCCTGATTCCAGGCGGGGTCCATCAAGACCGCCTCTTCCTCACCCTTCTCCCCCACGGCTTCGAGAAAGGCCAGCGAGAAGCGCACCCTTTTCCGGCCCAGGGCCAATAACCTGGCCGCTGCTCGGAAACCAACCTCAATCCCGTATTCTCTGAGCTCTTCGACGCCTTCTCGAGGGGAGGCAAGGCCACTGGGGTCGAAGCTGTCTAGCATAGCCAAAGCTTCACGTTCCTCCACACGAACCCTTTAGCCAAAAGGGTCGCTCGCCTAGCCCGACGAACCAGTTAACAAACGTTTAACAAACTCGACGGTTGACTTCCCGCTGGGGGCGCGTGATAGAAAAACCGAGCAAGAAACTAAACACTTCGAGGGAGAAACCGAACAATGGCAATGGATCCGATAACGATGGGAGTCCACCTTATGGCCCAGGAGCAGATGCGTGCACAGGGGATGCAGCAGATTCTGACCTTGCAGACTCAGATTCAAGCTGATGCTCAAAAGCAGCAACAGCAGCGCTGGAAAATCCAGATGGATACCCAGACGAAAATCTTTGAAATTACTCAGGACGTAACCATCAACAAAGCCAAGACGGCCGACAAAATGTTCAACCAGGTCGACGCTTACATCCGTCAATAATTTCTCTACCGGCAGGGCGAGGTGTCCTGCCTCGTCCACCACGCCCCTCTCCCGCCGAAGCTTAAGGGATGGGGCAGACGGCACAGACCTGCCGGAGAAGTGAGACCGGGTAGCCCCGAGGCTATCCGGTTTTTCTTTTTCAGAGGATGGTCTTGCTGTAACGCATAACAAGGCCGTATGAACACCGTCGAGACGCCCCTCAAGAACAGCCTACTCCCCTTTTTGCCTACCATTTATATCGCCTGGGCCGACGGGGTGCTTAGCGCTGAAGAACTCACCAGCCTCCACCGTCAGATCGGGGAACGCACCGACCTGGACGACGAGACCCGCGCTCTGCTGAGCGTTTGGCTCGACCCCAACTCCCCTCCCTCAGCTCGTCAACTTCAGGTGTTACTCAGCACCATCCGGAGCAGCGCCACCGACTTGCCCGAAGCGCAACGTTTTGACCTGGCGGAACTGGGGTTAGCCGTAGCTTCTTCAACCCCCGGTCCGGAGGTCGAAAAAGCCCTCCGAGAGATCCAGGATGCTCTTGGCGTGATCGGCCACGAAGCTTCTCGCTCGCTTCTGTATGACGCCCCTCCCCCACCCAGCCAGGACCCTTGCAAGCCGAGCTTTGATGTAAGAAAGCTCCAAGCTTTGCTAGAAGCACCCTATAGCGCCGAACGGGCTCGAATCCGTTCCGTTCTAGCCCATCCTCGCTTCTTTCACGAATATGGAATCTCCCATAGCACCTTCCGAGAACGGGTCTTCAACTGGTGCAAGGAGCTGGCCCGTGAGGGGATTACCCGTGTCCCGATGCCGAGCAGTGTCGGGGGGGAGGACAACATGGGAGGCTTCCTGGCCATGGCTGACGAGATCGCGAGCTTCGATGTGAGCCTGCTCATCAAGTTCGGGGTTCATATCGGACTCTTCGCCGGAAGCGTCTACAACCTGGGAAGCGAGCGCCACCATCAAGAGTATCTACCTAAGGTGATCACGCTCGAACTCCCCGGATGCTTCGCTATGACCGAAACCGGCCACGGCTCCAATGTTCGCGACATCGAGACCACGGCCACTTTCGACCGCGAAAGAGAAGAGTTTGTCATCCACACCCCCAGTGAGGCCGCCCGCAAAGACTACATCGGCAACGCTGCCCTCCACGCGCGGATAGCCACCGTCTTCGCTCAACTGGTGATCGACCAGACAAACTATGGTGTTCATGCCTTCCTGGTGCCGATCCGGGACCAATACAATCATCCCCTACCAGGCATCACGGTGGAGGATGACGGACCAAAAATCGGACTCAACGGCGTCGATAACGGTCGATTGCTGTTTCACCAGGTTCGCATTCCCCGCCCGAATATGCTGGACCGATTTGCCCAGGTTTCACCGGAAGGTGATTATACGAGCCCGATCAATAACGCCTCCAAGCGATTCTTCACCATGCTGGGCACCTTGGTCACAGGGCGGGTTAGCATCGCTTCGGCCGTGACAGCGGTGGCCAGGGTGGGGCTCAGTATCGCTATCCGGTATGGCGAAAGCCGACGTCAATTCGGCCCTCCGGGACAATCCGAAGTACGGATTCTTGACTACCAAGCCCATCAGCGTCAACTGATGCCTTTGCTGGCCAACGCCTACGCTCTAACCTTTGCGGGTCAGGATTTGATCGAAAGACTGCTGGCCCAACCAGCCGACGACGACAGTCGAGAACTCGAAAGCCGAGCGGCTGGCTTTAAAGCCTGGAGCAGCTGGAACACCATCCGCACTCTCCAGGTCTGCCGGGAGTGTTGTGGCGGCCAGGGCTACCTTTCCATCAACCGAATCGGCTCTCTGAAAGCCGACACCGACGTCTTCGCGACCTTCGAAGGCGCCAACCCAGTCTTGTTGCAACTGGTCGCCAAAAGTCTTCTGACCGAGTTTCGTCACCAGTTTTCTTCGATGAAATTCTTCGGGGTGGTCAAATACATCACGGGAAAAGCGGCTATGGCGATCGCTGAACAGAATCCGATCGTGACTCGCAACACCGACCCTAACCACCTCAGGGATCCGGAATTCCAGGCTAATGCTTTCCGCTATCGAGAAGACTCTTTGCTAGTGTCGGTTGCCCGGCGGCTCAAGAGTAAGCTCGACGCCGGCCAGGATTCCTTCGAAGCCTTTAATCAGTGTCAGGACCACCTGATCGCCCTGGCTAACGCTCACGTAGAGAGGATCCTACACGAGAGTTTCGTGGCCAAGATTCAGCAACTGGAAGACCGGTCGGTGAGGTCGGTCTTGAAAAGCTTGTGTGACCTTTTTGCTCTCAGCTTACTAGAGAAGGATCGGGGATGGTTCTTGGAGGCGGGTTACCTGGAGGGGTCTAAGTCGAAGGCCATCCGGACCCAGGTCTTGGAGCTTTGTCGGATTGTGCGCCGTAACGCGATTCCCCTGGTGGAAGCGTTTGGAATTCCTGACAAATGCCTCAGTGCCCCCATCGCTTTGGGCGACCTGCCGGCTTAGGACCTTAAGCCGCGATGGCGGCAGTGGCTTTAGAGAGGGCGGCCAGCAGCGCGCAAGCGAGTTCGCTCTGAACATCTTTCACTTTGGGGCTGGCTTCCTTCAGTTCGTAAAGATACATCGCTGTCATCGTCAACTACCTCCAAGCGTCGTTCGTGTTAAGGGTATTTCACGACGAGGTCGAACCTGGTCAAGGCCTCTTTTCAGAAATTTTTAAGGATGATCAAGCACTGAGGATTCTAGCCATATCCAACCCAAAAGCGGGGCTTTCTAAGTTCCGAATGCCGGGGCTGAGCCCTCTGGAACGGGTCGAAAGAACCTTTCGAGAGCAAGGCATCGACTGGAATCAGCATCTCACTAGCGGTCCCAAGGAAGCCACCGAGGTGGCCGCTCGGGCGGCCAAGTCAGGTTTCGACTGCGTGGTGGCCATTGGCGGAGACGGCACTATCAACGAGGTGGTCAACGGGCTAGCTAACACGGAGGTTGCCTGTGGAGTGATCCCTTTGGGCACCGAGAACGTCCTGGCCAGGGAGATGGGTATCCCTTACCAACCCGAACGAGCCTGCCTTCACCTTCTGGAAAGTCCCCCCCGGCATCTCGATCTGGGAGTAGCGGGAGACCGTTACTTTGCTTGCTTCGCGGGAGTCGGCTTCGATGCTCACGTCGCCTACCATCTCGACCCCAAGCTTAAAGCTAGTCTGGGTTCCCTGGCCTACGTCTTGACCTCGCTAGAACAGTTCCAGAGATATCAACTGACGCCCCGTCGGGTGAGCCTCTGGATCGACGGTCAGAGCATCGACAAAGAGTTCTGGATTCTGCTGGTCGGGAACATCCAGACCTATGGAGGTCATCTTCGCCCGGCTCCTCGAGCGCAGCCAGATGACGGCTTGCTCGACTTGTGTCTTTTCCCCAAGACGACCTATGCTGAGACCGCTCGCCAACTCTTGGCGTCAGTCCAGGGACGCCATCTCGATCTGCCAGGCGTCCTCTACTACCAGGGTCGATCCTTTCGGATCGAGTCCGACCCGGTAGAGAGAATTCAGCTCGACGGCGAAGCTGGGGGCACTACCCCCGTCCAGATCGACATTGCTCCTGCAGCTCTCCTGGCACGTTTTTGAGCCGTTTTCAAGGCCAGCAGGAGGGAGAAGGCGATAGGCGAAAATCGTCACCGTGGTCGACGATAGCAAGATCCATGCCCAGTTTGTCAACATCGCGCTGCAGCTCACGCCGCCGCTGATTCGCAATCGCAACATCCAGGAAGCCCAGGAAGCGGTCAACCTGTATATGCACGTGTACGATTGCGTGATCAAAGCGGCCCTGGACACCCAAGACGAAGAACAGCAGCAACAAGACCCTCAGGGCACTCCTCCCCCAACCCCTTAAGCAGCGGGGC
>CAYRFU010000310.1:1865-8264 GCA_964423525.1 uncultured Burkholderiales bacterium | reverse complement strand
GGAGGCTCTCCGGGCAGCCGAGGCGATCAGCCGCTCCCAATCCACCACTTGGATCAAAAAGCGGCTCCCGGCTCGCTGGGCCGCCCCCATTCTCAAACTCCGAGAAGAAGAACTCGACTCGGCCAAAGCCGAGATGGTTCCTATCGCCACCACCGGGCGAGTGTTAGACCTGCCCGTTCCCAACGATTTAGAAGTAGAACTGGAGCCCTCCGGGCGGTTCGTTTTGATGAGCGCTCGCGGAGAACTGTTTCTAGTTCCCGTCTTCGGTAAAGCACCCAGCCTGGCCCGCCTGGGCCTGCGCGGCTACGTCGGATTTAGCCCCGACGGAGCCAACCTCGTGCACACCGACCAGTTGAAAGTCGAGCATCTTCCCCTGACAGCCCCGGCCAAGTGCCCACCCAGGCTACGGGGCAGGCTTCTCAACGGTCCAGAAGGGGACCGCTTCTACCTGATCGGTCGCATGCAGGTCTGGTGGTTTGAAGGCCAGGAAGCCAAAAAATGGAACTATCGCTCCAGCCAGGGTCAAGATTGGGGTAAAGACGAGACCCTCGAATCGGCAGCCCTTTCGCCTCAGGGGTGCTACCTGGCGGTGGTGCGAGGGGACGGTCGCCTGCTCCGGCTGTGCGCCGAGAGTGGAGAGGTGACCTCCATCGCCATCGGAGTTTTGCCGGGCACCCTCGCGATCTCGGACGATGGAGCGACAGTCGTTCTCTCGTCAGACTCACTCCAGATCTTTCTTAACCAGGTCCCCGTCTATCGAAGCTCTCGACCGGTCCTCGACTTCCGGCTAGAGGAAGACCGCTGCCTCTACCACGACCAAGAAGGGGTGTGGGAATGGCGCTCAGGACAGGGAAGTCCCACCATCATCCTTCCAACCCCGACCATGCGGGCGGCTGCTTTCTCACCCGACGGGCGTTACCTGGCGGGGGTCACCCGTCTCGGCCAACTGGAGATTCGCCACCTCGCCAGAGGCTTACTCTTGTGTCGTCGCAACTGCGGGTTTCAAGCGGAGCGCCTGATCTACAGCGCCGACGGCCAGACCCTGGCGGCCTATGGAGAGAACCGCTTAGAGGTCTGGAAAGCCGGGACGCTTCGGCCTGAGCACATCGGGGCTCTCGAGCTAAGCCGTTTCGCCAACAGCGAGGAGCTTTGCGAGCTAGCCTCTTACTTCAGGGATTAGCCCGCCGCAAGAATCGTGGCGATCGGCCACAGATGGGGTTCTCCGGTTAGCTGTCGCCGGAAATCTCTTTTTGCTTGGCGGCGATTGCGGCCAGGATTTGACCTTTAGGTCCAGGTGGAGTCCAGTCCCCCTCGCCAAAAACGCGCTTATACCCGTCGGCGATCCAGTCGACCGGGTTGAAGCCTTCTTCAGCAGGCTGGGACTCCTGAGAGCCAGGTTTCGGGGTTGAGCCAACGGCACTGCTGGCAGCGGGCATATTTTTGTGAATCATAGCGAATGAACTCCTTACTTCCAGAGAGCGGATATGGACCGCCTCCAGCCTACTATAGCCCCCTGAAAAAACTCTGAACAAAGGGTTGTCAGCGGGTCTTGCGAAGGCCGGCTTGGTTTGGTCTTCTGGCTAATGCATACAATTCAACGGCTACGCCGCTCTCGTAGAGTGGGCACCGTGGCCGTGCTTTTGGCCGTCGCTCTGGGGTTGGTTGGCAACGCCGTGTGCTTCTACTACTTCGAGAAACCCGTGCAACCAGAGATCACCTGGACCGACTCGCTCTGGTATAGCGTCATTTCGATCACCACCATCGGCTACGGCGACTTTTCGGCCACCACTACCGGGGGTCGTTTAGCCACGATCGTCTTTATCATCTTGATCGGCCTTTCGGCTTTCAGCGCCCTGCTGGGGCTGATCGTCGACGGCATGATGCAACTCAATTTTAGGGAGCTCCACGGTTTGGCAAGAGTCTTGAGCAAGAATCACGTCTTGATTATCAACTTCCCCGACCCCGTCCGGGTCGAGCAGATCATCCGAGAACTGCGCCGAGACCCGGAATATACCGACTGTGACGTCGTGGTGGTGACCGACCGCTTGGAAACGTTGCCGTTCGATCTCCCCAACGTATTCTTCGTCAAAGGCTCCCCCCTCCAGCTCGACACCCTGGATCGAGCTGGTTTGAAAGAGGCCAGCATGGCTATCGTGCTGGCGGTGGGAAACCAACACGATAGCGACGGATTGGTGGCGGCCGTGCTCAACCTGATCGAGCATATCAAGCCCGATATCAAAACCATCGCCGAGTGCTTGGACGAGCGCCACGAGATTCTCTTTCGGTCCACCCGTTGCGACTCAGTCGTCTACTCCCGTCACATCGCCAACAATCTGATCGTTCAGGAGACCCAGGACGAGGGGATCGCGAGTCTTGTCAATTTCTTGACCGGTAACACCGGCGACACCACCCTCTACTCCTGTCGTGTTGCTGGTAATCTCGAGCAGAGTTACGCGGAGGTAGCCAAACGTCTCATCGACAGCTCGTGGCGACTGCTGGCCGTCAAGCGCGAAGCTCGTTACCATCTCGACCTGGCCGAGCTCAACCCTCAGCAAGACGATTTGGTCATCTATATCGGCGACTCGCGCAACAGTTGGGGTGAGCTGATCCGCCATGAGTAGGGGTCCGCTTCTGGTTCTTTTACTCCTGCTGGCTGGCACACCCTCGCTCCGGGCCTGGGAAAGTGACCGGGGCGTCTCCTTCGACCTGCCTCCTGGCTGGGTGGCCAACAGTGCCGGGGTCACCGTCAATTTCGCCAATAGCGACGCCTCGATGGGCCGGAATCAGCTGGAAGGCGATGACCTCTTTGGACACATCTTCATCAACCCGTCGCAGGGGGACGACCTGGAGGCTCTGGCCCGCGCTCGCAAGAGATATCCCCGAGATCGGGTCTACCGGCTCGGCTCCGGTTTTGCTCTGGAGGGAAGCAACGAGGAGTTCTCGGGGATGCGGATCTTTCTCCCCGTGGCCGAAGGATGGAGGGCCGAGGTCTTCGCCCACTCCCGCAGGGAAGTCTGGCCCCGCTATCAACCCCTGATTATCCAACTCGCCCGAACCTTAAGCTATCGACACACCCCTCCCCCGCCTCCCCCAACCTACCGGTTTCAAGGGCTCTCTTTCACCTATCCTCGCCATAAGCAGGTTCAAGCGAGTGGAGGCGTGGTCAGCCTCTTCTCGGCCGAAGCTCCTGAGTCGCCGATCTGGGGCAACCTGAAGCTTGGGGAGAGCTTGATCCGATTCACCTTCAGGTCGGGCTCCCTCGAAGTTGGAAAAGCCGAGATCAAAGAGCGCTATCCCCACTTCCGCCTCTTTGACATCTACGAGGCCGCCGACTCCAGCTGGGTTCACCTGGTGGGCGTCTGTGAAGGGGAGAAGTGGAGCCTCTATCTGGCTCAACTTGAGCCGAACAAACTCCTTTTGGTGGAGACGGCTGTCAGGTCTGACGACATGCTAACTGACGGCTTTTACCCTATCATCAAAGCTAGCCTTAGGTATCAGGACAAAAAGGTCTTCACTGCCCCTCGGTTCTAGGCCTGGGCCCTGGCCGCTACGCTTCAGTCTTGGTCGCTCGTGGCCGGTTGGAGCCGGTGGCCGAAAGAGCCAACCCGGGACCCTAGTCCTGAACGAAAAGCCAGTTACCCCTACCCGAACCTGCTCGGATTCGACCTCGAAGGCGGTGCCATTCTGGCTGGGTGAGTCCACCAGGGCCAGGTCGAGACCGTCGACCCCCACTTGGCGAATAAGGTGCTCAAAGCGTTGGCGCCACTCCAGACGGTTGAGCCCGGGCTGAGTGTTTTCTTGAAGAATCCGAAAGGCCTCACCGGCCCGCCCCGGGGTGCCAAAATCGGTGCAGGCCTCGACCAGTTGAAAGTAGTTATGGAAGTCTTCTTCAGAACCTTCGGACACCTCCAGCAGAATCCGAGCGTCGCCATAAGGGTCAACCGACCCCCCGTCGAAAAGGCGCTGAAAAAGCTCGGGATCGTTGTCGACGAGTGGTTCTTCCCGGGCACTCTTCAGAGCCAGGGAGAGGTCTCCGAACTGAGTCAGGAGAGGTATAAAAATCTTGCTCAAATGATCTTTGTCTAGCTCCTTGAGGTCTCGAAACTGTTGTAAGCGCAGATTGTGGCCAGGAGCCTCTTCGGCCAACCTTCTGAGAAGGGACACGTCCTGCGGATCGTAGTGCCAGCCTATGAAATGGGAATAGTCTTCGGGATGAACCTGTGCGAAGGCGCAGAACACGTCCGGGCGTTCCCTTTGGGACAGGCTTGAAGTCGGCGACTCATATCCTTTATCAACGGGAGTTCTGAATCCACTTCCAAACCTGCGATGGCCGTCTGATTTCGCAGGGAAATCGCTATCGCCCTGGCCTCCCCAGGCTTGGGGTTGCCGGCTATCTGATCTCCTATGCTCTCGAGTTCCTGGAGAAGTCGTTCTGGCTTAATTCGAGCCCGGCCAAAGCTGAGGTTCAGTAAGTTCCGATAACGGTGGTCTGAGTGGGGCATCTCTTCTGGGAGACTGTCCCAAAGGGTCACCATATCCGACCAGGCCTGGTCCCGATCGGGCTGGTCCTTCAAATGTTCGGCCACTGCCAAACAGACGTCATTCCTGTCAAAACGTTCCTCGCTGTCCCAGCCCTCCTGCCGGGCGAATGGGAAGACGGTCGCCACCAGGAATTGCCTCAGCTCGGGGTCAGTCACTTTGTTCACCAATAACCGGGCCAAACGCTGGTTGGGTGCCGTAGCGTAAAGGGTCCTCAAGGTCGTCAGTTGGGAGTCAGGGCTTTCCTTGCCGGCGAAGATTGTGCCCAGCACTTGGCCCGCTCCTTCCAGACCAAACTCCTTCGAGAGGTCAGGCAAACGCCGGGTTACATCGCGCAATCGGCTGACGACAGGCGAGTCAGGCCGGGTCCGTCCTCCTGTGCGAAGTGTGACCAGCCTCGTTCCGTCTTTCCAGAGAGTCAAACCTACATGGCTTTCGTCGCGCATCAAAGTCTGATACACCCCGGCTGCACTGGAAGGGGCCTGCCACCCGTTGATGCCCCCTGACCAACCGTCGGCATGAAGAGACATCGCTAAGCGGGCCGTACTTTCATCAGCGACCTGGCCTACCTCGGCACCACTTTCGAAATAGGCCAGGTTGTGGAGTTGTTCGATTCCGTGGACCACCTCCGATTGACCCTGGGGGCCGTCGGCGGCATAGCTAGCGTAGTGCTCTTCGAAAGCCTCACGGTCGAATGTCCCCAGGGTCTCGTCGCCGCGGCGGAAGGTCCATCCCAGCTGCTTGAGCCGCTGGAACGAGTTCTGGGCCGGGTCGGTCTGGGGCGACCGGGAAAAGGGCGTTCTCCATTTTGCATCATTTCGTATTCTCACCGGTCTAGGGTATTGATAGAGCGTCAAGAATTTTGCAACATCATTTGTTAAGCTGGTGGCGATGGACATCCACTTTAAGCTTGCGGGCAAGATGATGGAGATGCGAAACATTCCCCGCCGAGACCACGTCATCATGCAAGAAAACCTGGCCACCTATCTCTACCAGGTGGATCCTCAGGCCGACCGCCCCCAGCAACTCTCAGAGCGGTTTGAGTCGGAGAACAGTCGCTGGTCTTTCAAAGCCGAACGAGAACTGGCTCAGCCTTACTCCGACCGACAGGTCCTTGAGCATCTCGGCCACCTGGAAGAACGATTGAGACCGTTTGTCGTGGGAGCCTATCCCGCCAACCGCTGGGTGGTCTGCGGAAGCGTGGCCAAAGGGAGAGCCGGGGCTAACTCGGATCTGGACGCCTTTGTTCAGGCGGCCTTCACCAAAGAGCAGGTCGAGCGGTTAAGGAGCCTTCCAGGATGGACGGTCTCGGTCTTCCTCAAGCGAGACCGTACTGGTCCGTCTGACCCGAACCTTCACCACGGCACAGCTCACACCAAGGAAAATCAGGTCGAAGTCGTCTTTGCCACCGAACGAATGTGGGACCGTCAATTTGAAGTAAACGATGCGACCTTCGAAATGGAGGCCGAACGACTCAGCCAGGCGGGTTCATTAAGAACAGTCTTCAGAGAGGCTTTCGAAGCCAAGGGTTACAAAATCCACCAGGCCGATGACGGTTCAGTGATAGTCGAGAGAACCCGTGAGCGAAGTTTACGCCACAAAGAACAAGAGTGGCCCCGAAACCATTAAAGAGCGGTTTCTAGGATACGGGCCATCGGCATCATGGTGGCTAAAATCATAAAGGCCACCAGGCCTCCGACGACCACCATAATGGCGGGCTCCATCAGGGCCGTGTAGCGTTCCACCGCTGTCTCGACCTCAAGCCGCGCGAAGCGAGCCATCCATTGAAAGGTATCCGGGAGACGGGACGATTCCTCTCCACCGGCCACGATCGCCTGCCTGGTAGGCGGTAGCACCTCA
>CAYRFU010000310.1:0-1855 GCA_964423525.1 uncultured Burkholderiales bacterium | reverse complement strand
CTCAACTTTAGCGAAAGGCATCAACACCATCGACCGACCCGTGGGAGCGGCCAACCGGCCAGTGGCTTGGTCGGGCTTTTGGTCTCTGAGCTTAACAGGGGCTATTCTGGGAGGAGTTCGCACCTCCTCGGAGTCAAGCTTCTGGGCCCGGAACAAAGCCCCCTCGAGACGCCGAGCAAAGCGCATAATGCGACCCAGGTCCTGGCGGTCGAAGGGCTTCTTCCCTCCCGCTCTATCAGCGTAGAGAAGACCGCACACCTGGCCCTTGGGGTTCCAGAAAGGGACGCAGAGAAGAGACTCGATCTCAGAGACTTGGAGACTCCAAGAGTCGCTCTGCTCAGCCTGGGCGTCAATCAAAAGGCAGGGGTGCGCGCGCTGCCGCACCGACTCCAGCAAACGGAGGCTGAGAGCGGCCGAGGTGTAGACCTGCTCGGCCTCGACTCCGTGAGCGGCTTTGACAGCAAGCTGCTCTTGACCCTCATCATAAAGGACCAGAGCTCGGCTGGCTCCTAGTCGCTCGACCAGGTATTCAAGGCCGTTCCGAAGTGACGTCGCGAGCCCGATTCGGTGGAGGTGGGCCAAGTTGGCGCCCCCGAGAGCCAGACTCAGGGTCACCAGCAGAGACACCACTAACAGGGTCGTCCCCAATCCGATCGCTCTCTGGGCCTTGGCGCTCCCCCCTCAAGTATAGCGCAGATTGAGAGGAAACTCAGCCGTTTTAGGAATCGGCACCGGAATACGGGAGCTAGACCTGACTCTTGCCCCATTCGTAGGCTTCCCGAGCACCGCGGTCCCCGCCTTCATAAAGCCCTGGAAGCGAGGCAAAAACGCTAGCGGTCGAGCCCACCAAGGCCGGAAGGGTCAGAAGGGAGGTCGTGCTAGCAGCTCCCTTTGCTACTTGATAAGCGCCCTTAGCAACATTGTAAGCACCCGAACCGGTGACCAAAGCAGCTTCAAACCCGCCCTCTCCGTTGTGGCCGTGCTGGACGGCCCCTTGGGCAAAGCTGAAAGTGTTAGCCACTGCTCCGACCACCGCCGCCACCGGGGAGGAGACGGCCGTAGCGACGACCTGAAGGGCGCGGTTCTGGCCTTCGAGCCTGTTCCAGACCCAGTTGACCCCTTTCCCGACGCCCTCCACGGCGGCCGCCGTGCCTCCGATGGCACCCGGAGCGCCGGTGCAGGCCAGCAGTCCAAGTCCGCCGAAAACGGCCGTGCCAAGGAGTGTGGTAGGGATGGCTAGCGCGAAAGCTGCGGTCGCGGCGGCGGCCAAATAAGGGCTGGCTTTAATCAAGCCCTCGGCTCCCTTCTTGAGCGCCCCTTCTTCGAGCCGGTCGGTGCCTAAAGCGGCTAAAGTCGACTCTGCGGCTTTGTCGTAGGCGCCTTCGACCGCCCGCACGGGAGCCCAAACGGCGGCAGCCCCGACTCCGAGAGCTTTGCCAGCCAGAGAGGCGGAGGGTGGTTCTTCGCTGTCGTTGGAATCAACGGGACCCTGGGAAGGGTTACTGGCCACGGTGGGCTGAATGCGATTTGAGATTACACTAAACATAACAAGCCAAGCCTAGCAGCTTGGTCTGAAATGAAAACGGAAAAACTGGAATTCGATCTACTGGGCGCGATACGCTTCGATGCCGCCAGCGATGGCGCCAGAACCAAGCATCACACCGAGGCCGAGAAAACCATCGAAGGCCAGTCCAGCCAGCCCCAGAATAGCGGCCTGGCCCAAAGCCCGACCTCGCTGAGGGTTAGAATCCCAGCCAGCGGCCAGGTCGCCGTAAAACGTGTTAGCCTCCCGACCGATGTAGCTGCCGGCGAAAGCGCCTGCGACGACGCCCACGGCACCGCCGACGAAAGCACC
>CAYRFU010000309.1:0-8346 GCA_964423525.1 uncultured Burkholderiales bacterium | reverse complement strand
CGGAAGCATGAGCGCCGTGCCGAGGCCCAGGGGAAGGGCGCAGGCGGCCGCCTCTCGCCAGCGCCTTCCCGCCAGGAAGGCCAGAATCAAAGCCGCCCCAGCCGGCCCCGCCGCCAGACGCACGGGAAGTGCGAGAGCCAGCAGGGTGCCGGCTAAGGCAGCCCATCTCCAGCCGTCTCGCCAAGCCTTCTCGATCGCTCCCAGAGCGCCCATGAGCAGGAAACAGAAGAGAGGGTCGGTCATGATAGTCGAACCGTAGCGGAGCAAGGCCGGGTTAAAGAGGAACAGAGCAGCCACCCCTAGGGCCGGCCAGGCTCCTGTGCGCGGCGTGGCCAACCAGGTCAACAGGGCGGCCGAGCCCAGGCAAAGGAGCAAACTCACCAGTCTGAGGAGCTGGAAATTCTGGCCAAACGCCCACATCAGGGGCGTCAACATGACGGAGTAGCCAGGGAGGTATCCAGGCACCAACTCAAGCCGGCCCTCCTCGGCCAGAGTGCGAGCATGGACGAGGTAGGCACAATCGTCGTGGAAAGTGCCCACCGGGTAGTAGTGGCGACACGCCCAGGCCAACAGCAACCAAGCGACCGCGAGGCTCCCGGCCGCTCCCCAGTAGGCAGCCGACGGTTGGCGCTCGGAGGTCATTGGCTCCATTATAGTCGACAGGGTGTTGAGGTCAAGTGGCCTTCGAGCTACGAGACTTTGTCGAAGATATAGCCCTCACCCGAGACGCCCCAACGGAGATAGCCGTCGTCGTTGAACCCCTGATCCTTACTGGTTAAGCCGTCTTCGCGAACCTCGATCTCGCTGACGGCATAGGTGGCTCCGTTGCGATAACGCGGACAACTGGTGCCCTGAGTGCCGCCCACGTAGTGGCCCTGGTGGTCGAGTTCCAGAACCACGTCACAGCCAACTTTCTGGTCGAGACTGTCGACCGCGATCTCCTCGAGGTGCTGAAGACCAACGTATTTCTCTTCATCGGGAAGGTTGAAAATTTCGTTCCGAAAACGGTTCCCTTCGTCGACGAGATGATAAACCCGCTGGCGATAGGGCGCGCCCCCGGCCAGTCGCTGCTCGATGTAGAACCACTGCTCATCTTCATCGCTGCGGTCCGGCAAAATCTCGACCATATCCATCTCGACTTCGTAGTAGAGCGGATTGGACTCGGCCTGGCGTCGGCTACTAAACGATCCGTTCATCCGGTCTACGAGCTCCTGAAAGGCCGGGCGTCGTTCAACATTGGTTAGCATAGCTGGTCTCCTTAATCTGTTTTGGAGTGTGACCTTATAGAGTTTGGGACCCTCTCTCCCATTTCAGAAAGGTGAACATCTCGTTTAAGGGTCGGTTCAGGATCTCAACCGAGGGTCTCTTAGCCATCCCAACCGGATGGATCAACATCACAAGGAGAAGACCAATGCAGATCACCCCTTTGAAGAACTGGGCCCAAACTCGCGAAGACTTTCAGGCCTGGGCCAAACAAGACAAACCGTTTCAAGCTGAGAAGGGCAACTATGAAGCCTTCGAAGCCTCACCCGAGTATGAGGAGATGGGCCTCTTGGGTAAAGGCGTTTACCAGGTTGGAAAACAAGCCCATCGCGTCGACGGCCTGAGAGCCAAGCTGGGCTGGGGCTTCGGTGGCGCTTTGGTGGGTAGCCTGGTGGGAGGAGTACCAGGGGCTGTGCTGGGCGGTCTGGTCGGCGGCACCTATGGCGCCACGCGCGATCACGAACTCCCGAAAGGTCTCCACCAAACTCCCGAGGAGGGGCGCAGCACCGCCTACTGGCTTGGCGCTATCGGCCTTCTTGCCAGTCCTGTCAGTGGGCTCGGCGTTCTGGCCGGCGTTGTGGCCCTGGCCCTGACCACCTCAGCCGGACAATCGCAGGCCCGTGAGGCCATAACCCAGTATGAGAATCGGCCGAAGTAGGCCATCGCGGATCGGTGGAATCTGGTCGATCCGAGCCTTTTCTTTTGAAGGAAGGTCACCAGAGCCACCGGTCTGGCTCCGGGGCGGACTCTGCTGGGTTAGGCCTGGCCAGCTTTGAGGCGCTCGCCTAGATGGGCAACCAGATCTAGGGAGGAGATCACCCCAGCCACCTGCCGGCGACCCCTGGTGACGATGATACGATGGAGTTTGTGAAGGGTCATCAGACCGGTGACATTATGGAGAGGGGTCATCTCACCGACGTGAAAACTGGTGCTCGACATCGAGTCGGCCACGGTTAGATTCTCTGCCACCGTGTGGAGCGGTTCTTCCAAGACCGACAGGTCTAGCCAAAACCCATCCCGATGATAGGGGGCCGGGTCGCTCTCACTGCGAAGAAGGTCGTAAAGAGAGATGACCCCTACCAGTTCCCCGGCCTCGTCGACCACGGGGGCACCGGAGATCTTTTTGTGGATGAAGAGGTCTCTGACTTGCGCCAGGCTTTGGTCCCGAGTGACGGTGATCACGTCGGTGGTCATTACATCTTGAGCCAGTGTCATGGCCTCTGGTTTGCCACCCTAACAAGATCCCCTTGTAGGATTTGAGTGTTTTGTGGTAAAACCATTCGTATGCAAACAACTTTGCCTCCCACTCCCGATGCTGACGCTGTGCTCGCTTCCCTTCAGGGCCTGGTGGCCTGCCACACCGAGGGAGAGCCGGATGGCCCGGTGAGTCTTGAGCTGCCCCTGGGGGAAAGCGCCATTGAAGCGATGCTCGATCCCTACAACGAGAGGATCAAGCTGTACGAGTTGAGCGCTCGGGAACTGACCGAGGGCACCCTTTTGGAGGAGCGGGGGACGCTCCCCGAGGACCTGGCCTCCAAGATCACGGCCTACGCCCTGCCTGGTGCCACCAGGCAGTGGGGCCAGCTCGGTTTCCGCAAAGAGGCGGTCATACGGGGCTACTTTCAAGACGGCCACGATGCCCATCTTTACGCAAGCTACACCGACCCCCTGAGGGAAATCTCTCCCCGCGACGCCGAGCATGACCACGGGGTCCAGATAGCCAAGTCGAAAGCTCGAATCGAGCCGAACCTTGCCGAAGGATTCGAATGTCGTATCGCCGCGCCCGAAGACGCTGGTGAAATCGCGAATCTGATGCAACAGACGTTCACCGACTACCCCACCCCCATCGAGAGTGAGGTCATCCGGGAGCAGATCGCCACCCATGCCAACCGATTCCGAGTGGTGGAAGAGGACGGGCAGCTAGCGGCTTGCGCTTCAGCGGAGATGGATCACGACCGTCGTTCGGCCGAACTGACCGACTGTGCTACCCGAAGGGACCGGCGTGGTCTAGGTTTGATGGCCTACCTGCTGAACACCCTCGAAAGAGATGTGGCCTGCCACTACGGCATCACCGATCTCTACACCATCGCCCGGGCTGACGAAATCGGAATGAACTGCGTCTTTTCCAAGCTGGGCTACGACTACACCGGACGCCTGGTGAATAATTGTCGGATGCCCAACGGTTGGGAATCGATGAATGTATGGTGCAAAAGCGCCTTGTCCGCTACCTGATCCTACTGCTGGCGCTGGTCTGCGGGCCCGGACAGGCCCGCGAGCCCCTGCGCCTGGCCATGTCAGGAGCTTTTCAACCCTTCTCTAGCATCGACGCCCAGGGAAACCTGAGTGGGTTTGACGCTGACATAGCCCGCGCCCTGGCGGGTCAAATGGGCCGCCAAGCCGTGCTCATTCAGATCGACTGGAGCGGAATCCAGGCCGGCCTTCAGAGCGGGAAGTATGACCTGATTTGCGGGTCGATGGCGATCACTCCCGAGCGCCAAGAAAGAATGCTTTTCTCCCTTCCCTACTATGTGAGTGGGGCCCAGGTTTTCAGCCTCTCGGGCAGACCTCCCACTCGCTTTGGAGTGACCGAAGACTCGACCTACTCCCATTACATCCAGGCCCATCCCGACCAGTTCGGAGAGGCCGAAGTCGTTTTCTACGGAAGTGAGGCCGAGATTCTGGCCGCCATCCGGGCCGACAAAGTGGATGGATTCGTGTCCGACCAGATCGTCGGCGGATTCTATCTCAGCAAGAGTCCCGAACTCCAGGTCGAGAGGTCCGGCCCACTGCTCTATCGCGAGGCTTGCGGCATCGCGGCCCGCTCAGACGATCGAGACCTGATCAAGGAAGTGAACCAGGCACTCCTGGCTCTCATCCAATCGGGAGAGTACCAGAGGATCTATCACAAGTGGGTCGGTCAGGACCCCGACCTCAAGATCTTGCTGGAAAGTTGGGGCGACTTCCCTCCCTCTCCCAAAATTGGAAGCCCCCAAGCGAAGGCCAAAGGCGCAGAGACGAGAGTTCTGGCTCTGTTGTTAGCGGGCGCCCAGCTCACGATCGTCCTCTCCCTACTGACCGGTATCATCTCCTTAATCACGGGAACCGTGCTAGGAGTGGCCTCCATCTCTCCCCATCGGCTCACTCGAACTTTGGCGAGCGGATATGTTATGCTCATCCGAGGCACGCCGCTCCTAGTCCAGCTCTTTCTCTCCTATTTCCTGGTAGCTACCGCCGTCAACCGTTGGTGGGGAGAGGAACTCATGGGAGCTTTCTCGGCCGCACTGCTGGCTCTGATCGTGAACACCACCGCCTACAACGGAGAGACTCTTCGGGGAGGGATCGGGTCGGTCGAGAAAGGCCAGTGGGAAGCAGCCCTCTCCCTCGGGATGCGCCGCTTTCAGATCCTGACCCGTATCGTGTTGCCCCAGGCTTTTCGCAACTCCCTGTCGTCGCTCGGCAACAACCTGGTCGTTCTGATCAAAGACACCTCGCTAGTCGGAGCCATCACTCTTATCGAACTCACCTACGCTGCCCGCAACGTCGTCTTTCAGACCGGGGAAGCTTTCACGCCTTTCCTTCTAGCAGCGGTGTTTTATCTGATCATCATCAGTACTCTCTCGGCTGGCATCGCCTGGTGGGAAAGGCGAATGAGCGTGCCGTGATCCAGCTCGCCAGCGAGAACCTGTCCAAATCGTTTGGCTCACTGTCCGTCTTGCGGGGAGTGGACTTGGCCGTGGAGCGAGGTCAGGTGGTGACCCTGATCGGGCCTTCCGGTTCTGGCAAGAGCACCCTTCTTCGCTGTCTCAATCTGCTAGAGCAACCCGATGCCGGCAAGCTCCTGTGGGAAGGCGAGTCGATCGACTACCAAAAAGCTGATGAAGCGACCCTAAGTCGCCATCGAGCCAGAATCGGCATGGTCTTCCAGCATTTTCATCTCTTCCCTCACTTGACCGCTCTAGAAAACATCGTCGAAGCACCTATCCAGGTGCGTCAGATGGCCCCGTCAGAGGCGCGCCATCAGGCCCAGAATCTACTCGAGCGAGTGGGACTGGCCGACAAAGCCGACAGCTACCCCAGCCAGCTTTCCGGTGGCCAGAAACAGCGGGTTGCTATCGCTCGCTCTCTGGCGATGGAACCCGCCGCCATTCTTCTCGATGAGGTCACCAGCGCTCTCGATGTCGAGATGGTGGCGGGGATCAATCAGCTTCTGAGCGAGTTGGCCCAGACCATGACGATGGTGGCTGTCACTCACGACCTGGGATTTGCCCGAGCTGTCTCCGATGTGATCCACTTTCTCGACCAGGGTCAGATTGTCGAGAGCGGACCTCCCGAGCGCCTCCTCAATCAGCCGGAGAACCAACGGACTCAGGCCTTTCTCGAGGCTTTAGGTTAAAGTTGAACCTGCAGAAGCTGAAAGACGGGCAGAAAGGTCGAGATCACGATAAATCCCACCACCAGGCCCATCAACACCATCACCATCGGCTCCAACAGGCTGATCAACATGGCTAGCCGAACCCGAGCCGATTCGGATACTAGCTCGGAAACCTGGATCAACAGTTCCGGCAACCTTCCCACTTCCTGACCCAGGACCAGAGTGGAGGTCATCAAGGTCGGGAAGACCTCTTCCTTGGCCATCGCCTCACCCAGATCGAGACCCTTACCCAGACTAGCCGCCATCCCGGCTAAACTGTCGTCGAGCACCTAATAGCCTGTCGTGCCTCGCAACAGATAGAGGGTAGGGAGCAACTGCAGGCCACTATCGAGCATCATCCCCAGGGTTGAACAGACCTGGGCGCAGGCGATATCTCGATTGAGTCGGCCGACCATAGGAGTGCGAAAGCGTAAAAAAGCGATCAACTTCTCCAGTCGCCCAGCTCGATAGAGCGGCACACCCACTCCCACCGCTAGCAGAGAACTGGTCAAGAGCCCGTATTTTATCCAGGGACTCTGGCAAATGAACATCCTCCCGAGTTCTCGCCCGTTTGGACCAGCTTGACCTCGACCTTATCGAAGGCCCGGGGAAGCCGCTCCATCGACCGGGAAAGCGTCTTTCCACTCTGAACATCGACCATGATCGCCTCGGCGGCGGCGGCCACCGACAAGTCCTCTCCCCGAGTCATAGCATCGAGAGCTTGAGGAATGCTGAGGCCAGAATCGAGCGAAGCCGACAGCTGCAGAAAGAATAAAGCCCGACTGGCGGGAGCCATGGAGACGTTGGCAGCGTCTAGGGGCATGCACAGCACAGTTCGACGGGGGCCTTCATCTCTTACCGGTGTCGCTTGGGTGAGCACCCGATGAATGACTTCGGTGTCGACTTGACGCCCGACCCAGATTTTCTGGGCGTCCAGCCCGTAAACGCCTTGAATCTGAGGCTGCCTGGGGTCTCCGAAGGCGACCATGGCTCGCTCTGCTCCCACTTCGGCGATCATCAGCCGGACGGCGGTTTTGACGAGCTTATCGAGAGACTTCGAACTACTGAGGCGCACTAGGGCTGGTTGGCAAGATAATAGGTTGTGGGCACCTTGTAACGAGTGGGCGGGTCGACGGACGTGTCGACCGCCTCGACCACGACCACCAGAAAACGCTCATCCTTCCGCTCAAACGTCACTTCCCCAGCGGTTCCCAGCTCCCCTAAAACTCGCCTTCCAGCAGGCCCATCCAGGACGAGTTGGCCGTCTACCACCTCGACGGTGGCCGAGACGTTATAGACAATCGCTCCATCGGCGTCGAATAGAAAGCCCCCCGTTAAGGTGTCGACCCCGGGAAGCCGGTAATCTAGCTCATTCAACCTTTCGCCTGGTAGAGGAGACACCACCCGAGCGGCTGCCATCTCTCTTCGTAGAGAGGCAGCAGCGGCGGTGACGGCGCGAAACAGATCGGACTCGTGGGAGCTTCTTTGAGTCAAAGCTTTACTCGAATGGAGAATCGTCATCATGGCCCCTACCACCAAGAGAAGGAGAGTTGAGGAGACCATCAGCTCCACCAGAGTCAATCCGCGACATCGAGTTCTCATGGCTTCGCCAGATAAGTGTCTAACTGATAATGACTCAGACCGCCCTGAGCGTCGGTCCAAAACACCTTCACCTGCAATTGCCGGACGCCTTGGTCAGCGGGGTCGACGGTCATTTCATAGGCGTGACGCGGAAAGCTGGGCACGGCCGTCAAGGCTCGATCGAGGTCTCTCGAAAAGTCGGTAAACAGCTCTCGCTCGGCCTCCTCAACCAGGGAGGAGGCCACCAGGCTGGCAGCATGGCGCTCCCGAGCCTCAGCTGAGGCTCGATAGGCAAACATCTCGGTGGCCACCAAACTCAGGATAGGGACCGAGACCAAGAAGATGATCAGAAGGGGTTCGTAGAGGCTAAATCCTCTTGAATTCACTTTTTGCCTACCAGGTCGAAGTTGATGTATCGATACCTCCGGTCTGCTCCCGTCGCTACAACCGGGGTTCTGGAGAAGGAGCCTCCCTCGTTGCGGACAGCTGTTCTGGGAGGGTCTGAAGAGCCAGGGTCTGGCAGAACCTCGACGTAGTAGGTCTTGGGTAAGGGTGGACCACTGTCGTCAATAGCGTCGTCCAACACCGGGTAGAGCACTTCACCCTCTGGAGGATTGAGACGCACCCAGATCATCCCGGTCACAGGATCGACGACGACACCGGTGATGTTAGTAGCGTAGCCTGGTCGCCTTAAAAGCTCCCCGCCAGGACCGGGATACCAGTCGTGAATGGGAGGAAGGACGTGCCACTTCCCGTTCTTGCGGAAATAGACGGTATCGATTCCAGCATCGCCTCTGTCCCCGGTAGAATTCCTGATGACGAACAAAGCGGTGAGGAGGGCAGTGAAACCCCGGTCGCGTCTCCCAAGCATCATCTCCCAAAGCGTAACAGAAAGGTTTCAAGGAAACAATTAGGGCGTGTTGACAACAGCGACGACCGTCACTGCTTTCTTTCCCTTGGTTGAGCTATTGAAATACGATAAAGAGCGCTACAAGAACAGGAATCGCGTCGAGCGCTACTTCAACAGACTGAAGCCGTTTCGCCGGATCGCTACCCGATACGACAAACTGGCCGCACGGTATGCCGCTTTC
>CAYRFU010000308.1:0-8392 GCA_964423525.1 uncultured Burkholderiales bacterium | reverse complement strand
GGGTCCCAGAGAAATCCGGCCCTGAGAAGCGGTCAGCCACTGGCTCTGGTCGACGCGACTGTTGTGAAGCCGAGTGTGGAGAGCCGGGATCCCTTTGGGAGACGGGAGGAAGTCAACTTTCTCCTGAGAGTGGTGGTAGTAACGATCGACCACGGCCGTGATTTCGTCGTCGAGGGCGAATCGACTGGGGTTCTTGGCGGTCGGGGGTCGCCATCGAAACTCGGCGGGTATCTCGCGGATTTTGGTCCGGCCGGCGCCGAAATAGAGGATCGGCTCGTCCAGGGTGACCCGGTTGCTGGAATCGCCTTCGGTCAAAGCCATACTTCCGTCGACGCCCTGCGCCATCGTCACCAACGAACCGATCAGGATGATAATGATTCCCAGATGTGTGATGACAAACCCGGTTTGGTGGGGCTTCCAAGGGTAGCGGATGGCCGCTGAACAAAACACGTTCACACCGAGCAAAGCTAAAAAAGCCGCAAAGACCGGGCTTCCGTAGACTAGATAGTTGGCGGTCTTGGCGTCATAGAGGGACTCGTAGTAAGTGGCGACCGCCAGAATGACACCCAAACTCACCAGCAGTATCACAGCCAGTTTCAGGGACGCCAGGAACTGAAAAATTTTATTCCTCTTCATCACAGGCTCAGGTCGCGGTGCCTTCTGTCCCCTCGTTATTTGATTACCCATCCGACCGATCGGCAAACCTGGGGTAGAGTATAGCGTCTAGGCCGGGAAAAGACTAGGCTTTAGTCTTTCTTACGGGGAGAGCCGCGGCGCTTGCGCTTTTTCGGCTTCTTGGAGCCCTTTTTTCTTTTGAGTTTCTTCAGGGGGGAGACGTTGCGTTTTTTGAGGCGCAGTTTAATCTCGCCAGAAGACTCGTCTTTTTCTTGGGATTCTTCCTCGACGGACGATTCCCCCGATTCTTCGGGCTCATCTTCTTCATCAGATTCCGGTTCTTGTTGTCCTTCGGAGTCTGGCAAACTGCTTTCTTGGGCTTCAGGCTCGGGAGTCTTTTCTGGCTCGGGGGTTGGCTCGGGTTCAGGAGCCTCTTGGGCTTGCTCGCTGTCCTCTCGCAGGGCCTCGTCGAGATCCGCTTTTAACTTCAGATAGTAGTCGTCGTCGACCCCCGTCGATTCTCCAACGACCTTGAGCTGGGTCCTGGCCATTTTTACATCGCCCAGGCGCGCGTGCGAGAGGGCTAAATTGCCCCGGGCGGGGAGTAGGCTCGGGTCGATGGCCAGGGCTTCCTCGAACTCTACAATGGCTTGGGGAAATTCCTCTCGCTCGAAGTAGGCGAGGCCCAGATTGAATCGGGCTTCGGCATAGCGGGAGTTGAGTTCAAGCGCGTCTCTCCACTTGGCGATCGCCTCGTCGAGTTTGCCCTGACGGGCGTAGACGATACCCAGGTTGTTATGGGCGTAAATGTCACCGGAGTCGAGTTCAAGAGCGAGACGAAAGTCGTCGGCCGCCTCGTCGAGCCGATTCATGGAGGTGTAAGCCAGGCCACGATTGTTGTAGGTGTAAGGGTCGTTAGGATCGACCTCAAGAGCATCAGAGAAGGCTTTGAGGGCTTTGTCCCAATTTTCTTCAGCCAGGAAGGCCAGGCCCAGATTGTTGTGGGCGTAGATATCCTCAGGGTCGATTTCCAATGCCGAGCTATAGTTCTCAATAGCTTTGGCAGTGTTGCCCAGTCGGGCGTGGGCTAGCCCCAAATTGGTGAGGGCATAGGTGTCGCTAGGTTCGATGCTAAGGGCCTTCTCGAATTGGCTGATAGCCTCTTCGTAGCGACCCATAGAGGAAAGAGAGAAGCCCAGGTTGTTATAGGCCAGAAGGTCGCCTTCATCAAGTCCCAGAGCCCGCTGAAGCACGTCGATGGCCTCCTCGACTCGGGCTTGGCGCAGAAGGCACAGGCCGAGGTTATTGAGAGCGTAGCCGTCCTGGTCGTTGAGCGAAAGAGAGAAGTTGAACTCTTTTTCGGCTTGCTCGACCTGGCCTAGACTCAGTAAAGCCCGCCCCAAGTTGTTGCGAGCGTAAGTGTCTTCGGGGGCGAGTTCCAGAGCTTTTTGGTAGGCGGTGACGGCCTCTTCCCATTGGTTGAGCTGAGCTCGAATGCGCCCCATGTTGTGGTAGGCGACGGCGTCTTCAGGGGTCGCCTCAAGGACTTTGTGAAATTGACCAAGAGCCTCTTCATAGTGGCCCTGTTTGGCCATGATACGACCCAGGTTGTTGCGCGCGTAGGCGTCCTCGGGGTCGATTTCAAGGGCTTTCTCGAACTCTTGTTGAGCTTGTTCGATTCGGGAGGTACGGTCGTAAAGCTTGCCCAGATTGTTGTGAGCGTAGAGGTCTTCGGGATCGACTTCGAGGGCTTTGAGGAACTGCTCTTCAGCCAGTTCGAGCTCGTTACGGCGGGCGTGCAGTTGACCCAGGTTGTTACGGGCGTAGACATCCTCCGGGTTGATTTTGAGCGCTTCTTGGTACTCCGTGATGGCTTCTTCGAGGCGATTCATTCGGGAGTAAACCAAGCCGAGGTTGTAGTGGGCCTGACCGTAATCGGGCTTGATTTTGAGAGCGTTTTGCCAACACTCGATCGCTTCCTCAAACTGTTCTTGCCGAGCCAGCACCAAAGCCAGGTTGTTATAGGCCTGGTAGTCTTCTGGGTTATACTCTAAGACACTTCGGTATTGGGCTACCGCCTGGGAAAGCTTGCCCTGGCTAAGATAGGCCATGCCCAGCAGGTAGCGGGCGGCGGTATGACCGCTATCGAGTTCGAGGACTTTCCGCCAGTGGCGACAGGCTAAGCCCATATCACCCTGGCGAGCGTAGGCTACCCCCAACTCGTAGCAGGCCTCAGCGTCCTCGGGGTTTTCTTGCACCAGGGCTTTGAGTTCTGGTAGCGACTTTTCTACCTTGGCCTTCACGCACGCGCTCCTCGGGGGGGAATTAGTATGCTCGTTCGGTCACATTTCGAACGAGTCCTTTTCATTTCTGCGAAAAGGACTGGAGCAGCTTCACCAGGCGATCGATGTCGCCCTGGGTGCCGCTGGCGAGCAAAACGTTCAACCGGTCGTCAACCTGGTAATTGACGTTGGGTACGACTTTGCGCACCGCTTCCATCATCTCGCGAGCGTTCTTGTCTCGGAAAGGGAAGTATTCGTGCACGAGCGGTCCATCATTTTCGACGGATGGCACCGAGGCGGTGTTGTTCGGGCGTAAGGCTACGACCTTCAGTTCTGTGGCGGTCACTTCATAGCGAAAATCGTCTTTGGCTGCTCCGAGCACGGTCTCAACCGCTATTTCGATGGGGATGTCGATCAGCGAGACTGAAGTGTCACCAGTCACAGCCTCGCTGATGGAAGGCTTCAGGCCCGCCTGTTTGGCGATCGACTCCAACACTTCGGAAGTGGCTGCATTGCTGACTGTGAGCGAGACCTTCTTACCGGACAAGGCAGGGGAGGAGGTGGGCTTTTGCGGTGGCTCCGTCTTCTCTGGTTGAACCGGTTCGACCGGCTTGACAGGCTGGACGGGACGACGCTCGATCGGTCGCGCTGCCACGGTCTCGGGCTTCCGGGTAGGGGCGTTGGCCATGGTCACAGTGGAGACCGAGTAGATGTGTTTCTTACCGCCGCTGGTGTTGAGGCTGGCTTTGGGCTTGCTGAGGACGTAAACCCTCACCAGCGCGGTGGAGCCGTTTTGGGTCGTCGTGACTTTGCGGATCAGGCCTTTGTCGACGGCGACGGTTTGCTTGGCCGCCACTCGAGTGTTGGGAAAGGAGACCTCCAAGAATCGGTTCCCGGGCTCCATCCTGAGATTGGGCTTGACCGCTTGGGTGGTGTTGACAACCACATCAATTCGGTCAGCTTTTTTGTTGACCTCGACGGTGGCTGTGCCGGCCCAGGCTTGAAGGCTGAGATAGGTGAATAAAATCACCGTCAAAAAAGGCTTAGAACGCATAAATCCCCTCCGTGGTGCGGAATGCCAGGGGGGATTATCAGTGAGGGTGGGGTTTTCCTTCTATAGCCCGATTTTCTCGAAGTGGTCGAGGAACCAATAGCCGTTGTCGGCCTGGATGACGACCACTCGCACCGGGGTGCCTAACTGGACTTCGGAAGGCAGCTTCTGTTCCGGCGTTAACATGACGCGATACATCTGGGCGTCAGAGGTGATCAGGGTGAAATTGGTGGGCTGGATATAGTTGACCGTCCCCTCCCAGGTGTCGCTAGGGGGGCCGAACAGGGCCAAGCTGGGTGCGGCCGTCAAGACTGATAACATGACCGCCAAGATGATAAGGGACCGTTTCATGATGCCTCCGACAGGAACGAAATTCAAGCGCCAGGTGGCTTCGTCCTCCCTCTATAAGTTCCTGTGTTGGCCCGGAAAGAGCTAGTCCAGGATCCAGGTGACGGCTATCTGAGCACCGGCTTTGACGTTTAAGACATCGCTGTGGGCCATTCTAACCAGAGGGTCGGCCATGCCTTTTCCGACCATGTAAGGGTCAAAGTCGACTCGAAAGCTTGAGAACTCCCATCCCGACTCGGTGGGAAAGGGAAATGTCTCGCGAGGTATCGCCACTCGTCTTTGAGCCACGTAACCTCCCTCGAGAGCGGCTGTTAAAGCTTCGTCCCAGGCTGATTCCGACAGGGTCCAGCCGAGGTAGAGGCCCTGGGCGCCCCAGCCGTCGCGCGGCTTGAGCACCAGGCTGTCTTTCTCGCTCCGAAGCTTCTCCAGGTTTTGCGGTCCGGGAACGGCTGTCCAGGGAATCAGAGAGCGCACAAACCGAAGTTCTGACGGAGCCAGCAATCGCTCTCCTTCAGGTTGATGGAGCAAGGCCATTAGAGATTTGATGGTGAGGGGCTTACACCGGAAAGGATTGACCAGACAAACGGCCTGCTCCCGACAAGCCCAGATAAGGGCTCGGGACTCCTCCGGATGAGCCAGAAGATCCTCCACGAGGACCCGCCGGTAGACAAGGTCGATCGGCTTGCCGTCGTAGCAGTGTAGTTTCCCGTTCTTGTATTCCAGTTCTCGAGGGTCGCAGATGACAGTCTCCAGGCCCGATTCGGAGAAACGTTTCTTGAGCAGTTCGAACTCCTCCACAGTGTTTACCGTGATCCAATCGACAATGGCTACCCGGGGAAGCTCGGTGCCTCCCCAGTCTCGCCAGCACCGCAATAACTGTTGGAGCACTCGGCCATCGGTGGCCAGATAGCGTCCCGGATGGCGCCGGATGAAGGCTCGCCACAAGGGACTCTTGCGGAGTAGGCGAGCGCAGGTATCCATGAAAGCGCCACCACCGGGGCTGTCGACATTCAACTCCACCACTCGATAGCCCAAATCTGGGCCAACCTGAGGGCCGAGAAAACCGTCCACGCGGGAGAGGGCGCGTCCGGGAGGGAGTCGGCTCGGTAGAGTGATCAGTTCCTGCTCTCTGGGGTCAACCCCGAGGACCTTCAGCCAGTAAGGATCGGCCAGATTCTTTTCTAGCTTAAACAACAACCCCATCAGACGAGAGAGTTGCTGTCTGAGGGGCCCGAGCCGCTCACGGGTGATAACGGCCGGGGCGAAGCAGAGCGGGAGAGGCGCCTGGTTAAAAAGCAGCTTGGACGAGATCAATTGCTCTTGAATCTGACCATATTGCTGGCGCGTTCCGGTTGGGTCTGACTCCAGTTGGCTCCGAAACCAGTCGACCGCCGGCTGGCTAGCCGGGTCGCAGACGATCATACAGGTTTTAACATCTTCCTCGTTTTTTGGTAACACCTCAGGGTTTAGATCACTAAATGCCACCCGTATTAGAAACCAAACCTCAAAAACAAAATTCTCTGGTCGAAGTCGAGCAACTCGGTCTGTTTGCTTCGATCGCTAGCCTGGGATACGTCTTCTGGGTCGTGGGCGGAATGGAGATGGTCGAGCGGCTTGCCTACTATGGCGTCAAAGCTGTGGCCGCCCTTTACGCCAAAGACCCGGTCTCAGCTGGCGGGCTGGGCATCACCATGAGTGACTTCGGCACCATCCTGATGGTGTGGGCCCTGCTCCAGTCAATTGTCCCGGCTCTTACGGGTGGAGTGGCTGACCGTTACGGCTATAAAGAGACCATTTTTACTTCTACCGTGATCAAGATTTTCGGCTACCTGACCATGGCCTGGTTTCCGACCTACGGGGGCTTCTTCGTCGGAGCTATCCTGCTGGCTATCGGGACGGCCATCTTCAAACCGGGCATCCAAGGCACGATGGTGAAAGCCACCGACCGACGAAACAGTTCGATGGCCTGGGGGATATTCTACCAGACGGTCAACATAGGAGGATTCCTCGGTCCCCTCCTGGCTGGTTTAATGCGAAAGATGGCCTGGTCCAATGTTTTTTATGCCTGCGCCGCGATTATTTGTTTCAACTTTCTCCTCCTGATGACCTATCAAGAACCGGGCATCGAAGAGCGCAAGAAGCGCCAAGCCGAAGGTCACAAAACTAGCCTGGTGCGGGATTCCATCGAGGAGCTGAAAAAGCCGGTCATGTGGATTTATCTGGCCATTTTTTCGGGCTTCTGGTTTATGTTCAACGCTCTTTTCGACGTCTTGCCGGTGCATATCGACGAGTGGGTCGATACAAGCGATATTGTCACCACCTTCTTCGGTAGCGGCGGCAGCGACAGCGCGGTTGTCAAGTTCTTTGTGGTGATGAACAAAGAGGGAACCGCGATTCTTCCGGAAGGTATGCTCAACGTCAATGGCGGCTTGATCATGCTGACCTGTTTTCTGTTCGCCTTCCTGAGCGGAAGGATGCGAGCCACCACCAGTATGGTGGTGGGAACCGTTTTCAGCTCGCTGGCAATGTTTGTAACAGGCTACACCAACCTCGGTTGGTTCACCGTGTTGGCCATCGCCATTTTCTCCGTCGGCGAGATGCTCTCATCTCCCAAATTCAAAGAGTTCCTCGGCAACATCGCCCCTGACGATAAGAAAGCGATGTATCTGGGATTTTCTCAGATTTCGTTGGCTGTGGGGTGGACCATCGAGGGGAAGGTCGGGCCCTGGCTGTACGACCAGTTCGCCTCCAAAGAGCGCTTCGCCAGGGAACTGCTGCTAGAACGAGGCATGGGTAGTCAGGATGTGGCTTCGATCCCAACCGGCGAAGCCTTCTCACGGCTGGTGGAGTTTACCGGCCAGAGCCCGAAGGTGCTGACTGAGATTCTCTATCAGAGCCACAATGTCGGCATGGTCTGGTATATCATGGGAACCATCGGGCTTCTTTCAGCGGTTGGAATCTATCTTTACGGTCGCTGGATTTTGACCCTTCAGAAGACCGATCAGGCGTAACTGAGGCCCCGCTCATCCAAAACGACTTCTCGGCCGTAAAGGAAAGGGCGATTATCCTCTCCGTGGCCGACCAGAACGTCTTTAACGATGGGAAGACCGAGGTCCTCCAGGCAGGTTAGGACGGCTTGCTCGGGACGGGAGCCGCACTGACTGAATTGCCCCAGTGCGATTCCGGCCACACCCTCAAAGCAGCCGCTATGCCGCATCTGAGTCAGGTAACGGTCGAGCCGGTAGGGCTGCTCTGTCACATCCTCAAGCAGCAAGATCGTGCCTTCGCCTCGGAACTGCTGGCTGGTCCCGCAGAGGCTATTGAGAACGCAGAGGTTCCCCCCGACCAGAGCGCCTCGGGCTCGGCCGCCCGCCACCCGTTCTCCTCCTAGTGGCGATTCTTCCCCGGCCAAAAAACGTTGGGTTCTCGCCTTCTCCGGCGAATCCACCAGGCTGTGCAGGACGGGACCGTGAACCAGCTGCTGCCAGCCGAGACTCCAGAGAGGATAAAGAAGAGCGGTGCCGTCCGAGAATCCGAGCACGGGTCGAGGCACCAGCGAAGACCAGGGCAGCTCCGGTATGATCCGCGTCAACCCGTAGCCGCCTCGGGCCATCCAGGCGGCCTCCACTTCAGACGAACTCAGGGCCCATACGGTCGCCTCCAGGCGTTCTCGATCGGAGGCCGCCAGGTAGCCGTTGCGACCGGCAGCGTTAGGATGGACGACAGGTTGGTATCCCCACCCCACTAACAGCTCGACGGAACGCTCTAATAACTTGGGATCGCAGGGACCCGAAGGGCTAAAAACGCCGATTCTGGCGCCTTTTTTTAGAGAAAACGGTGATCGGATGGGAAAAGGCATTCGGTTTGGGGCTCAAACCCGCTATAATTAAGGCGGGAGGCGATTTTCATTACACCCTATGGCAAGCTTGTTTCACTACTCACTCTGATCCTATTTCTCCCGACCTGGGCCGACCTTCCGAGAGGCCATCCGGACCTGGTTCCTCCCGGGCTGATCACCACCGACGTTCCCGGTGTGGGAGTGCGGAACATGTCAAGATAAATGAGACACTTTCGGTGCTCAATTTAGTGAGCAATT
>CAYRFU010000307.1:0-8409 GCA_964423525.1 uncultured Burkholderiales bacterium | reverse complement strand
GTGTGGGGAGATTTCAGACCGATAAAGTGTTAGTTTTCAGGTGGGCAGGGACACCTGGCTATCGCCGTGGTGATTTACGCCAACTGGTCCGGGGCGTAAATACGGTCACGGTTGGGCCGCCGGCTTGGAGTCAGAAGCAGTCAGCGGCGAATTGGTTTGTGTCGAGTGTGTGGCGAGGATTTCGGAAGCTCATACCTATTGACCTAAGCTCCAAGGAGATGTATCGTAAAAAAACGATGAAAGAAACTTGCTCTCCCAAGCCTGAATCTCCCGAGCCCGACCTTCGTCCCGTTGAGGGTCCAGAGGCCGACGAAGAATTAGCCATACTCACCAAAGCTCTCGGGCACCCGGCTCGGATTCAGATCGTTCGCTTACTGGCTCGCCGGACAACCTGCGTTTGCGGAGATATTGTAGATGAGTTACCACTCTCTCAATCCACAGTGTCTCAGCATCTCAATGTTTTGAAAGAAGCGAGGATTATTCAGGGGGCAATCGACGGACCTCGAGTTTGCTACTGCCTCAATCCTCGCACTCTTAAGAGGCTTCGTTGTCTTGTCTCAAGTCTATAAGAAGCTCTCAGGAGACTGGGCACCAAAGGAGTTTTTGAGAAAATGTTGAAAATTTTTACAGATCTTGCGGACTGGATTGTCTACGACCTGCTGGGCATGTCGGCCGAGACAAAACTTGGCGATGCTCTTCACTTCTTTATTGAAGACACCACCAAGATATTTGCTCTTCTTTTTGTGATGATCTACTTTATTGCCCTGGTTCGGTCCTCACTCAATGTGGAATTTGTAAGAGACTATTTGGCCAAGAAGAACCGGTTCGTGGGCTACCTTTTAGGAGCTTTTTTTGGAGCGATCACTCCCTTTTGCTCCTGTTCGAGCATACCGGTTTTCTTGGGCTTTACGTCAGCTGCCATTCCGCTTGGCGTAACCATGAGCTTCTTGATCACCTCCCCTATTATCAATGAAGTGGCCGTCTTGTTACTCTTGAGTCTCGTCGGATGGAAGCTGACTCTTCTCTACGTTACCATCGGCTTTGTGGTGGGGATTACCGGTGGTATCTTTTTAGACCTCATAGGGGCGGAGCGATGGCTTCAGCCCTTTGCGGCTAAGGCCTATGAAGAAGCCAAGGATACGGCTTCCTCAAGTGAGAAAACCGGCCCCAAGAAACTCACCTGGGAAGAGCGCCGTGAGTTCGCGAAGAATGAGACCAAAGAGATCTTTCAAGTCGTTTGGAAGTGGATCTTTATCGGCATAGGTCTGGGAGCCGCGCTCCACGGTTTCGTGCCAGACGGTTGGATCGAGTCCAATTTGAATGGAGCTAGTTGGTGGGCTGTTCCCTCCGCCGTCCTTCTCGGGATCCCACTCTACTCCAATGCGACTGCCGTAATTCCGATTATGGAAAGTCTTATCACCAAAGGGCTCCCCATAGGTACAACACTTGCTTTTTGCATGAGTACGGTGGCGGCGAGCTTTCCCGAGTTTATACTTCTCAAGCAAGTCATGCAGTGGCGATTGCTTGCTATCCTGTTTGTCCAGCTCCTGTTATCCTTCACTATCGCGGGCTGGGCTCTCAATCTATTTCAACACTACCTTTAGGAGAACGAAACAATGGAAATTCAAGTCTACGGCCCCGGCTGTAAAAAATGTACGAGTTTGATGAAAAATACCGAGGTAGCGATGGGTCGCCTATCCTTGGGTGCCGACCTCACAAAATCCAACGATCTTTCCGTAATGATGAAGTTGGGGATCATGAGCACCCCGGCACTGGTCATTGATGGAAAAGTTGAAAGTACCGGCAGAGTTCTGTCAGCAGATGAAATCGAAAAAATACTCCGTGATCATCACGGCTAGAAAGAAAGGTTTATCTATTATGAAAAGCATCTCTGTTTATGATCCCGCCCTCTGTTGCTCCACCGGTATCTGTGGAACATCCGTGGACCCCGCCCTAACCAAGTTCGCCGCCGATCTGGATTGGCTAAAGTCTCACTCTATCGTCGTTTTACGATATGATCTCGCCCAGCAGGCGGGAGCCTTCGTGGAAAATGCTGCTGTCCGACAACTCCTTCAAGAAGAGGGCGAGACTGTGCTTCCCGTGGTGGTGGTCGACGGTGAAGTCAAATCGAAAAGTGTCTATCCGGAACGAGAGAAGCTGGCCGAATGGCTGAGCCTCGAAAGCTCGAGCGCTTCTCCGAAGAGTAGCTCGGGGAGTTGCTGCGGGCCGAAAGGCTGTTGCTAATCGTGCAAATCCTTAAAAATCCGACCAAAATACTCTTCTTCACCGGCAAGGGGGGAGTGGGCAAGACCTCTCTGGCTTGCGCCACGGCTATTACCCTTGCCGACGAAGGCAAAAAGGTTTTGCTGGTCAGCACCGATCCGGCCTCCAATCTCGACGAGGTCTTAGGCCTGCGGTTGGAGTCTCAGCCTCGCGAAATACCGGAAGTTTCTGGCTTGTTCGCCCTCAACATCGACCCCGAGGAGGCGGCCCGAAAATACCGCGAACGCCTGGTAGAGCCTTATCGAGGAATCTTGCCGGACAGCGCCCTGCAAAGTATGGAAGAGCAGCTTTCGGGTGGATGCACCCTCGAGATCGCCGCCTTCGACGAGTTTACCGCCCTTCTGGGCGATCAGTCACTCTTCGAGACCTACGACCACCTTATTTTCGACACGGCACCTACGGGACATACCTTGAGATTACTGGAACTTCCCGCCGCCTGGTCGAACTTTATTGACTGCAATGTCGGGGGCACCTCTTGTTTGGGACCTTTAGCGGGCTTGCAGCGCCAGCAGGCGCTCTACGCTAAGTCTAGAGAGACCTTGGAAGACGGTCAGACAACGACCCTCGTTTTGGTGACCCGCCCGGAACCGAGCGCTCTCACCGAAGCTGAAAGAACCAGCGGGGAGTTGGCCTCACTGGGGATCAACAACCAGCATCTTCTGGTCAACGGAGTATTCCAGGCTTTTGACAAGAACGACCCGGTGGCCTGTGCCAAGGAAGATGGCTCAAACGAAGCTCTTTCGGCCATGCCGCACAACTTGACCCGGCTCCCTCGAAACGAGATCCCTCTCCGTCCCTGGTCGCCGGTGGGGATTTCGGGATTGCGTCGACTCACGGTAGAAAAGAATGAATTCGCCGACGCTTCCACTCCCAAAATGGAGCCCTACAAAGGTCCCGATCTCGTGGCCCTAATCAACGAGATTGCGGAAAACCCAAAAGGCGTCATTCTGACCATGGGAAAGGGCGGGGTCGGGAAAACCACCGTCGCCGCCTCTCTGGCTATGGAAATGGCTCGACGAGGTCACGAGGTTCTTCTTACCACCACAGATCCGGCAGCTCATGTGGACGAGGCGGTGAAAGAGCGTTTTACGAATCTTGAGATCGCTAAGATCGATCCCCGAGAAGAAGTCCGCCGTTACACAGAGGAGATCATGTCCACCGCAGGCGCCGATCTTGACGAACAGGGGCGGGCCGTCTTGGAGGAGGATTTGCGCTCCCCTTGCACTGAGGAGATCGCCGTTTTTCGGGCTTTCGCCGACACGGTAGCGAAAGGCCAAGAGCGACTGGTGGTGATCGACACCGCTCCCACAGGGCACACCATTTTGTTGCTCGACGCCGCCGAAGCCTATCACAAGGAAGTGCTCAAGAAGCCGGGCACCAGCCCACAGGCGGTGCGGGATCTGCTGCCCCATTTGAGAGACCCGGAATTCACCAAAGTGATTTTGGTAACTCTCCCCGAGGCCACTCCCGTTCACGAAGCGGTCTCCTTGGAGGCCGACCTGGAAAGAGCGGGAATTCGCCCTTTCGCCTGGGTCGTCAACCAGAGCCTTAGTCCTCTAACCGTCACCGATCCTATCTTGCTGTCGCGCCAGGCCGCCGAAGCACCCTACCTCAAAGAGGTCGCTGATCGAGCGAAGCGTTACGCCGTGGAGCCGTGGCGAGTAGAAGGCTCACCCATATTAGGAAAAGAGTTAACAACAAAATGAATATCTTATTTTTATGCACCGGCAATTCTTGCCGAAGCCAAATGGCCGAAGGCTGGGCCAAAGCCCTGAAGTCGGATCGATTCCAAGCTTTTTCCGCGGGCACCCTAGCTCACGGACTCAATCCCAACGCCGTCCAGGTCATGAAGGAAGCCGGTGTTGACATCAGCGACCATCAGTCCAAAACCGTGGAAGACATCAAGGACCAAGAATTCGACTACGTAGTCACGGTCTGCGGCAACGCTCATGAAACTTGCCCTGTTTTTCTGGGCGGGGGCAAAGTGGTGCACCACGGCTTCGACGACCCACCGGCTCTGGCCAAGACTGCTGCTAACGAGGAAGAAGCTCTAGGCCACTATCGTCGCGTTCGTGACGAGATCAAAGCTCTTGTAGAGACGCTTCCGGAGAGCCTCAGATAATGTTGTATCAAATCGGCTGGAGAACACATTTTTCCGTAACATTTCTGCTCCTACTGTCTCTTTTTGTTCTGGGCTGCACTCCTTCTACGTCTTCGGCGCTTCCCAAAGAAGATGAAGGGGTCGCCCAAAAAACCAAGCTTCCGAGACTGCTCGATGTCGGAAACGGAATGTGTATACCTTGTAAGCAGATGATGCCCATTCTGGACGAACTCAAGAAAGACTACCAAGGAAAACTCGAGGTTGAATACATAGAGCTCCGAGACGACCGTGACGCGAGTTCTCGCTACAAAATCCGCATGATTCCAACCCAGATATTCTACTCGGCTTCGGGAGAAGAATTGTATCGCCACGAGGGTTTTTTCAGCAAAGAAGAGATCCTGACAAAATGGAAGGAACTTGGGATACAGCTGTGAGCACGGCAGAAATTCTAGGCTGGCTGAACCAGTCTATTGAGGGGGCACCTGAGAACGCTTTAGCAGCGGCCTTCATCTGGGGCATTCTCAGCATTCTTTTGAGCCCTTGCCATTTAGCAAGTATCCCTCTGATCATTGGCTTTCTTAGCCAAGCGGAAGTGAAGTCGACGCGACGGGCGGCCTTCATCTCCACGCTTTTTGCCCTGGGTATCATGGGCAGCATCGCTTTGATCGGATTGGCGACTTCGGCGGCCGGCAGGATGCTCGGAGACCTAGGGCCCTGGGCCAACTATCTGGTGGCCGGAATTTTCTTTTTGATGGGCCTCGTTCTGCTGGAAGTGGTTCCTCTTGGCTGGTCGATGCCCAGCGGCTTTGGAACCACAAAGCGGGGAGCAATCGCTGCCATGAGCGTTGGTTTGCTCTTCGGTATTGCCCTGGGGCCTTGCACCTTCGCTTTTATGGCCCCTGTGCTTGGGGTCTCGCTCAAGCTCGCCGGCACCAGCGTCCTACTAGCCGTGCTCCTGATCTTGAGCTACGGCATCGGACATTGTGCCGTGATTGTCCTGGCGGGCACCTTCAGCGAAAAAGTACAACTCTACTTAAACTGGAGTCAAAACTCAGGCGGAAAGATACTTGCTGTGAAAAGAATTTGTGGAATTTTGGTAATTCTTGGGGGTTTCTACCTCATTTTCACCGCCTGGTAATAGAAAGCCATTAGCCTCATTAAAAATCTAAAAGGAGAATGAAATTATGAAAAGTCAAGAAGAACACCGCGAATGGAATAGAAATCACGTTCATTGGCTAGAGGATCTGGACCGCTGGCACAAAGAGCACGATCAGATCAAAGCTTGTTTGAAGACCCTACCCAAACGTCTCGAAGAGCACGAAAAAATCTATAAGCAACACCGGGAAAACATGGTGGCCCACGAGCAGAAGATAGCCCATCACCAGCACTCCCTTGAGAGCAGCAAAGAGTCAGGGGCAGACCAGAGCTCCCATGACGAGAGTCGCAAAGAACACGAGAAGCAAGCCAAGCTGCACGCTGCTCTCAAAGAACGACACGAAACGACCGTGGCGGCCTTCGAGCAACTCAAGGACGCTCTTGACCAACCCCTGGGAGAGGCGTGATGGCAGAAAAAGAATCCTCTCCTCTCGGATTTTTTGAGAGATACCTTTCAGTCTGGGTGGCACTTTGCATTGGAGCGGGCCTCCTTTTTGGCTCGCTTGCCCCACAAGTTTTTCAGTATATCGCCGGGTTAGAATACGCCAACGTCAACTTCGTGGTGGCGGTGCTGATCTGGGTCATGATTTATCCTATGATGGTGAACGTAGACTTCTCCTCACTCAAGGATGTGGGAAAAAAGCCCAAGGGTTTGTGCGTGACCATGGTGGTGAACTGGTTGATCAAGCCGTTCAGCATGGCGGCTCTCGGAGTTCTCTTTTTTAACTACGTTTTCGCCGGACTAGTCGATCCAGACTCGGCGCAGCAGTACATCGCCGGTATGATCTTGCTTGGAGTGGCCCCCTGCACGGCCATGGTCTTCGTTTGGAGCCAGTTGACAGAGGGCGACGCTAACTACACCCTGGTGCAGGTTTCCATCAACGATATCATCATGGTTTTCGCCTTTGCTCCGATCACCGCGCTGCTGCTCGGGGTCACCGACGTCGTCGTTCCGTGGAGTACCCTTATATTGTCGGTGGTTCTCTACGTGGTGATTCCTTTAGCCGCGGGCTACGTCACCCGCAAAAGCTTAGACCGTGGGGACAACTCGCTCAGGGTGGCTGAGTTCACCGGTAGGCTGAAGCCCTTCACCATCCTCGGTCTTCTGGGCACCGTGGTCCTGCTCTTCGGATTTCAAGCCCAAACCATTCTGGACAAGCCTCTCATCATTGTTTTGATAGCGATACCCCTTCTTATTCAGAGCTACGGAATCTTTCTCATCGCCTACGTGTGGTCTTACCTCTGGAAGATCCCTCACAACGTGGCCGCCCCGGCCGCCCTTATTGGTACCTCAAACTTTTTCGAATTGGCGGTGGCAGTGGCCATCAGCGTCTTCGGCCTAAATTCGGGTGCGGCCCTCGCCACGGTGGTAGGAGTCCTGGTGGAAGTTCCGGTCATGCTCAGCCTGGTGGCTCTGGCCAACGCAACCCGACACAAGTTTCCCGGGCCGGCTGTGGCCTGAGCACATTCCCAAGAAAGGTAAGACCATGAACGAAATCACTAAAGCTGTTCAAGAGACATACGGAGAAACGGCTCGTAGCGGGCTGTCCAGCGAGCACTCGGGCGTGAAGTCGGTGGCCGAGGCGTTCGGCTACAGCGCCGAGGAACTGGCCTCGATCCCGGCTGAAGCCAACATGGGTCTGTCTTGCGGCAATCCCATGGCCATCGCCCACATAAAAGAGGGAGAGGTCGTTGTCGACCTCGGTTCGGGCGGAGGCCTGGACGTGTTCCTGGCCGCCCAGAAAGTGGGCTCCACCGGCAAGGTTTTCGGCATCGACATGACTCCCGAAATGCTGGAACTTGCCCGAAAGAACGCTACCAAGAGCGGCTATGAGAACGTGGAATTCCTGGAGGGAATGATCGACGCCATTCCTTTGCCCGATGAAAGCGCCGAGCTGGTGATCTCCAACTGCGTTATTAACCTCGCACCGGACAAAAACGCCGTGTTCCGGGAGGTCTTCAGGATCCTCAAGCCCGGAGGACGGGTGGCCGTTTCCGACATAGCCCTCAAGCAAGACCTCCCGACGGAGCTTGCCCAAAGCGCGGCCGCCCTGGTGGGCTGTATCGCCGGTGCCATCTCTATCAAAGACTACGAGCAGGGACTTAAAGAGGCGGGATTCTCCGAGGTCGCGGTGATCGACAGCGGGGCCGACCTCACCGCCTACGCCGCCGTGGAAGAGTCGGAGAGCTGCTGCGCCCCGAGTTCCTGTTGCGGTGCCCCCAGTGAAAGATCCATGCATCAAGCTACGTAGGAACTGGTAGCCCCCCTGAAGGGCTAACGCTGGCGTAAGGGTTTGCCTGCGTGAGGCTCTTTTTGATGGTAGCGCCCGGGTTTGCGGACCGCCGGGCCGGGGTGAAGAGCATCGGGGAGTGACGGAGGGTCGAAATCATTGACCTCCGACAAAAGGAAACCAGGGGAGCCGCGTAGTGGTCCTACATTTACGACCGGTCACTTTGTCGTAGTTCCTGAACCAGTAGCATTCATCCGGCTCCAAGCCACGGTCTAAATCTCGGCGGGAGAAAGTCATAGCACCACCCGGTTCGAACGGGCGCTGATCGTTGATGGCCAGATATTCGACCAGGGTGCTCAGGATTTTCTTGTTTCGTTCGTGCTTTCTCGAAGGGGTCATCAATTCCAGCCTCCCTCGAGCGTAGGTAACTCTGACGCCGGTTCCTTCAACAGCAGTCAGGAAGCGTTGATAGCCCTCCCAGTCGGTGAAGGCTTGCAAGACAGTGTCTCTTTGAGGCGGACTAGAGAGCGTCACGATCGAATCTTATCATCCGTCGCCTGAGGGGAGCAAGATAGGCCCTGACTGGTGGGTGCTTCTTTTGTTCGTCGGTAAAATCATCCGGCCAGGAGCCAGACCCTC
>CAYRFU010000306.1:0-8413 GCA_964423525.1 uncultured Burkholderiales bacterium | reverse complement strand
GCCTCCGTGTTATAACCCTTCTTCCTCGGCCAGTCGAATGTCAACAGGCCCCTAGCTGCGAGGATTTCGAAAAGGCAGCTGGCTCGGGTGTCGACCTGAGGCGGATCGTGGAGGGCCCCTGGAATTCCCCGTTGCTTACTATCCAGCAAGCCCCGGCGCCGGAGCACTTGCAGCCAAGCTCGCTAGCAAGTGAGCGTGTGGCCCACTATCGTGTTCCATTCTATGATCGAGCCAGTGTTTGATGAGGTCCCGGTCGGCTCCACGCATCACCAGACGCTCTAGGGTTTTGACACCGAACTCGACGGCCTCAGGGCACTCTAGCCTAAGTTCCTGGGCGACTTGCCTCAGATGCTCTGGGGTGATCTTTTCTGTCCCCAGGTTAGCTAGAACGACGCAGAGACCTCGAGCCTGCCTTTCGGTTACTCCTGGTCGAGTCGAGAAATTGTGTTGTCCCCACGACACGATGTCTCTAACCCGAATCGCCGCCATTAGGAATCCATCCTCGTCATCTTCTCCCAAGCCTCGTCGAAAGGTCGCCAGTCGCTGGAGGACACCAGGCATCTGATTCGGTTGGTCAAGACCAAATCTGGCCCAGGCCGAGACCTGCTGCTGCGGGGGCAAACTCTCAAGTAGCGTGATCCTCTCGTGGGCCTGGCTATCAAACCCAGCGGCAGGCAGAGACTCGCACCGGGCGGGTGGGTTCGACCCTCCTCGCCGTTGCGGTTGAAAAAAGCGCCCATCAGCCAGTGGAAGTGGTCGTTCTTTGAAAAGCTCCGCCAGCGGACACACGGCCAATGCTGCGAACACAAAGATGCCGGCCCCGGCTGCTATGAGGCCGACCCCGGCTGCGGGGGCTCCACTAGCGCCCAGCAATGCTCCTACAGTTACAAGCATCGGACTTCCAATTAAGGGGTACTCCCCAGCACGCTCAGTATCGCGAAGAAAAAGAGGAAAGGTACTTGGCGCTGAGACCCATCTCCGATGTACCGCCTCCTTTGGAAGCTGGTCAACCTCCACCCTACCATCTCTCTCCCTCCCCTCGATTCGAAAGCCACCGCGATAAACACCGTGACAATAATAATCCTCTTCTTTGGTCAGAGTGAGAGTATTCGAGTCTCTCATTAGGGTGAAATTTTCCACTTCAGTTAGGCCCCCTACTTTGAAGTCCGGTGCGTCGTGGGAGAAGGGGATGAGCTGACGGAGGTTGGCCTCCATTTTGGAGCACCGACCCATCTTGTCGAATTCCGCGATACCGGAAATCTCCAGGTCGGGACCGAAAAGAGCCCGTGTCAGGCCGAAGGTGGGGGCCAGGCCAAGGGTAGCAAGATTCAGAGTCGCCGCTGCGATTCTTTGAAGTCGAGTTCGGGACCGAGCCTGCTCGAGCACGACCCTTCTGACAGGTTCTGAGGCAGAGTCCTCGACCATCGAACTCTGGCCCCTTTGGTAACACACTCGAAAGTAGGACTCGGTAGTTGCGAAATAATTCTCGAAGCGGTCGAGGGTGGGCTTTTCGACTTCGGCCGCTTGCCGTTGCTGGCTGGCCCTTTCGCGAGCTGCTCTCTGAGCTTGGAGTTCTTTGAGACTTGCGGGTGGCGGGGAACCGTTGCCATAAACTTCACGACGGAAGACTGGGGTTTGCTTAATTTTTGTCACTAGTACTTCTCCTTTTCCTATCATCGATTTCTCCTGGGTGGTCGTCCTGGGCCAGACTAGCCAGGCCCGTCTTGTAAAACTTTTGCATCTTGCGAACTCGAGCGATTCGACTTCCAGAAGCCAACTACACTGGTGGTCGCCAGGACTCGTTTCGCATCTTCGGGGGCCCCTGTGTGCCATAATCGAGAAGAGCGTCGGTGTAGACCGTTTTTTCGCTGGTGAAGCCCACGCCCGCGGTCTGTGACTGCTGGCGAACGAAACCCACTTTGCCTGGCTCTTCGGGGAAAAGGTCGCCCTCCTGGTCGTCGAGCTCTTTGAGGGAACGGACAAAGGTGTCGGCTTGCTCACGGACCGTTTCGATCAGGGCCTCGGCATCAGAGCGCTCTTGTAACTTTTCCCAGGGGGTCGCCTCCGGCTCGGGTTGGGGTTAGCGGGGTTGGGGTTGCCGGCCGAAGGAACTGGGGTCGAGCACGATCATTTGCCCTCCTCCTAGTGGACCTCCCTGGCCTCCGGGTAGAATAAGTGCCATAACAGCCTGCCTTTCTGAGTTCACTCCAACTAGAGAACCTTCCTCAAAAGCTTCTGCTGAAGGCCTTAAAGGAGCCTCAAATAAGGGGCCCCTGGAGCGCTTCGCGGGGATTTGTAACACTCTCGCAACAGAATCGGGCAGACTACCCTTCTCACTAGGCCATCAACCGAGACGAGTCGAAGAGCCTTCGATGCAGGAGTCGCTACCTCCCGATTTCAAAATCTGGCTCAACACCGTCCGGTCCTACCAGAAAATCTCGCGCAAACTGGCAGAACTGCTGCGTCCCATCGACATCACCACCGCTCAACTGGACATTCTAGCGAATCTCCTGCGTCACTCGGAAGGCCTCACTCAAAAGGCTCTGGTAGACCGCCTTCTAGTGACCAAAGGCAATGTCTCAGGTTTGCTCGAGAGGCTGGTGGGACGGGGTCTGGTCGAACGACGGGTGAACCCCAGCGACGCTCGCTCCAAAATGGTCCACCTGACCGACCTGGGCCAAACGGTGGCGACTCAGGCCGTCACCATCCATCGCCAATTCGTGGACAATCTGATGGAGGTTCTCTCGGACCGCGAGAAGGAGGAACTGGCCGAGGTGATGAGCCGGGTCGAAGAGCGAATCGAGAGCCTATAACCGCTTGATGGAGCGGATCAGCTCCTCCTCATAGCCGCAGGCCCGATATAGGGCCCGGGCTTTTTGATTGGAACCGAACACGTGGAGCGACATCGTTAGAGCTCCCTCTTCACGGGCCATCCTTTCACACTCTGTCACCAGACTACGACCCAGGCCTCGAGAGCGAAAGGCGGGAGACACCACCAGCACCTCGAGATGGGCACTCGGGCTCCGGCTTAACAGTTCATCACCCAATCGGAAAAACGCCAGGCCCACCAGCTGCCCGTCGCTCTCAGCTACTATCGCCCGCAGGTGAGGCTCCAGCCCATCAGCCCAACGCTTCAGGATGTGGCCGTCTCCGGTGTAGAGGTGACGCGGATCCCGCCAATCGGCCAGCTCGAAAGCAGCCAGGTGAGGGAGAAGGGCCAACATCTTGTCAACATCCTCGACCATAGCAGGCCGGAGCGCATTTCCCCCTTCAGTTCTCTCCATCGGGTCCAGGCGGAAGGCCCTCTTGAGTCGGGGGGAGTCCTGGTGGGTAGCCCAACCCACCATCTGACCGCGCGCATTGATATCGCACACCACCTTTAAAGTCCAGCCTTCGGGCGCTTCCAGAGACCTCAGCTGACCCTTCTGCCAGCAAAAGGCCGTCACCTCAGCCGAGGCCAGAACGGCCCAGGGGGCCCTTCGATCGTAACCCAGGGGTGGAGCCGGAAACTCGAAACCTACCACCAGGTCTCTCCCGGTCGAGAGAGCCACCCCGCCCCGGTCGGGAGCCAGGAATTCGACCTCGCCTTTCCAACTCCAGGCAACCGGCGTCGACAACGGCCCACTGTGGCAGGCTCCCACCAGACGCTCGTCGGCCAGATCGTAAACCGCCGAAGAGTCGAATTGAGCGGGGAGGTCGAGGCTGCGAAGATTTCCTTGCCAGACCGTAGCGCGGTCGTCTTGCCCCGTTCCAGCAGCCCTACCCTGATGATCGAGAACTTTGAAGCTTTTGACCTGCTCGACCACCGTCTTGTGGCCCTCTCGGTAAAGAAAACCGTGGGTCAGGCGGTAACCGGCGATCAGGTGACCCGCCAGCTCTCCTCGGTCGTTGACCGAGGCGGCTCGGTGACCATCACCGAGAGCCAGTAGTTCCCCGCTCCCGGTATCGATTCGGATGGCTTCCCAGTCGTCTACGGTTTTGCGTTCACCGGCAAGGAAGCGGCCGTTAGGGCTGATGCTGTGGAGCTGCAACCGACCGGGAGGCAAAATCTCGGCTGACAGTCCGTCGAGGAATCCACGCGTGGGACTAAACCCCACCGTGACCCCTCCGTCGGACAGAGAGCGAGCGACCGTCCAAGAGTCGGATGAGTGATGCGAGAGGTCGTGAAAACGAGTCCCCGAATGAGTGCCTATGGCGGTCATCTTCTTTACCGGTTTTCCCGGATTCCTAGGTTCGAAACTGCTTCCCGGAGTGCTCAAGCGCCACCCCGAAGCGCGGGCAGTCTGTCTGATTCAGTCCAAGTTCGCGAGCCTGGCTAGCCGACGCCGGGATGAACTGATCGCGGCCGAGCCTGAGCTGGAAGGCCGAATCGAACTCCTGGAAGGAGACATTACTGTGCCTCGCTTGGGGCTTGCTCATTGGAGCGAGCTGACGGCCTCCACCGTGGAGATCTTCCACCTGGCCGCCGTCTACGATCTCTCGGTCTCCCGAGCGGTCGGCATGAAAGTCAACGTCGAAGGCACCCGAAACGTGTTGGACTTTGCCTCAGAATGCTCCCAGCTTGAGCGCTTCCAGTATGTCAGCACCTGCTACGTCAGCGGCCGTCACTGCGGGATTTTTCGGGAAAGCGACCTGGATAAAGGCCAACAGTTCAACAACTTTTATGAAGAGACCAAGTTTCTAGCCGAGGTCGATGTTCAGGCCCATCGCAAAAACGGTCTTCCGACCACCATCTACCGTCCTTCCATCGTCGTCGGAGACAGCCGCACCGGAGCCACTCAGAAGTATGATGGGCCCTACTACACTACCCAGTGGCTGATGCGTCAACCGAGCTTTCTCGCTCTCATGCCCTCGGTGGGAGACCCCTCTCGGGTGCGGATCAACCTGGTGCCGAGCGACTACGTGGTGGGAGCCATCGAGGAGTTAGCTGGACTGGAGGTCTCACGAGGAAAGGTCTATCAGCTGTGCGACCCAGAACCTCTGACCGGAGAGGAGCTCTTAACCGAATGTGCTCGGTCCACGGGCCGAAACGTGGTTCGAATTTCGGTGCCGCTGAAACTCGGAAAATGGCTGATGCGGAGCTTTCCTCTGCTCTATTCTATCGTACGAATCCCGGCCGATGTGATGGACTACTTCGTTCACCCTACTCACTACACCAACGATCACGCCATCGCTGACATCAACCTCGAGGTCCCTCGGGTTCGCGATTATTTCCCTCGCCTCATCGACTTTCAACGGCGTCATCCCGAGGGGCTTGGGGCCATGGTTTGAAACTTTTGACCTACAATATCCGTTACGACAATCCAGGCGACGGTCCCAACAGCTGGCCCAACCGGCGGCACCTGGTGGCCGACCTGGTGACCGCCGGAGATTGGGACGTCGTTTTCTTTCAGGAGGCCCTCCCCCACCAACGAGCCTTTCTGGAAGGCCTTCTGCCAAACTATCATTGGCTCGGAAGGGGACGAGAAGAAGACGGCTCGGGGGAGCAGTGTTGCGTGGCCACTCGCCAACAGCCCGACCAGTCGGGGGTTTTCTGGTTCGGCCCTACCCCTGAGCAGCCCGGCAGTAAAGGCTGGGATGCCAAGCATCCTCGCCTGGCCACCTGGTTCGACTTGGCAGGCCGAACCCTGGTCAATGTCCACTTTGACCACGATGGCTACCAGGCTCGTCACCGTGGTGCTCAACAGCTGCTAGATTTCCTCCAAGACCGACCAGCCATCGTAGCCGGTGATTTGAATGCCTGGCCCCAATCTGACCCGATCAAGCTTTTGACCACCCGCTTCCGGGACAGCTTTGCAGCGATCCATCCCGGCTCTCTGCAAGGGACCTACCACGAATTCGGGACTCTTGCTCAGCCGACGCGGATCGACTACGTCCTGACCGATCCGGACATCGAGGTTCTCGACTGTCAAATCTTCGACCCGGCCGCCCCTCCCTACGGCTCAGACCACCATCCGGTGGGGGTGACGTTGGCTCTGTGAGGCTTCGTTACGCTCTCGGTCTCTGGATGACTCTGCCCGTTCTGGTAGCTGTGATCGGGCTCGGCCGTGTTCTGGTCGGCTACGGAGACTCGGCCGTGGAGCGCCTCAGTCAAAACGCACTTAGAGAGGTGAACCAGAGGATTGTCGGCCATCTCCAGGGGCTGGTCTTGGAGGCTGAGAACCTCAACCGCCTTAACAAGTCTTTCTTGGAACAAGGACATCTGGACCCTTCCAAATTAATGGAGTGGCGCTCAACCTTCTACAACGAGGCCAGAGTTCACCACCGCATTAGCTCAGTGGGTTGGGGCGGGGCCGATGGCGGCTCTTTCTGGATCATCCGCTATCCCCGGGCTCAAGGTTTTCGAATGAGCTACAAAGTCGATCCTAACGACGCGAACGTTTTAAACTACCAGCTCGATGAGCGGGGTAACGTGGTGCCCGACGACCTGTTGACCTACGAGTTTCATCCTCACAAGCGACCTTGGTATCAAGCCGCGGTAAAAGCCGACGGACCAACTTGGACTGAACCTTACGTGTGGGCTGTCAAAGTGGGCCAGGAAGCAGCCCTCAGCCTGGGAAACGTCCTTCCCGTCAAAGACGAGCAGGGCCAGCTGATCGGTGTCTTCAACGCCGAGTTGACCTTCTTTCATCTCTCTAGCTTCTTGAGTTCTCTCGAGATCGGACGCAGCGGCTTTGCCTTTGTGCTCGACCATCGAGGCCGAATGTTGGCCAATTCCACCTCCACGCCCATCCTGGGCGAGGGCAACAGCTGGCGTCTGGCCACCGAGTCCAATCACCCGCTGCTGGCTCGGGCAGCCTCTGAGGCTCAGAAGTTCGAGGCCGAGACCGTCACCCGTCTCGATTTCAACGGCCAGCGCTACATCTTCTTAACCGTGCCCTTCCGCCACGGACCCGGCATCGACTGGCAGGTGGTCACGGTCGTCCCCGCCAGCGATTTCACCGACGACCTCAAAGACCTGTGGCAGCAAACCCTGAGACTCAGTCTGGGCTCGCTGGTGGTAGCCGTGGTCTTCGGCATCCTGCTAGGCTTCAACGTCGCCCAGCCGGTCACCCAGTTGGCTGAGAAGGTGCGGCAAGGTGAATTTGACGGGGTGGCCGCCATGGAGTCCCGCCACGACGAATTGGGGGAGCTGGCCCGAGCCTTCACCGAAAGGGAACGGAGCTTGGAGTTGGCCCGTCAACATCGGCGTCGAATCGAACAGCTCGAGAACGAGAAAAAAGTGGCCGAAGAGACGAGCCGGGCTCGCTCCGCTTTTCTGGCTAACATGTCCCACGAACTCAGGACCCCTCTGAACTCGATCATAGGGTTCTCGGAGATGCTCCTTCGTCGATTGAAAGGTGAGCTGCCCGCCCGCGACCTCGATTCTCTCCAAACGCTAGAGAAAAACGCCCGCAACCTGCGGGAGCTGATCAGTGAAATTCTGGACCTTTCCAAACTGGAAGCCGGGAAGATGCCGGTCCACCGCCAGACTCTCGACCTCAACCTGCTGACTGAGGAGGTGGTCGAGGCCTTAACTCCTCTGGCTGAACAAAACGGCAATCGACTGAAGCTTGAGGGTCGCTTCTCGGAAGCTCTCGAGAGTGACCGCAACAAGATCCGTCAAATCCTCTACAATCTGGTCTCCAACGCACTTAAATTCACCCAACAAGGCGACGTCACCATCCGATTGCTCCCATGTGAGGGTGTGATAGAGGTTGAAGATACCGGGATTGGGATCACCGCCGATCAGCAGAAACGGCTTTTCGTCCCTTTCTCGCAAGCCGACGAATCGATCTCCCGCCGATTTGGAGGGACCGGTTTGGGACTGGCCATCAGTCGCCACTATGCCTCCCTTCTGGGAGGAGACATCGAGGTCGAAAGCACTCCCGGCCAAGGCTCGGTCTTTCGACTTCGACTGAAAAGGCCCACCCCTTCGTGAGGAACACGGAGCGAAGTGCGCTTCAGCGACTCAGGATAAGAACGGCCAGAGCCATCGGAGTAGCCACCAGCGGGTCGTCTTCTCGGGTGGCACTGGCACTGTTGCTCCAACTCCCATCCGGCTGCTGCAGACTGATCAGCCGCTCTCGAAAGACCACGATAGAGTCGGGAGAGAACTCTCACGGGAAGGAAGAACTTGTTTCCAGACGAGACCCAGCTTTGGCCATCGGGAGCGAGACCTCCACCCGACACAACACAATGAACATGAGGGTGAGCCTGGAGATTCTGGCCCCAAGTATGGAGAACGGCGAGAACCCCAATCTTTGCTCCAAGATGTTTGGGATCGGCCGCGATGGTCGTCAACGTTTGAGCCGCTTTCGAGAAAAGCAGATCATACAATGCCCGTGGGTTGGCAAGTGACAGACGGACCAACTGGGCCGGGGTGTCAGCGACTCTGTGTCCCATCGCCAACCAAGAGTCTGGGTATAGAAGA
>CAYRFU010000305.1:0-8441 GCA_964423525.1 uncultured Burkholderiales bacterium | reverse complement strand
CTTGACCAAGTCGAGAGCCAGAACCAGCGCTCCCCCTTTGGCGCCAAGTGCCCGAAAGGCGTTGGCGGCTCCGGTGTTGCCGCTACCGTGCTGGGTCAGATCGACATCCGATCGGCGGGCCACAACGATTCCGAACGGGATCGCTCCCAGCAGATAGCAGATGATCAAAAGTGCGATTGTCCAAAGCGGAAACACAGTCACCTCACAAATTTCAAGACGATCGGGGTGCCGACGAAGCCGAAGGCTGACCGCAACTGGTTCTCCAGATAACGCCGGTAAGAGAAATGCACCAACTTGGGTGAATTCACCTTCAAAATGAAGGTAGGAGGCTGGGATCGGCTCTGAGAGGTGTAGTAGACCCTCAGAGAATCTCCCTTATAGCTGGGAGGAGGGCGCATCGCCACCGCGTCTCCCACGATTTGATTTAAAACTGGCGTGGGCACTCGCCGGCTCCACTGCTGGTGAACTTCGAGGGCGGCCGGAACAATCTCCTCACACCCTTCGCCTGATTTCGCTGAGACATAGAGCACGGGCGCGTAAGACACAAAGTCGAGTTCCTCACCCAGGACCTCGGCGAACTCTTGCTTCCACCTTTCTAACTGCTGCCCCGCCCCAACTTGACGAACCAGGTCCCACTTGTTGACTAACACCAGGCAGGCTAGACCGGCTTCTTGGATCTGACCGGCTATCCGTTTATCCTGGCTGACGATCCCTTCTTGAGCGTCGACCACCAGGATGCCTAGGTTAGCTCGAGCCAACGAACCTTGGGCTCGGAGGCTACTATAATATTCTACTTCGTCAGAAACCTTACCTTTGCGACGCATCCCGGCCGTATCGAGCAAGCAAAGGCGCTGGCCTTCAAAAAAGAAGAAGCTATCGACTGTATCTCGAGTGGTGCCGGCCTCGTGGTGAACCAGGCTCCGGTCCTCTCCCACCAGGCGATTGATCAAAGATGACTTGCCCACGTTGGGACGGCCGACCAGGGCCAGACTGATAGCCTCCTCCGACTGGTCAGGTCCCGGCTCGCCTAAATGCTTGAGAACCTCATCGAGGAGGTCTCCGGTGTTGCTTCCATGGATAGCCGATACGGGGACGGGGTCTCCCAGACCCAGGGCGTAAAACTGATAGTGCTCATCCAAATCCTTGGGACTTTCCGTCTTGTTGACCACCAGAAGCACCGGTTTTTCCCCTGCCCGCAGCAAAGCGGCAACCTCTTCGTCGAGAGGGTGAATACCGTGTTGACCGTCGACCACGAACAAAAGAAGCGTAGCTTCTTCAATGGCGAAACGAGCCTGCTGAAAGACCTGCTGGCGAAGGACATCCGGGTCCTCCGGATCGATGCCACCGGTATCGGTCAGCAGAAAAGACCGACCACTCCACTCGCACTCAGCGTAGATTCGGTCTCTGGTCACGCCAGGACGATCGGCCACGATCGCTTTTCGTTGACCGATCAAGCGATTGAAAAGAGCCGATTTACCCACGTTAGGCCGTCCTACAACGGCCACCATAGGGAGCTCGCGGTTCACGCCGGATCCTCGGCAAAGTAGATCCAATCCCTCTGGTAGAGCGTCTCAAGCAACTCTTTTTCAGAGGCCAGAGGAGCCTTCTCTTCAAAAAGTCGTTGGCCGCAAAAACAACGACACCAGTCCGGCTTGGCCGCGAAAGCCTCTCCGTTCACGAACAGGGTTCCCTCATAGAACGCCCAACGAGCCGTCTCACTCCGCCGCAAAGGAAGCGGGCCCGCGAACACCTCGTCAAAATCGTCGGGGACGCCCTCCGAAGGGGCCGACAAGTCTGGCCGAGGCAGGCGAGTCACGAACCGACCAAACCAATCGGCAAGTTGCGGGTCCCCCCAAGACGTGAGGCCGAGGAAATTTCGAACTCGATCCAGGGCAACCTGGTCGAGAGCCCCCCCATGGTGGGGCACGGTAAGGTCGGGATCACGATAGCGTTGGCTGCCTTGCTCCTCGAGGTAGGCGGCCAGATCCATCATCAGCTCAGCCCTGGTGGGCGCCAAAAACCCAAACGAGAGAGTCAAGCAAGGCTCGAGGGCAACCCCGTTGTGGGGAACGCCGGGTGGCAAATAAAGCATATCTCCCGGCTCGAGGTCCCACTTCTGCTCGGCTTTGAAGTCAGCGAGCACCTGAAGATCGAGGCCGTCCACCCGCTTGGTGGCCGAACCGGCGGGCGCAATTTCCCACCGTCGCCGACCGCTACCCTGAAGCAAAAACACATCATAGCTGTCCGTGTGAGGGCCAACTCCTCCGCTATGGGAGGCGAAGCTGATCATCACGTCGTCTTTACGCCATTCCGGCAAAAAGGCGAAGGCGTCCATCAAGTCAGCCACCTCGGGAACGTGACGGTCGACTTCCTGAACCAGGAGGGTCCAGTAAGAATCCGACAACTGTTCGAAATCTTCTTCCTGAAAAGGCCCGTGGCGCAGCTCCCAGGCCTTTCGCCCTCCTCGCTCTAAAATCATGCGAGAGCGAACCTCCCTTTCACAGGCCAGACCGGCTAACTCATTGGCATCGAGGGGGCAAACGAAGTCGGGAAAGGCTTGACGAATGAGAAGAGGCTTCTTTTGCCAGTAGTCATGCAGAAATTGTTGAGGGGTCAGCTCCCCCAGACGGACTTCCATAGGCGCGATGCTTCTCTAATCGAGCCGACTCTCCTCGAATCAAGTGCGAGCGCGCCGAGTCTCGACCACCTCCGCGATCCGCTGCGCTATTTCCTGCGGGGTGGCGCTGGTCGAATCGATGGTCAGAGCGTCGGGGGCGCAGACGAGGGGCGAGTCGGTCCGGTTGCGATCGCACGCGTCTCGCTCTTTCAACTCCTGCTCAACCACCTCAAGCGACTGGCATCCCTCGAGTTCTTGCCAGCGCCGCCGGGCTCTTTCTTTCAGATTGGCCGTCAAAAACACCTTAACTTCGGCATCCGGCAACACCACCGAACCGATATCACGCCCGACCATCACGACATCCAAACTCGCGGCGTGCTCACGCTGAAGCTTGACCAGAGCTCGACGCACCCCGGGATAGGAAGCAACCAGGGCCACGACCTGACTGACCTCGGGTTGATAAAGATGGTCGGTCACATCGACTTGCTCGAGGAGGAGTCGACAACCTTGGGGCGACGGCTCGATTCGAAGCGGCAACCGTTCGGCCAAATCAGAGACCGCTCTTTCATCGGAGAGAGCGATACCCTGAACCTGGGCTCGCCAGGCCACGGCCCGATACATGGCACCGGTGTCAAGATAAACCAGGCCAAGCTGCCGGGCCAGGATTTTTGCGATGGTGGTCTTTCCGCTAGCCGCGGATCCGTCGATAGCGATCTGCATGGTTCCTCATAAGTCTAGATAGAATCGACCGCCAGGACGAGCAACCACCAGAGTGGGGTTGACCAGATAGGCGGAGGCCACTCTTTGGATATCCTGGGGTGTCACCCTCTCAAGCTCCTGGAGAAAATTCTGGTCAAATTGATACCCCAGACCTATCGTTTCGGCGACAGCCACGGTAAGGGCTCTTTCTCTGTTCGTTTCCCGGGCCAACCAGTAGCGCCCACGGACCTTGCGTTTGGCTCCTTCTAACTCAAGCGGTGAGATCGGTTCCGTCTTGAGGCGTTCAACCTGCTCTAGCAGGGTCCGGCGGGTCTTGCCGACCTCGTTAGGGCGAGTGATCACGTAGGTCAAGAGGTGGGACGGCCCCTGTAGGATAGGGTAAGTGGCCCCAACTTCGTAGGCCAGCCCCCGTTTCTCGCGGATCTCGGTAAAGAGGCGAGACGAGAGCCCGTCCCCCAGGATAGAGTGAATAAGGGCCATCGGGAGATAGTCGCGAGAGGCCACACTAGGGGCAGGAAAGCCGATAAAGAGCCAGGCGATATCGGCTGAAGCCGAAAGATGGACCTGTTTCTCGGATGCTTTCGGCTCCCAAGGAATCTCGAGCACCTGGCCTTCTCCTGGGAGAAGGTCGCCGAACTCCTGGCGAACCCGATCGACCACTTTCAAGCGATCGATTCGTCCCGAAACGGAAAGAACCATACGATTGGGCACAAAGTAAGTGGAATAGAATTCCGTCAAGCGCTCGGGAGTGAGTCGTTGCAGACTTAGCTTACTGCCTCGGTCCGACTTGCGATAGGGGTGATAGCGATAAAAAGAATTACGAAAGATGCTGTAAAGCTGAGTGAAGGCGTTGCCTGGGTTTCCGAGTCCGTCGACCATCTTTTTGCTGAGCTTGGCCACTCGGTCCTCGTCAAACTGGGTCTTCTTCATAGCTTCGCTCACACTCCTGAGGAGGATGGGGAACTCCTCGGTCGTGGTGAGAAGGCTGAGGCGGGCGTAGTCCGGCTCAGTCGAAACTTTCAGGTCGCTCCCGCTGAAAGCCAGCAACTCGTTCTCTTCGATCCGCTCTTCGAGAATCTTGAGGACCAAAGCTGTGACTCCCGAAACGGGACCCTTTTCGTCGACCAGTCCCACCTTCACCAGGAGTTCCACTGCCACCAGGTCCTCCTGAGGGGCCTCCCTGACCAAAAGGACCAGCCCGTTGGGTAGGACGGTTCGGCCAACGGGAGTAGCTCGAGCGGCTCGAATCCTCGCCGGGGAGGCCGAAGTCAGCTCTTCAGCCCAACCCCACCCGGTCAACAGGACCAACCCAACGATGAACCACCTCATCGGCGCCGCCCCCTTCGTCCAGGCAGAAGAGTCAACCCGTAGTGTTCGTCAACCAAATACTTCTTGGCTGCCGCCACTATCTGCTCTCGAGTCACTTGCTGAACCTGCTGGTCGTAGTCCAGGGCAAAGCCTAGACGATGAATGGTCTCATAATAACCTAGAGTGTCAGCCTTTCCTCTATTCGACTCATTGCCGAATCTGTAGGCAGCCAACAATCGATTCTTGGCCGCCTGGAGTTCACGGTCGGTGAATTGACTCTCTTTGACCTTCTCCAGCGCCGCCAACAAAGCTCGGCGGATCTCTTCAGCCTGCTTGGGTTTGCCGATGCCCCCGATCACGATCAAGCCGGGTTCGGCCTGGGTGAGAAAATTGACGGAGACTGAGTCTGCCAGCTGCGAATCGACCAGCTCCTTTTCTAGGAGGGCTGATTCTCCCTGACCCAAAAGGAAGCTCAGCACATCCACCTGGTAGACATCCGGCTGGTCCTTCACCGAAGGCCCCAGAAAACCCAACAACACAAAGGCTCGAGAGACAGGTCCCGTATCCTCTTTGTAGACGGCTGCGGTAGGTTTGATTGGGGTCGGAAAGGTATCGCGCGCGCCCCGGCGGCTTTGAAAATTTCCGAACAGTTTTTTGGCCTGGGCCAGCACCTGTTCCGTATCGACATCCCCCACCACCACCACACTGGTGCGTGAGGGAACATAGAACTGACTCTTCCAAAACCAAAATTTTTCCTGTTGATAGTTCTCAAGCTTGGTTTTCTCGCCGATCACCGAGCGGCCGTAGGGATGATTGGAGTAGGCCATCTGGTAAAGCATGTCGGTAGCGATGCGAGCGGGATTGTTCTCGCCGATCCGATACTCCTCGAGCACCACCTCTCGCTCTTTCTCGATCCCTTCTTGAGACAGTTCGGCGTTCAGCAAGGCGTCAGCCAACAGCTCCAGGCCCTGGTTAGCGAATTGACTCGGCAGGTTGATGTAGTAGTGGGTCATGTCGCGGGAGGTGGTGGCGTTGGTGGTCCCCCCAAGAGTTTCGATCTCTTTCTTAAACTCGAGGCCGGTCCGAGTGGGAGTTCCCCGGAAGAACATATGCTCGTAGAAGTGGGCTAACCCCGTCGTCTCAGGCGTTTCGTGGAGGCTGCCCGCTCGAATAAAAACGTTGAGCGAGACGGTCGGGGTCGCATAGGTCTCCTGCACGATCACCGACATTCCGTTGGGAAGCTCGACTCGGGTGGGTGGCTTGGCCCAGGCTGTGGCCATCACCAGGAGCCAAACGAGTGCTGCAAGTCTGTATTGCATAACTTTCACTAGAACCGCCCCCAGACCATAGGGTTTCGCAAAAAAATAAGGCCGCAGAGTGCGACCTAGTTACTGGTACCGCGTACGGGATTCGAACCCGTGATTTCCGGCGTGAGAGGCCGGCGTCCTAAGCCTCTAGACCAACGCGGCATAATGGCTGCCGGGGAAGGACTCGAACCCTCACATACGGGACCAGAACCCGCTGTCCTGCCATTAGACGACCCGGCAAAGGTGTTTGTGATTATAGCTTCTGGCTTATCGATCGTCAAGCCCCGGCCAAACGGCCGAGACTTGCGAAATCCGACAGTGGAGCCCCGGGCCGGACTCGAACCGGCAACCTTCCGCTTACAAGGCGGATGCTCTGCCAATTGAGCTACAAGGGCTTGGAGGCTAGTGCCGTTTCTCTCCCAACGTTTTCTCAATCTTTCGCTTGACGCGCTGCAAGGCGTTGTCGATCGATTTAACGTGTCGGTTGAGCTCTTTGGCCATCTCCTGGTAGGATTTCCCTTCCAGGTAAGAGTGAAGAACCTGAGACTCAAGTTCGCTCAAATTCTGCTGAATCTTCTCGCGAAGATCGTCGGACAGCTCGTGACTGATGAAGACCTCTTCCGGGTCGGTCACTTTGGTACCCGAGAGAATATCGAGCATCGTTCGGTCGCTGTCTTCGTCGTAGATCGGCTTGTTCAGCGAAATATACGAGTTGAGCGGAATGTGCTTTTGGCGCGTGGCCGTCTTAATGGCCGTGATGATCTGGCGTGTAATGCACAGCTCGGCAAAGGCCCTGAAAGACGAGAGCTTATCGGCGCGATAGTCGCGGATGCTCTTGTAGAGGCCGATCATACCTTCCTGAATGATATCTTCACGATCTGCCCCTACCAGGAAGTAAGACTTGGCTTTGACGCGGACGAAATTCTTGTATTTGCTGATCAAATACTCGGTTGCAAATTCGTCGCCATTCTTGGCCAGTTTTACAATCTCCTCATCTGGCTCGTTTTGGAGATTCTCCATGTAGGAACTTTGTTGGAGCTTTAACAAGTAATCGCCCTCCGTCTAGCTTCCGGTCCCGGAAAAACAATGCCCACATTATAGAGAGGTGAACTGGTTAAGTCAAGAGAATAGATAAGGCGGGCTTGGACCTCTGCGTGAACATTGACCGGGACTAACGGCAACCGTATTCGGGATTTGTCGGTGCCGTCTCTTTTCAATTTCCCAAGCCACGCCATCTGTCTCAATATACCATAGGTCTTTACTAAAGTAAACTTGAGTCCCGCCAATTTCTTTTGGCAAGCCCGCTAAACCCCGTCACTCTGGGCTCCGTAGCCGAGAGAATAATTGAAAATTATTCACCATCTCGTTGGCGAACAACCTCGTAGAGAAGAACAGCCCCAGCAGCCGAGACGTTCAATGAGTCAACTTTGCCCCGCAGAGGAATTCTTACCGACCGGCTGCACACCTTAGCAACCTGACGCGTAACTCCTTCCCCTTCTCCTCCCAAGACCAAAGCCGTGGCCCGCCGGTAATCTTCTTCAAAATAGGGCACCGAGTCGTCCGGCATAGCCGCCACCACCTGGTAGCCAAAGCCAACCAGATCCTTTAAAGAGCGGTCCAGGCGGTCCGCCCGCGCGATCCGGACATGGAGGTCGGCTCCGGCCGCGGCACGACTGACGGCTGGAGTCAACCCGCAGGACCCTCGGGACGAAATCAAGACCCCGTCCACTCCGGCCGCTTCGGCTGTTCTTAGCAGGGCTCCAAAGTTGCCAGGATCTTGGACGCCATCAAGGACCAGCAAAAAAGGAGGACTGGGATTGCTCACAGTCGCCTCAAGAATCTCTTGCCAGCTATTGAACTCACGGGTAGCACCCTGGGCGACCACCCCCTGATGGTTTCCTTTGCGGACCAGATTGTCCAGACGCTTTCGATCACAGCGAACGGTCGGAATGGACCGTTCTTTGGCCAACTGAAAGAGTTCTTTAGGAATCCCTTCCCCCCCCGCCAACACGTAGAGACGATTGATCGGCTGTCCCGACCGAAGCAATTCGACCACCGGGCGGCGACCGAAGACCAGGCTGGAGTCGGGACGGCCCATTAGACTTTCTCGCGTTTCCAGCGAAGGCCCTGGGGCGTATCTTCTACCACAATCCCTCGACTCTTGAGCAGGTCCCTAAGCCGGTCGGCCTCCGACCAGTTCTTCTCCGCTCGAGCCGTAGCTCTCTGCTCGATCCACTCCTTCTCCTCCGAGGACAACTCCTCCGAGTGGAGCCCGGACTGAAGCCTGAGGCCCAGAACCTGGTCGATCTCCAAGATAAAATCGATCACGCACTGTCCGTCCTGGCGCGAGAGGCGACCGCCTTCTAGCCACCCGTTGACGGTGGTGACCATCTCGAAAATCTGAGCCAGGGCCACGGCGATATTCAAATTATCGTCCATGGCCTGGACAAACCCACGGCGGGTGGTCTCGACCAACTCGGCCAAAGCTG
>CAYRFU010000304.1:0-8456 GCA_964423525.1 uncultured Burkholderiales bacterium | reverse complement strand
CTGACGTGCTCTTGATGGACGAGCCTACCAACCACCTCGACCTGTGGGCGGTGGAGTGGCTAGAGAGTTATCTCAGTTCCTACAAAGGCACTGTCTTGATGGTGAGCCACGACCGGACCTTTCTCGATCGCACCGTCAATCGGGTGCTGGCCTTCCAGTGGGGCAAGCTCGAAGACTACCCTGGAAACTACAGCTACTTCCTGGAAGAGTCCGAGCGCCGTCGCGAGGCCCATCAGGCCGCCTATCGAGCTCAGCAAAAGCAACTCGAGAAGGAAGAACGGTTCATTGAGCGTTTTCGCTCCAAGGCGACCCTCGCTTCGCGGGTCAAGAGTAAGCAGAAACAGCTCGAAAAACGGGACCTGCTGGAGGCTCCCCAGGCAGCTGAGAAAGCCCTTAAAGCCAGCTTCAGCGACGGACCGGCCAGCGGTTCTGAGGTGCTCAAGGTCCTCGGGGTTGGCAAGAGTTACGGCGACATCCCGGTCTTCACTGATGTCAGCTTTGAACTAGGTCGTTGCGACCGCCTGGCTATGGTCGGCAAAAACGGGGCCGGCAAATCCACCTTGCTCAGGTTACTGGCCCAGCAAGAAGAACCCGACCAGGGCCGGATTAAATGTGGCTTTCGCCTCCAGCCGGTTTACTACGCTCAGCATCAAGCCGAGGCCCTTCAGGAGGACGCCACCATTATGGAGTCCGTGGAGGAGGTCGCCCCCCGAGGAACGACCCAGACCAGAATCCGGACTCTGCTGGGCTGTCTCCTTTTCAGTGGTGACGAGGTGTACAAGCCGGTAGGGGTTCTTTCGGGAGGGGAGCGGAGTCGGGTGGCCCTGGCTCGCTGTATCATCCGGCCTTCCAACTTACTGCTCCTGGATGAGCCCACCAATCACCTCGACCTGAGTGCTCGAGAATCTTTGCTCGAGGCTCTCCACGACTACTCCGGCACGATTGTGCTGGTGACCCACGACCGCTTTTTCATGGACGGTCTGGTGGAGCGAGTCTTGGAAATCGCTGAGGGGCGTCATCGGATGTTTCTAGGCAACTACAGCCGCTATCGAGAAAAGGTCGAGCAGGAGAGACGTCATGCCGAAGCCCGCAAAAAAGCCGAGCAAGAAGCGGCCAAAAAGAAAACGAAGAAGACGCCAGCAAAGCGGCAAAGCCACCCCAAAGCGAGCCGGGTCGAGTGGAAAATCGAAGCGCTGGAAGCCAAGATCTTCGCCCTCGAAGAAGAACTCGAACAGCTGACCAACCAGATGGCTGACCCCGAACTTTATAACGACCCTGAGCGTCACCAAAAAGTCGACCAGCGCTATCACCAGGTTCAAAGCGAGGTCGACGAGCTGACCGAAATCTGGGATTCTATGACCAGCTAACAGTTTTGAAACGTCTGGCCGGTGGGAGCGGCCACCGGCGTGGCGGTGGCCACCCTCAACCGAATCATCCAGTCCTAAGACGGTGGAGCATTTCCCCGGCGTTGGGGTTAACGAGCACGCCCTCCTGGCCCTGGAAGTCATCGACTCTAAGGTTGTTCGGGTCTCGATAGCCGAGCCCCAAGGCCCTACACCGAGACTCGGGAATGGCTGTGGCCAAAGTGACCTTCACTCGGGGTCTTTCTACCCCCTTTTCGAAACTCCCACAGCCCCGTAAATGAGTGGAATGGGCCAAGATGCCCCAGGGAAGATGGCGGAACTGGTCCCACTGTTTCACGAAATAGTCGCGAACGTGATAGCCAACCTGGTCGATCACGTCACCGTGGGTGTAGGAGACCTCGCGGATATGAGGAGCATAGAGGATCACCTCGCCGTTGTCAGCCACCACCGGCTCTACTTTGTACATCCCTTTGGCTCCCGTCCAAAGGTCCTGGTAGCGCTCCGGGAGGAGGCTTAAAACGGTGTTGTAGGGGTGAGAATGATAGCAGATATGAACCTCAGAAGAGAGCTCCGTGGCTGCCTTCCAGGCCTTGGGGGTTTCCCCCACAAAAGCTCCATGGAGCCCCTCGGCGCTGGTCACCAAACACACACCGGTCCGTTTCCCGGGCACGCGAGCGGCGGCCAACTCGATAGCCCTCCTCACGGCCGTATCGACCACTCCGAGCGTTTCGTAACTGGTTACCAAGGCCCCCAGCCAGTGGGTAAAGTGGATCACCTCAGACCCGCCCACCCCTGGAAAAATATACTTGTGGCCTCCCGAGAATCCGGCCACCTCGTGAGGGAAAACCGGTCCCATCAGCAGCACCCGGTCGTATTCCAAGAGCTTGCGGTTCACTCGAATAGGAACCTCCAAAGGGAGGCGACCCCCCGACAGTTCCTCGCTCTCGGTGCGACTTAGCTTACCGACTTCGGCGAAGGTCTCAGGCAGGTCCCAGCGATGATTGAAAAGTCCGACCTGAGGCTCAAGTGAGCCTCCCACCAGCTGAACCAGTTCGGCTTGAGGCATCACGGGATGGGTTCCCAAAGCCACCAGAAAATCGAGCTTTCGATGAGGTCGGAGCAGCCGACATAAGACTCGATAGAGCCAGTCGACGGGAGCCGTTCGGGTAGCGTCGGGAATGACGGCCAGAAGGCTCTCCCCCTCAAGCCACCCCTGGTCGAGGGCCTGGCTCAAGAGTCGCTCTAGGTCCTCCTCCTGTAAGCGGCTTTCAGCAGTTCCGAGGGCGATCATAGGCTAAAGGCTGAAAAGCCTCCGTCGACGGGCAGCACCACGCCGGTCATAAAAGCCGACTGGGGACCAGCCAGAAAAAGCAACGGTCCGACCAGTTCTTCGGGCGAGCCGAAACGGCCCATAGGGGTTTGAGCCAGAATGGTCTGGCCGCGCTCGGTCAGAGACCCGTCCTGGTTGAGTAAGAGCGAGCGGTTCTGGTCGGCCAAGAAGAACCCTGGCGCCAAAGCGTTCACTCGAAGCTTCTCGCCGTATTTGATGGCCAACTCTACGGCCAGCCATCGGGTGAAGTTGTCGACGGCAGCTTTGGCGGCGCTGTAGCCGACCACCCGGGTCAAAGGCCGGTCCGCCGCCATCGAGGAGATATTCACGATAGCCCCACCTCGCTCGACCATTAAAGGGACGAACAGCTGGCAAGCCAGGATGGTGCCCCCGAGATTGAGACGGACCACCTGGTCAAGGGCTTCCGTGTCGAGGTCGAAAATGGAGCCTTCGACCGGCCAGGGGAGCTAACTCCCGACTGTAGGTGGTCTCATCCAGAGTGAAGACGATCAGCCGAAACTTCGGCTCGTTCCCATAAAGATTGAGAAGCGGGCGCAGCCCTCGAGTGAACTCGTGGGCCACCGGGATGTCCGCTCCGATGTCTCGACCGAATCGATGGTAGAGAGGCTGGTTATGGTTCCGGAAGGAGCCTGGGTGAAGTTGCATCACCAAGCCGTCTTCGAGACTCATTCGAGCCATCTCGACCAGGAGATGGCCTTCTAGCGCTTCGGCCTCGGCGGGCCCGATCAGACCCTTCAAGGCCGCCTCAAAAAGTCGGTTGGATTCCCCCTCGTCGAGCCGGGCCAGACGGGTCACACCCGTTCCGTGATCGCAAGCCACAGCTCCCATCGAGACGAAAAACTGGCGACGAAGGGGATGGCCTGGTGTTCCTTGAGGGAGTCGATGGCCCCGTCGGTGGTGCACAGCACTTCGATTCGGAATCGCTCAAAGAGGGTCCGGGGTCGGAAGGCTTCGCTTTCGAGAGCCTCTTGGATAAGGTCGTAGACGTGGTCGGCGTTACTCTCGGATAGGGTCTGGTGACAACCGAACAGGTCGCTGAGCTGATGACGCAACCAGAACCCCGTGGGGGTGGCGCGGAACAGGTAGAACTTCTCCGAAAAGCGCCTCCAAACCTGACGCGAAGGCTGCTCTCCCACCAACTCTTCCAGGGGGACCCCCTGGGAGTAAAGCATCCGGAGCAAATAGTGGTCCGGCTTGATGAACAACTCGACGGGGTCTCTGAATCGCGCCTCTTCTCGACTGAGGAGGCCAGCGTCCACGTGGCCGTGGGGGCAGACCAGCGGCAGGTCTGCAATCTCTTCGTAGTAGACTCGGGCCAGGGACTTTTGTTCGGCCGTGGGGCCCAAGAATCGGTCTGGGTCGAGCACCGTAAAGAATTTGCTCGACCGTTTGCGAAGTCCTTCGCTGGAGAAAACGGCAATCGGCAGGGCGAGGGCCCTGCCGATCTTGGGGGTGGCGTGGCGGTTAGGCGGAGAAGGCGTCTAAAAACTCCAGAATGGTGTCGATCATGTGGAGCTGGAGTTCGGTGGTCTGGATGACAGTGTCGATCTCGGCCAGGGTCTTCATTTGCTATCAACTCCTTCTAGAACCATTCTACCATAGGGATTTGCGGCGAAATGTGAGCTATTTCACAATTAGGCTGTCAGAGTGGCAGAAATGTCCTACAGGGGATCGTCTGATCGGCTAGGAAGACTCTCCGATGAAACGATTACTCATCTTGTTCCTGTTGCTCACCCTTCCCGTCCTCGCCGGCGACGGCATTGACCGTCTTCAGTTTCAGCCCGGAGCCGACTATGGTAGCGTGGCCGACAGCATCGCCCGAGGCAACGTCTACACCTGGGTCGCGGGAGCAGGAAGAGGCCAGCGCATGACCGTGGTCGTCACCTCGGTGGAGGACAACGCCGTGTTCGAGATTTATGGGCCTAGAGACGAAGTTCTTGTCCGCGACGCGCGAGCCTGGTCAGGCACCCTCCCCTCCGACGGCGACTACCACATTATCGTGGCTCCAACTCGCGGCAACACTACCTACCGAATGATTGTTCATATTCGCTAAACAGAAAAGCTAACGGTCTACCAGGAGGGGCGGTCGACGACCGTCCAGTAGTCGTCGCTCCCCCCCATATTGTTGATCACGTTCATCATCGAAGCGTGGTTTTCCAAACTCATCCGTGCCAACTGACGATAGACGGCCGGATCCATCTGTTGATCCTGGGTAGCGGAGTACTGCTGCTGGACAGCTTGTTGGCCCAATCGGTTGGCGTTGGCTGACACAAGATTCCAAACCAGACTACCGTTGCAGACAAACACCTGCTCCTGGTCGCTCAGAGAAGAGAAGTCTCGCACCAACTGAGCCTGGAGTTCCCCAATCTCTCGCCCGGAAAGGGGGGTTCCTCGGACGAAGCCCAGGTAGTTGACCAGGCCTTGAAAGTCCTGGCCCGTCAGGACGAGTTGACGATTCCCGTCCCAGGCCATGGGCTGAATGCGGTTGAGGACCACGTCGACCGTGCCGGAGCGGTAGCCACCTTTGTATTCGGCCACCAGGGCTCCCAACAGGGCTTGTCGGACCTGGCCGATCTCCAGGGGGTTCGACAAACCCGACATCTGCTGAGCCAGAGCCTGAATGTCGTTCAGCTCCTGGCGGGCTGAAGCCGGGTCCCGGCGAAAGTCGTTGCTCATGTCGGCCGCGATAGCCTGCCGCTCAGCCTGAGTCAGGGGTCCCCCAACCAGGAACTGCACCATCTGGGTCAACAGATTCAGGTCGGAGGCCGTTTGGGCCCAAGCAACGGCTGTCGACAGGAAGAGGATCACTATCAGCTTCTTGATCATGGGCCTGCGATTTTGCGGCCCCCAAGAAAAACCTGCAACCCGAACCGCTCCGGACCGCCCCTTTGGCCCCCCCCGCCAGGTGGAAGGACTGCAGGACCTGGTGGAGGCAGGCACCTTCAGCCCTGATGACCGTCTCGTTTACTACCACGCTCGGGTCAACGGCAGATTTCAACTGTTCGTCTATTCCCGTTGATAAGAATTCAACAGTTCGGCCGCCTCGTCGAAAGCAAACAGGTCGACCTGTTCGGACATCTCACGGTAGAGTGGGGCGAGACCGGCAGCTTGGAACTGGCCTTTCAGGTTGCGCAGCAGGTCCTCGGCCTCGACGTCTCCCTCCTTTAGGGCTTGTTCAAGCTGGCTGAGTTGCTCCTCAAAGAGTCGCCGGTCGAACTCCTCGGCCGGGACCCCCTCGTCCTCTTCCGGGTCTGAGGCCAGCGCCTCCTGAAGGTTTGCCAGGACACGGCTGAGTTCGGCTTGCAAGAGAGTCAAAGGCTCCCTTCCCTGGTCACCCTCCCGGGCTTCCTTCTCGACCGCGGCGGCGGCCTCGTAGACCGCGGTGAGGCCAAGATTACCGGCCACCCCTTTGAGAGCGTGGGCCAGACTTTCCCGCTCTCCCTCTTGCCAACCCTCGACCCCATCGGAGAAATCCCTGACGAAGTCCGAGAGGAGTCTTCGATAGAGCTTCTCATTGCCACCAAGCTGGCGAAGTCCCCGCTCAGCATCGAGTCCCGCAATCCGAGAAAGAGTGGTCTCTTTGGCGGCGCCACTCGCCTCCTCAAGGTCGTGGGGTAGCCACTGAGCCAAAGTGGCGTAGAGGTGGTCCGGATCGATCGGCTTGGTGATGTGACCGTTCATGCCAGCGGCCAGACTCTTGGCTTCAGAACCGGCCATAGCATGGGCCGTCATGGCGATGATGGGTAGGTCGTTGAAGCCCTTGGCTCTGAGAACTCGTGTAGCTTCGTGGCCGTCCATCTCGGGCATATCGACATCCATCAGAATCAGATCGTAGTGCCCCTGACTGGCCCTCTCGACAGCCGTCTTGCCATCTGCGGCCACGCTCACCTGGAGGTTAACCAGCTCCAACAACTCTCGGGCCACTAGTTGATTGATAGCGTTGTCTTCGGCTAGCAGGATCGGAGAGCCGCGGAAGCGGGGGGTTTGAGTTGAGGCAGCGGTGGGCCGGGACCGAGTTCCCTGACCCAGGCTTTCCATGATGCAATCGAAAAGCAGGGACGGAGTGACCGGCTTGGTCAAAAAACCTTGAATACCCAGCTTCTCGGCCTGGTCTCGCACCTCGTCCCGACCGTAACTCGTCACCATAATGATTCGAGGCTCGAAGCGCGGGTGGTCACGAATCTGGCGCACCAGGTCGAGACCATCCATTTCGGGCATCTTCCAGTCGGTCAACACTAGCTCGAAGGGAGGGTCGGCCTGCTCGAGAGCCTGGAGCGCCTCTGGCCCTGAGGCTACCGCCACCGGCTGAAACGAAAAAGAGTGCAGAAGCTGAGTCAAGATATCGCGAGCGACGGGATGGTCGTCAACCACCAGAACTCGGCTATCGCGCACATCGACTCCAGCCTCAAGAGTTCGATTGTCTCGATGGGAGAGGCCGAAGATTGCCGTAAAGCGGAAAAGACTCCCCTGGCCCGGCTCACTCTCCACCTCGATCTCCCCACCCATCCTCTCGATCAACCTTTTACTGATGGCCAATCCAAGTCCCGTCCCTCCGAATCTTCGGGTGGTCGAGGCGTCGGCCTGAGAGAAGGAGCGGAACAGTTTGCCCAGCTGCTCCGGAGTCATTCCGATGCCGGTGTCTCGCACGCTAAAGACCAGCTCCGCTTGACTGTCTTTAACACCTCCCGAGACGCGAATCACAACCTCCCCCTGTTCGGTGAACTTGATGGCGTTCCCGGTCAGGTTGATCAGGATCTGGTTGAGACGCAAAGGATCTCCGACCAGATGGTCAGGCAAGCCGGGGTCTCTCCTTATCAAGAGTTCCAGGCCTTTCTCGGCGGCCCGGGGGGCGGCTACACTGGTCACTCCGTCTAGCACCTCGTCGAGACGAAAGTCGATCTGTTCGACCTCCATTTTGCCAGCTTCGATCTTAGAGAAATCGAGAATATCGTTGATAATGCCGAGCAGATTCTTGGCGGCCCGCTGAATCTTAACGAGATAGTCTCGTTGACGCTCTTGAAGGTCGGTCTTGAGGACCAGATGGCTCAGACCGATGATGGCGTTCATCGGGGTCCGAATCTCGTGGCTCATGGTAGCCAGAAAAGACGACTTGGCCCGATTAGCGGCGTCAGCTCTCTGTTGAGCTTGGCGCAACTGCTCTTCCATCTCGTGGCGGTCGGTGATGTCGAGAATAATGCCATCAAGCGACAGAGGCTTCCCGGTCTCGTCATCGTAAACGGCGCGACCACATTCATAGACCCAGCGACGAACACCGTCGCGTCGTTCGATGCGATACTCAAGCTCCCACGGCTCCCCGGTGGAGAGAGCTGTCTCGACGGCGGCTTTGACATCGCGCGCGTCCCAGGGATCGATCAGGTCGAGAAACCGTCGTTGACCCGAGCGAAACTCCGAGACAGGATAGCCACTGAGCGACTCAACCCCCAGACTGATAAAATCGAGTGTTCTGGAATCATCACAGAGGTAACGGAAGGTGACTCCCGGGATATTGCGGACCAAAGTATTGAAACGACTCGTCTCAAGTTCCCGGATCTGCTCCTCTCTCTCCTCCACCTGCTCCACCATGGTCTGAAAGGCCTGGGCCAGTTTCCCCAGCTCGTCGGAGCGGTCCAGGGGCAGCTTCAGGTCGCGCTTCCCTTCGGCCATCTGCTCGGCCGCTCTTCGAAGACTGTCGATCGGCCCCACCAACCTCCCGGTGGTGAGACTCAATACCAGCCCGATCA
>CAYRFU010000303.1:6065-8478 GCA_964423525.1 uncultured Burkholderiales bacterium | reverse complement strand
GCCTCCGTGTTATAACCCTTCTTCCTCGGCCAGTCGAATGTCAACAGGCCCCTAGGCGAGCTGGAGGACCTGACGGTAGAATTCCGCCGTCTTGACGATCCCCTCATCGAGGTCGACCTCTGCCTCGTAGCCGAGGATGTCTCGAGCTTTGGCGACGCTCGGAACCCGAAGCTCGATATCGGCGCTTCGAGCCGGTTCGAAGACGATGTTCGAAGTGGAGTCGAGCACCCGGATCACCGTATTGGCCAGTCCGTAGATCGTGACGACGGCACGAGCATTGCCGATATTGAAGCTCTCCCCTACCGCTTTGGGATGGGTCAGAATAATCTCTAAGGCTCTGATGAAATCGTCGACGTAACACCAGGCCCGAATCTGATTGCCTTCCCCATAGATGCTGATCGGGAGATTCTGGAGGGCGCGCTTCACGAAAATCTGAAGGGCCCCTTCGCCCACCTGACCAGGACCGTAAACGTTGAAAGGTCGTATCGTGACCACGGGAACCCCGTGTTCTTGATAGTAGGCCTGGGCCAGGTGTTCGGCCGACAATTTGGAAACGGCGTAGCACCAGCGAGCCTCTCCGGCTGAACCGGTGACAGCATTATCCTCTTCGGTGGCTCCGAAAGCCCGACTTCCAAAAATTTCTGAGGTCGAGAAGTTGACGACCCGTTCAGCGCAACCCGCTTGGCGAACCGCTTCCAGCATGTTGGCCGCTCCTACGAGATTGACACGCAGAGTATGAGACGGACTCTTCAGCACCGAATCGATGCCCGCGATGGCAGCACAGTGAACTACGCTTTGACAGCCCTTAGCTGCTTCGCAAAGCGAGTCAAAATCGAGCACATCGCCTCGGATGACGGTCAACCCGCTGCGGTCTTCTAGCTGGCGGTGGGCCATAGCGTTGCGGGTGAAATTGTCGAAAATTTTGACCTGCCAACCCATCCGCAGGAAAACCTCAGTGAGGGCGCTCCCGATAAAACCGGCTCCCCCAGTAATCAATGCTGTCTTCATCTCCTCTGTTGTTAATCCACGCGAGGGATTCACCTGCCTGGACCAGAATCTCTGGGGTGCAAACGAGCTGCTCGGGCGGGGCTGGAGTCCTGATTTGACCTCAAGCCCCGAACTCAGTGTGGTCATCATGGCCTATAACGAACAACAGGGTCTGCCGGTCACCGTGGCCGAGGTGCTGGAAGTGTTAGAAGGCTACACTTTCGAGGTGCTGATCGTGGACGACGGCATTACTGACCAGACCGAAACCATCGCTCGCCAGCTGGAATCTTCCCACCCTGAAGTCCGTCACGTTCCCCACCCCGTCAACCTCGGTCTTGGCGGGGTTTACCGCACCGGCTTCGCCCAGGCCGGAGGAGAGTGGTTGACGTTTCTTCCAGCCGATGGCGAGCTACCGCCGTCGAATCTTTTAGAATTCCTATCCCGGCGAGAGGGCCACGATCTCCTTCTGGGGGAGTCTTGATCGAACTTTTTCTCCGGCTAGTCCGCCAAGGTCGCCCCTGGACTAACGTTGCCACCCGGCTTCGCAACCGACTGGGAGGAGAATCGAAAGTTCGCAACTTCAAGACCATTTTCACCAATCTGGTCGATCGCCTTCTGTTGCGTTTCTATCTTTGGCGCTCTTGATGATCAAAAGACGAGTTTCTCCATCTCCGTCGTTGTCGCTCAGCACGACCGCCCGACCATCCTCCAAGAAGGTCACGCCTTCGAGCTTCTCGGGCGCCTCGTCGCCAAACGAGCTTCGCAAGTCGAAGAACAGACTCTTCTTGACCGGTTGGCCCTGACGAAGAGAGTTGGGTTCCACCCGGTAGAGGCGCTTGACGGCAGCGCGACTGCCTTTCTGGTTGTCTCGCTCAAGCACAATGAGTTGGCCTCCCAGCTTGGCCAACTCGCTGCCGCCCACCCACCCACGAGAAGCTGAATCGAGCGGGTAGGCGAAAAAGTCCCATCGATCATCCCTCCAGCGACCAAGCTTGGTCATCCCGGCCTGGTCGTTCTCCCAGGGTCGCTGAAACAGGACGAAAACCTCCCCGTCGATCACCTCCACACCCTCGAAACCAAATCTTAGCTGGCCCTCAGCCACCTGGGAAGGAAGCTCCACCTGCTTGATAAGCCGACCCTGAAAGTCGAAATGGAGCAAAAGATTGGGAGTCTTGTCTTCATCCTGGTGGTGGCCGCGCCCCTCGGCCACCAAAAAGAATCCGTCGGAGGCCAGGGCCACCCCCTCAAAGTCCAGACTGATGGGTTGATCGTCTTGGTCGACTAAAAGGAGCTCTCGTTGAACCTGAGCAGGTTCTTGGGTGACATCGAGCTGATAGAGGCGAGAGGGGCGATAGGCGTTGTCCGGGACAGCATAGAGGCAGGTGGGGTCCGAACCTGTTAGACCCGAAAGCGCCCCCCAACCGAG